>CAYVXE010000024.1:0-32289 GCA_964455375.1 uncultured Calditrichaceae bacterium
TTAGAATGCCACGTGCGACGCACCTCCGAGGAGCGTCGCACGTCTCCACACGTCTCGCACGTCTGAATAATTCCCATGAAACGATCCGATTGTTGTTGATTATTGTTGCTGAGTTTATATACTTGATGTGGTGCTTTTGGGCTAATTGGGACTATTTAAAAATGTATCGATAAATGAATTCTGGAGGACAAAAATGAATTACCCGGTCTGGGATGTCTCCTTTGGAGCTGGTATCCTGGTCGCGCTTGTTTCAATTACGCACGTGTTCGTTTCCCATTTTGCGGTGGGAGGCGGACTGTTTTTGGTTTTAACGGAGAGGAAAGCGTACCGGGAAAACAACATGGGTTTACTGGACTGGCTGAAAAAGCACACGAAATTTTTCGTGTTGCTGACGGTCGTTTTCGGCGCCGTGAGTGGCGTCGGTATCTGGTTTGTCATTAGCCTCACCAGTCCTTCGGGCACCAGTACACTTATTCACGCGTATGTCTGGGCCTGGGCGCTGGAATGGGTTTTCTTTTTTCTGGAAATCACTGCATCTCTGTTGTATTTATACGGCTGGGAAAAGTTGGACCGGAAAACGCACGTTTGGTTTGGGTGGATTTATTTTCTGTGCGCTTTTGCCAGCATGGTCATTATCAACGGTATTATAACCTTTATGCTCACCTCCGGGAGCTGGGTTGAGAATCATGACTTCTGGGCCGGCTTTTTTAACCCGACGTACTTCCCGTCGCTTTTTATCCGTTTTGCATTTTCATTAGCGCTCGCCGGGATTTATGCACTGATCACAGCCAGTTTGCAGAAAGATTCTGATCTGAAGGGAAAACTTGTGAAATGGGGCGCCTCCTGGATTGTGCCGGCGTTCATCGTTTTACCTTTTATTGCAATGTGGTACATTCATAATATTCCTGCTGAAATGTGGGCCAGTTCTACAGGAGGCATGCCTACGGCGACTCGCAGTACCGGAATTATTTTGATATTTGCAAGCATAACCTTTGTGTTGAGCATTTTCGCTTTTATCCTGCCGAAAAAAGTAACCATTTTATTCAGTCTGCTTGTGTTTCTCTCAGCCTATTTTACCATGTGGGGATTTGAATTTATCCGGGAGTCCATTCGCAAACCGTACATCATTTCAAATTATATGTATGGCAACTCTCTTTACAAAACGCCTATGCCGGGAGATGGTGGTTTTACGGTGGAAAATATCACCCGGGCCGGAGTTTTGAAAACGGCAAAATGGGTTCGGCATCGCACGATTACAGAAGAAAATAAATCGGAGGTGGGTCGTGAAATTTTCAGAGTTGAATGTCAGACCTGTCATACAGTGGATGCGTACAGAGGATTAAAAGGCCGCGTGGGGAAGCGGAATTGGGATGAAAGTACCATTTACAAAATGCTCGGTAGTCTGGACTTAATGTATAATGGCGTCATGCCGCCGTTTTCCGGAACGGAACAGGAAAGAGAGGCCCTGGCGCACTATATTTCCAGCATCAGTCCGGCAAAAGAAATTCCTGAATCCGAAATGACCGGTGAAATGGTTTTTAATCGGTACTGTGTTTCCTGCCACAAAGCGGATGCGAACGATGCGATCATCGGTGCTTTGAAAGAAGAAGATGAAGAAACTATCGAAGAACTTTTGGACGACCTGTCGGCCATGTATCTGCGAATGCCGGATTTGAAACTGACGCAACATGAAAGGACGGCCCTGGCAGAATGGATTCGTCGAAATTTTTCAGAAACCAGTAACGTAGGAGATTAAGCATGGAACCGCAAATGTTTATTCCGGTGATTGATCCGATTCCGTTACCCGCGCCGTTTTGGTTGTTTAAACTGTTGCTCGTTGTAACATTTGTTCTGCATATAATCGCCATGAATTTTATGTTTGGTGGTGGAATCCTGGCTGCCTTTGCTAAATTTCGTCGGGGGCAGGGAGAAAATTATCAACGCTTGTTCCGGGATGTTACGCATACGGTGCCGTCGCTTTTGGCTGCCACCATTACCCTCGGCATTCCGCCGTTACTTTTTCTGCAGGTACTTTACGGCCAATATTTTTATACGTCCTCTGTCATTATGGCCTGGCCGTGGTTTTTCGTTGTCATTCTTATTACCCTCGCGTATTACGGTTTTTATCTCGTCTCCTTTAAACAAAAATCCATGCCCGGCGCCGTTGGCTGGGTGTTGCTGAGTAGCATTTTATTGATATTCATCGTTGGATTTATTTTCAGCAACAATGTGATGCTCATGTCATCGCCGGAAAAGTGGTCTGCAAAATATTTCGCCGATCCCAATGGTTGGAATTTGAACCTGGATGAGCAAACCCTTATTCCGAGATTCCTGCATTTCTTTGTCGCTGCTATTGCGGTGGGGGGATTGTTCATTGCTTATTTGGGAATTTTTCGCTGGGAAAAAAATAATGTGTATGCACGCTTTCTGGTTAAATTCGGTGGCAAATCTTTTCTGTACCTGACAATGGTACAGTTTATGGTGGGGCTGTGGTTTCTGGTGAGTTTACCCGGAGAGAAGATGATGCTTTTTATGGGAGGAAATATGGTTGCGACGGTTGCGTTGCTATTGGGGATCATGGGTGGGCTGGCAGCGATTTTCATCATGTCCGACGCATTGCGTAACGATGATCCGCGCAAAGGGATCTATCTTTCGTCTGGAATTATTGCACTGGTGGTGATACTCATGACAACCATGCGTGAAATTCTGCGCGATGCCTATTTGGCAGACTATTTTAAACCGGCTCATTTTGCTATTCACACGCAATGGAGCGTAATGCTCATTTTCTTTGTGGCGTTCTTAGCCGGTATCGGACTCTGGATGACGATGATTAAGAAATATTTTTTCTCACCAAATTTAAGGGTGAAAATGAATTGACCTGGAGAATTCCTAACGTAATAAACCACAATATTATTTGTGGCTGCAACGTCTTCAACAGGAAGGAAAGCAGATTGAGAAGAAGTGCAGTGCCTGAGTCGGCCTTGTCTTCCTTCCTGTAAATTTCTTTATTCAACTTTTTCGCAACGATGTCGTTTGTTTTTTAGGTAAAAGCACCAGCCAATGCACTATCACCTGCGCAGTGATCGCGTAGTTGAAATGACTGACCTCACTTCATTGGATTAAGCCACATTGCTGCTTCAAAAAAAATAATTGTATCCTTTTTGTCTTAGCTGCATCATATTTACAAACAATTTTGAATGATTGTGCTGAAACCAAGATATAGAATTAACGAAGGAGCTCTTCATGAAATATCCTAAATTAATGATATTTTTTACTCTGTTCGGAATGGCGCCTTTTGTCTTTTCTCAGGAAAACAATGTTCGGGCTTTATCTTTAAAAGAAGCATTGGAAATTGCCCGGGCAAAAAGTTACCAGGTGCTGATTGCTAAAAGTCAGGTGAAACATGCGCGGGGGCAGAGTCTCGAAAGTCTGAGTGGGTTTTTACCGAGATTGTCTATTTCTGAGAATTATGCGAAAACCAACGACCCGGTGAATGTCTTCGGGTTCAAACTGAAACAAGCTATTTTTGCACAGCAGGACTTCGCTTTGTCGTCGTTGAATAATCCGGATGCATTTGAAAATTTTACGACCTCATTCCAGATTCAGCAGCCGGTATTGAATTTTGACGCGATTTTAGGAAAATCTGCTGCAGGATTGGCCGTTAAAGCTCGAAAAGAAGCTGCCAGGCGGGTTGAAGAAACCATTTTACTTAATGTTAGAAAAGCATATTACGGTTTGATTTTGACAAATGAAAATGTGCGGGCATTTGAAAAAGCCGTGGCTTCGGCGCGTTCACATCGTGATAATGCCAAAGCTGCTTTCGAACAGGGATTGATCAACCAGGCGGACTATTTGGGTGCGGAAGTTCGTTTGGCTGAGCTTGAGGAACAGTTGATTACGGCCAAACATCAGGTCGCCAACACAAATGATGGATTGAAATTTCTCATGGGGTTGGAAGAGGAGAATACAACGCTTGTTCCGACGGATAGTTTGACCCTGCCGGATGGCTCGTCCCATAGCATGAAGCAAAAAAATCTCAGTGCGCTGCGCGCCGACTTAAGAGCCATTCGTTTTCAAACCAAGGCGGCTTCGAGAAATCTGTGGATGAAACGCAGCAGTTGGGTGCCCAGGTTGAATGCGTTTGGTACGGTGGAATGGAACGCGGCGGATGCGTTTAATAAAGGTAATTCCAGTTGGATTTACGGCGCACAGCTCCAGTGGAATTTCTTTGAGGGGTTTGGGAAATTTGGCCGCAGTAAACAAGCCGCAGCCAAAAAGGAAGAGGCGGAAATTCAACTTCGTCAAGCCAATGAAAAAGCAAAAATGGAAGTTCGTCAGGCGAAAAGGGGGATAACGGAAGCCGAAGGCCGGCTGGCTGTTTCGAAAACTGCGGTTAAACAGGCTGCCGAAAGCCTTCGCATTACGGAAGAACGATACAAGCAAGGGCTGGAAAAAACCTCTGATCTGCTGGATAAAGAAGCCGCTTACACCAACGCAAATGTGCGGTTTTTAAAAGCAAAGTACGATTATAACGTGGCAAAGAGCCAGTTGCGTTATGCCCTGGGAATTGATGAGTAAATCAAACATGAAAAACAAATTGAGGAGAGTCGAAATGATAAATCGTTTAGCCGGAATCTTACTTTCAGTATCCGTTTTTTTTCTCGTTGCCTGTGGAGGAGGTGAGAAGCCTGAAAGAGATTTGACCAAACCGGTATCGGTAAAAACCATCGTAGCAAAAGTGCAACCCGTAAGCTCCCAAACCAGTTATTCTGGTACTGTGGTACCGGTAGAACAGGTGCGGCTTTCAACCAAAATTATGGGATGGGTCGAAAAAATTAATTTTGCTGAAGGAGAGTCGTTCAAAAAAGGAGATACGCTCGTAAAGCTACGTAGCAAGGATTTAGAAGCAAAACGAGCTCAGGCTGAAGCCGGAATTGCAGCAGCGACCGTGCATTTTCAAAACATGGAAACAAACCTAAAACGAATCGAAAGCCTGTTTGCAAAGAAAGCTGCAACACAGAAAGAGCTCGATGATATGCGTTCCGCCTATGCAGCGGCAAAAGCCCAGAAAATAACCACGGAAAAAATGAAAGTGGAGGTGGATGAAATTTTAAGATATTCCAATATTTCCGCACCTTTTGAAGGGATTGTGGGGCGTAAAATGGTGCAGGCAGGGGATATGGCAAATCCCGGCCAACCTATTCTGCAAATTGAAAATCCCACCAAAATGAAAATTGTGGCAAAGGTTCCCGAAAGTGAAGTGGATGCATTGCGTTTGGGCATGCCGGTGTTTGTCACGGTTGGAGCCTCGAAAGCCGGAACCGCCGGTACACAATTACAGGGAACCATTGATAAGATTGTTCCGTCCGGCGACCCCATGAGCCGGCAGTTCGATATTCAAATACTTATGGACAATCGCGATGGCAGAATGAAATCCGGGATGTTTGCCCGGATATCCATTCGTCAGAATGATAATGCCAGCCTGTTGATTCCCGACAATGCGATCATAAGACGGGGGCAACTGGTGGGAGTCTATGTGGTTAATGCAGAAAACAGAGCGATCCTGCGCTGGATTCGCACAGGTAGAGACTACGATGGTCAGACGGAAGTCCTCACGGGCATAAATCCCGGTGACCGCATCGTGGTAGAGGGTAAAAGTCAACTCTTGGATGGACAAAGTGTGGAGGTGACCCAATGAAAGTCGGAATTGCAGGGCGCATCGCCAATGCATTTATCGATTCTAAGCTTACGCCTCTTCTTATGATTGCTGCGTTGATGATCGGTGTCTTTGCCACTTATCTCACGCCACGGGAGGAGGAACCTCAGATTGTTGTGCCGCTGGTTGATCTTTATGTCCCTTATCCCGGTGCAAGTGCAAAAGAAGTTGAAGAAAGAATCGCAAAACCTCTGGAAAAAATTATTACTGAAATCAATGGTGTTGAATATGTTTATTCTACATCTATGCCGAATTTTGCTTTGATAACGGTGCGTTACTTTGTCGGCGAAAATACCGAAGACAGTCTGGTGAAACTGTGGACTGTCATCTTGAAAAATATGGATAAGATGCCGGGTGGACAGATGATCTTGCCGCTTATGAAATCGAAATCCATCGATGATGTTCCTGTATTGACCTTAACGCTCTGGAGTGAGCACTACGATGGGTATCAGTTGCGGCGTATCAGTGCGGAACTGGCGGATGAAATTAAAAAGATCAACAAAGTATCGGAAATTGAGTTGACCGGCGGCGCCAAAAGAAAAATCCGCATTATCCTGGAACAGGCTCAATTGCGCGCTTATCATATCGACCCGTTGCAAATAGCGCAGCAAATACAGGGAGCGAATCAAAATCTAACGGTTGGTAATTTTGAAACAGGGAATCAGGACTACCTTGTTGAGACCGGAGCATTTCTGGAAAATATCCAGGACGTAAAGAATCTCGTGGTCGGCGTTTTCGGGAATAATCCCGTTTACTTGAAAAACGTTGCCAGAATTGAAGACGGCCCGGAAGATCTGCAAAATTATGTTTTCTTTGGTCTCGGTGCAGCGAGCCGTAAAGAGTTGGTCGGTGATGGACAAGGTGTAAATGTCGAATATCCGGCGGTAACCATTTCCATTGCCAAACGTAAGGGTGCTGACGCCATGAAAGTGGCTGAGAAAATATTGGACAAAGTTCACGCTCTGAAAGGTCATCTCATTCCCGCTGATATTCATGTGACCGAAACGAGAGATTACGGCAAAACAGCGGCTGACAAAGTGGGAACATTGCTTGAACATTTACTCGCGGCAATTGTCGTGGTGACGATTGTGGTCGCACTGTTTATGGGGTTTCGCGCCGGCATGGTGGTCTTTATGTCCGTGCCAATTACATTCGCCTTAACCCTTTTTGTCTATTACATGCTCGGTTACACATTGAACCGTGTGACGTTGTTTGCCCTGATTTTTGTGACCGGTATTGTGGTTGACGACTCCATTATCGTTGCGGAGAATGTGCACCGGCATTTTTCCATGCGCAGACTCCCGCCCCTTCAGGCTGCGGTGGGAGCCATCAATGAGGTGGGCAACCCGACTATTTTAGCGACTTTTACGGTTGTTGCCGCCATGTTGCCGATGGCTTTTGTGTCCGGGCTCATGGGGCCGTACATGAGTCCCATGCCCATTGGTGCATCCCTGGCGACATTGTTTTCATTGTTGGTTGCACTCATCGCTACGCCCTGGCTCGCGTACCGGTTTTTGAAGGCAGATGTGCATGAAAAGGAATATGTACTTGAGGAGACGACTATTTTCAAACTCTATCAGAAGACCCTGGCGCCTCTGCTTGAAAATACGAAAAAAGCCTGGTTGGTTATCGGGGGTGGCACTCTGCTTCTTTTGATTTCTGTGAGTTTGCTGTTTCTGAAAGTTGTCGAAGTCAAAATGCTGCCGTTTGACAATAAAAGCGAATTCCAGGTTATTGTGGATATGCCGGAAGGCACCACGTTAGAACAGACCGCAAGTGTGACAAAAGACATTGCGAATTATCTGAAAAATGAACCTGAAGTTAAAGATTATCAATATTATGTGGGGACCAACGCCCCCATAAATTTCAACGGATTGGTGAGACATTACTACCTGCGGCGGGGAAATACAGTAGGAGACATTCAAGTCAATCTTGTAGAAAAAGAGGACCGCGATGCCCAGAGTCACGACATAGCAAAAAGGGTCCGGCCCGGGGTTCAGGAGATCGCTCGAAAGTATAACGCAAGGGTGAAAATCGCTGAAGTTCCGCCGGGCCCGCCCGTATTGGCCACTTTGGTGGCGGAAGTTTATGGCCCGGATTACAAGACTCAAATCGACGTTGCCCGGAAAATAAAATCTATTTTCGAAAATACACCGGGAGTTGTGGATATTGACTGGCTGGTTGAAGATGACCAGACGGTCTATAAAATGGTGGTGGATAAGGAAAAAGCTGCGCTGACAGGCGTAAATACCCAACAAATTGCTCAGACACTGCGAATTGCGCTTGCCGGTTCCGACGTTGGACTCCTGCATGATGAAAATGAACTTGAACCCGTTGGAATTCAATTGCGCCTGGACCGGAAGAATCGGTCTTCCATACGTGATTTGAAAAATGTCTCGGTCATATCCAGAAACGGAAAGATGATTCCCATCGCCGATGTGGTGAAAGTAGAGAAAACCATCGAAGACAAAAGCATCTTTCGTAAAAACCTCAAGCGTGTGGTGTATGTTACCGGAAATGTAGCCGGCAAAGTGGAAAGCCCTGTTTACGCACTCCTTGAAATGGATAAAAAAATCGCTAAACTGGATTTTCCGGATGGCGTGCATATTAGCCCATTATATACGAAAGCACCGTTTCTTGAAGAAAAACCGGCTGTAAAATGGGATGGGGAATGGCAGATCACGTACGAAGTATTTCGCGACTTAGGGATCTCTTTTGGAATTGTTTTAATTATTATTTATATGCTAATTATTGGTTGGTTCCAGTCATTCAAAGTACCGCTGATTATGATGGTTGCCATTCCATTGAGCCTGGTGGGCATCATTCCCGGTCACTGGATACACGGTGCGTTCTTTACGGCAACATCCATGATCGGTATGATTGCGTTGGCTGGAATTATGGTGCGTAACGGCATCTTACTGATCGATTTCATTCACATTAGACTCGAAGACGGTGTTCCGCTTAAGCAGGCCATCGTCGAAGCGGGTGCGGTGAGAACGCGTCCTATTCTGCTAACGGCAGGCGCGGTGGCAATCGGCGCGGTGGTCATTTTATTTGACCCGATTTTCCAGGGTCTCGCAATTTCACTGATGTGGGGAACGGTTGCTTCCACAGCCTTAACTCTGGGTATGGTGCCGTTGATTTACTATCTGGTTGAACGGAAAAACTATCCGGAATCCGAGGACAAAAAGGATGCGTAAACGAACAACCGGTTCGCAACAGAACCGTTTTAAATCGTGGAGAAAAAAATGAAACAAATCACAATTTATTGCAGTGAAGCATTAATCGAAGATATTCAACACATGCTTCATCATTACGATCTCGAAGGATTTATCCATGAACCTGGCATGGTGGCCACAAAGTTCAAACCGAAAGGCAGCTACGGCAAAGATATGTCCTGGCAGACGAATATCTTCATTGTATTTCCCGATGACAAACAATTAGAGGGCATTGTCGGTGAACTAAAGCACTATATAAATGCGTGTGCAATAGAACCCTGTTTACGAATTGTCGTGACGTCTGTCGATTTGATTTATTAATTGAGGAGAACCAACATGAAATTAATTGGCGTAATGAGCCTCATGGCTTACCGGGATCACGTGCGAAAGGTCTTTGAGAAACATGACATTAAAATTTATAGTGAGCTTGAAATAACCGGTCATACAACGGACACGATAAAACGCTATGGCTGGTGGTCACTGGATAAGGATGTGCCGTTGTATTCGACTATGTATTTTGCGCTTGTAAAAAAGGAAAAAGCCGATGCCTTGATGAATGATATTTCCTGTTTGGAGGGTGAATGCGATCCGGATCATACGCCCAAAGCATTTCAAATAGATGTCGAAAAAATGATTTAATATATGGTAGTAATGAATCACATAAATTTGAAAAGGAGGAACAATTATGGATTCCTTGATTGAAAAGGAAGAAGAGGCTGTTGTCGGCTTACCGCGAATCGGTTCACCGGCACCGCAGTTTGAAGCAGTTACAACCCAGGGTACGTTACGACTCGAAGACTTTAAAGGCAGTTGGGTGATCCTGTTTTCACACCCGGCTGATTTTACCCCGGTTTGCACCACCGAATTTATGGCGTTTGCTCAAATGCACCCGAAACTACGTGAGCTAAATTGTGAGTTGTTCGGTTTGAGTATCGACAGTGTTTATTCACATATCGCCTGGGTGAGAAATATTGAAGAAAAAATGGGGCAGAAAATTGACTTTCCCATAATAGCAGATTTAAATAAAGATGTGGCACAAAAATACGGCATGATCATGCCGGAGGAAAGCCAGACGGAAACCTCGCGTTGCGTTTTTATCATTGATGATAAACAAATCATTCGTGCAATCATTTATTATCCTCTAACAACAGGACGCAATACAGAGGAGATTCTGCGTTTACTCAAAGCGCTGCAGACCACCGATGAACATGGGTTAGCAACCCCTGCAAATTGGCTGCCGGGTGATAAGCTCATCATTCCTCCACCACAGACACAGGAAATGGCTGAAGAGCGAATGACAGGAAAAGAAGGTGAGTGCACGGATTGGTATTTTTGTAAAAAAAATCTATAAAAGGAGAACCGGATGGCTTGTTTAAATTCAGACGGCACAATAACTGAATCGGCAAAAAAACTGTTGGATTCATTGAAAACTCCTAAAACTCCGGAAGAAGTAGCCAGGAGTCTGGAGACACCATTATATAAAATAAGAAGCAGTTTGCGGGAAATGCAAAATTTCGGGTTCGTCGCCTCATACAAGGAGGAGTACGTTTTGACCGAGAAGGGAAAAACCGCAATTTAAATTGATTGGTAAATAATGATTAGTATAGAGGTAAAACGATGACGTTAGAAAATACAATCCGTGCATTTGCAGGAACATTTGTCCTTGTAAGCCTGGCATTGGGTTATTTTGTAAATCCCTATTGGTTATTTTTCACAGCATTTGTTGGTTTGAATTTACTGCAATCCGCTTTTACACAATGGTGTCCTTTGGAAGAACTTTTAAAAAAGACGGTTTACAAAAAAAAATCATAAAATCGCAATAAAATAGTTTGTTTCTGATCGTCAAAAAAAGCACTGGAAAATGTGCATCAATTTATTTTAGTATCTTTATTTAGTTTCCTGCATCCAATATATGAAATGTAAAAAAATATTGGTGAGAATCGAATGATTCACAAAGAAATATTAATTGAGGATTTGGTGAATCTCTATCCAGAATCGGTGAAATATTTGATGGATAAGGGAATAAAGTGCATTGCCTGTGGCGAGCCTATCTGGGGGTCGCTTGAAGAGGCAGCAAAAGAAAAGGGATTTAGCGACCGGGAGATTCATACTTTCGTAAAGGATTTGAACGCAATGCACACTTCAAAAGGCATTTAAAATGGAGGAAGAAATTTCACTTACTGAACAATTCGGCCATCATGAGGTGAGACGGCAGGAGGAACTGGTCCGGAGACATTTTGGGAATATTGAAGAAAAAATCCGTGCTGTCCGGTCGAAGCAGGAAGCGCTTGAAGTAAGCAAAAAAGTGATGCGGAATTTTGAATCTGAGTGTCTGAGTGAAGTTCTGCCGGATTTTTTGAAACATTATTTAACGGAACTTGTTGAAAAATACTGGGGTAAAGTCCATTAATATCATGTTGATGTTAGAAATTTAAATGGAATGATGGTGATTTTGCAATTGCTTGAACAAACAAGAACAATCTTGATGACGGTCTTTTTCATGAAGGTGTCGTCAATTTTGTTGATGTTAAAACCGGAAGGCATTTAAAAAATAGATAAAAAGCGGTCAGTGGCGGTAATACAAGGCCGCTTTTTTTTTGGAGGCTATCGCCTGATAGATATGTGCATTCGTTGCAGGTGCGATGAATCGTCTCAGATGGAACTAAAAAAGTGAAATAGACATGGCAAAATCAGAACCTTTCAATCATTATTTTCAGGATTATGAATCCTGGTTCTCCAGACACCGGCATGTTTATTTTTCGGAAGTGGAAGCAATTCGTCACTTTATCCCGCAAGGGAAGAAAGGCGTTGAAATCGGTGTTGGAACGGGTCGGTTTGCTCTGCCATTGCGGATTAAAATTGGCGTTGATCCTTCCGGTGCGATGGGAGACATAGCCAGAAGTCAGGGCATTGAAGTGTTTGATGGCATCGCAGAAGCTCTGCCGTTTCGTGCACATCGTTTTGATTTTGCGTTGATGGTGACCACGATTTGTTTCGTGGATGATATTTTGAAATCATTTGAAGAAGCGAACCGAATTTTAAAACCACACGGATCATTTATTTTAGGTATGGTAGATGGTGATAGTGAGCTTGGTAAAGTCTACAAAATGTTGAAGGATAAAAACAAATTTTATCGCATTGCGACGTTTTTTTCTGTTGGGGAAGTAATCGGCTTTTTACATCGCTCGGGCTTTGGCGATGTGAAAATTGTACAAACCGTTTTTGGCGATGTCGATTCCATTGAGGAAACCCAACCATTTGAGGCCGGCTATGGAAAAGGTGGCTTTGTTGTTCTCAAGGCGACAAAATTAGTTGAAATTAAGCAATAGTCTCATTAAACTGAAACGTGTGAAAATGGTGACTTTTAAATGTGGTTTTATTTAAACTGAAAGGGAGAAGTTCGGAGAGTCTGTTCGCAAAACCGTAGATGAAGTAATTGCCATGACCAGTAAATAAATTTATGTATTTAGAAAGGAGTTACAAATGTCACATCTAAAAGAAAAATTAGCTGAAAAAATACCGGGTTATCGGGAGCGAATTACAAGGTTAGTAAAAGAATATGGCAGCACAGTCGTTGACGAGGTAAAAATCAGTCAGTTCTATGGTGGCATGCGCGGTTTGAAAAGTTTATCCACGGATATTTCCTATCTGGATCCAAATGAGGGTATCCGGTTTCGGGGCTACACTATTCCGGAGTGTCTGGAAAAATTGCCGAAAGCACCCGGTGCGGAAATGCCTTACGTGGAAGGTCATTTTTATTTATTGTTAACCGGCGACCTGCCCACGGAAAATGACATTCAGGTTGTCGTGGATGATTTCAAAGCAAGAAACAAAGTACCGGACTATGTGTTTACCATGTTAAATGCCATGCCGAAAGACACACATCCCATGAGTATGTTTTCGGCAGCGGTGGTCGCTATGCAGCGGGAGTCGATCTTTGTGAAACGCTACAACGAAGGCATGAGCAAAATGGAGTACTGGGACCCCATGTATGAAGATGCCATGAATCTGCTTGCCAAGCTTCCGGAAATTGCGGCACATATTTACCGGCTCAAATATAAAAATAATGATATTATTGCACCGGATCCGAATTTGGATTTTGGAGCCAATTTTGCTCACATGATGGGCATTGATCATCCGTATGATGAACTGGCACGGTTGTATTTCATTTTGCACAGTGACCATGAAAGCGGTAATGTCAGCGCCCATATTACACACTTAGTCGGTTCAGCGCTCTCCGATGCTTACTATTCATTTTCCGGCGGTTTGAACGGATTAGCCGGCCCTTTGCACGGACTGGCAAACCAGGAAGTGCTGCGTTGGATTCAGGGTGTTATGAAAAAAATGAACAATAAGATTCCTTCGAAAGAGGAGTTGCAGCAGTTTGTCTGGGATACATTAAACAGTGGTCAGGTTATCCCGGGATATGGCCACGCAGTGCTGCGGAAAACCGATCCGCGCTATGCGGCTCAAAGGGAATTTGCCTTGAAACATTTGCCTGATGACGACATGTTCAAGCTGGTCAGTCTGTTGTATGAAGTGGTGCCACCGATTCTCGTGGAACAGGGAAAAGCAAAGAATCCGTGGCCCAATGTTGATGCGCATTCCGGGGTTTTACAATGGCACTATGGTGTAACGGAGTACGATTTCTACACGGTCATGTTTGGCGTTGGCCGTGCCATTGGCGTGTTGAGCAATCTCATTTGGGACCGTGCGGTCGGTCAGGCGCTGGAAAGACCAAAATCACTCACAACCGATATGCTGGAAAAAATTGCCGGCATTAATTAAATTCAAAAACCTGCGGCAGGCTGATGTCGCAGGTTTTTTTTACGGTCTTCCGTAAGGAGAACGCTGTTTTTGAAAAGCGATGACTTTTCTTGATTTTGAGAATTATTTTATAAGAGATTATTGTTTTTAATAAAAAGCTTCAGTGACAAAAACTCTGAGCGGGTAACCAGACTTAAAAAACAAGTATTTACATTTTTATACGTTTGTGTAAAATTTGGAATGATTTCTGCAAGAATTGTATATTTGTCAAAAAAGTAGCTTTAAAAAAATATAAAAATGAACGAATCAATCGAAACCCTTTCCCGTACAGAACTCTTGAAGCTCGTGCAGGTCTACGCCAAAAACTGGCTGGCGCACGATGGTTGCTGGTTTTTAGCCGCCGAGGAAAAATTTGGCATGGACCTGGCAATGGAGTTGGATACAAAATCCTGGGAACGGTTTGCCGTGGCTGAAGCAAGACGAATTATGGAGGCATTCGATATTCCGGCAAATGGCGGTTTAAAAGCGCTTGCGAAAGCCTTACAGTACAGGCTTTATGCTGCCATCAACGAACAGAAAATCGAGTGGGTTGATGAGCACACAATGATTTTCCGGATGCTGGAATGCCGGGTGCAGATTGCCAGACGCCGGAAGAATTTACCTGACTTTCCCTGTAAATCGGTGGGAATTGTCGAATTCACCCAGTTTGCGAAAACCATAGACCAGCGTATTCAAACAACCTGTATCGCCTGTCCGCCGGATGTTGTGGCGGATTTTTATTGCGGCTGGAAATTCAGCCTGAAAACAAATTAAATTATGAAACGGAGGAAAAGATGAGTCCCCAAAAAATCTTTAAACAAAGTGCGGTTCTTTTTACAGGCTTATTTGTTTTAACGTTGTTTTTATCGAATGTTCAGGCCTACGATGAGGGTATGTGGACCTTTGATAATCCACCTAAAAAACTGCTCCAGGAGCGTTACAATTTTACGCCGACTCAGGCATGGTTGGATCATGTCCGTTTGGCCAGTGTGCGTTTTAACGATGGCGGTTCCGGCTCGTTTGTCAGTCCCAACGGACTGGTCATGACCAATCATCATGTGGCCGTAGGACAATTGCAGAAAATGTCTTCTGAAAAAATAAATTACGTGGCCACCGGTTTTTATGCTGCCAGGCAATCGGATGAGATTAAATGCGCAGATTTGGAACTGAATGTTCTCTACTCCATGGAGAACGTGACCGACCGTGTTTTAGCCGCGGTTAAAGAAGGTATGAGTGAAAACGATGCGTTAAAAGCCCGCAAAGCTGAAATCGTAAAAATTGAGAAAGAAAGTCTGGATAAAACCGGCTTGCGTTCTGATGTGGTTAATTTGTACCATGGCGGCGAATATTGGGTTTACCGCTTTAAAAAATATACAGACGTACGTTTAGTTTTTGCTCCGGAACGGCAGGCAGCGTATTTTGGTGGTGACTCCGATAATTTCACCTTTCCGCGTTATGACCTCGATGTTGCTTTCTTTCGGGTGTATGAAAATGACAAGCAGGTGCAAAGTGATAATTACCTGAAATGGAATGCGAAGGGTGCAGATAAAGATGAGCTGGTTTTTGTCTCCGGAAATCCCGGTTCCACCGACCGTTTATATACCTATTCGCAGTTGGTATACTTACGCGACTACTGGTATCCACAAATTTTAAAATATATTGACTTGCGTATTAAGACGTTGCGTGAATATGCGACGCAAGGTCCGGAACAGCAACGCCGGGCGCTGGTGCGAATTTTCGGCTTAGCAAATGCACAAAAAGCCATGACCGGGGAGTACAAGGGTTTGATGGATGAAGACCTGATGGCTCAGCGAGAAAACGATGAAAAGGCCTTTCGGGCAAAAGTCGCTGCCAATCCGGAGTGGCAAAAAGCGTTTGGGAATGCATGGGATGTGATTGCACAGGTCACGCAAAAACGGGAAGCACGCGCAAAAGAACAATTCTACCGTGGTTTACGCGGCAGCAGGCTTGCCGGTATTGCTTCGAACATTGTCCGTTATGTTGCCGAAATCAAAAAACCGGATGCTGAACGTCTGGAAGGATATCATGACTCACAGTTGCAGAGTATGAAATTCAGACTGTTCTCTCCGGCGCCGATATACAAAGACATGGAAGAAGCCGTTCTCACGGGAACTCTGCAAATGTCACTGGACGAATTAGGCGCGGATGATCCGTTTATAAAAATAGCTCTCAACGGCAAGACAGCCAAAGCAGTCGTCCATGAGTTGCTGGCTAACACACAACTCTCAGATGTGGCCTATCGCAAGAAACTCGCTGATGGTGGCGAAAAGGCCGTAAAAAAATCGAAAGATCCGTTGATTGTTTTGGCGAGAGAACTCGATCCTATGATGCGGGAACAGATAAAATGGCAGAAAGAAAATATTGAGAGCGTGCTGACACCGGCAACGGAGAAAATTGCTAAAGCCAGATTCGCTTCCTTCGGAAAAAGCGTTTACCCAGATGCTACCTTTACCTTGCGTCTGTCTTACGGGACGGTAAAGGGGTATCCGATGAACGGAACACAGGCGCCTTGTAAAACAACTCTTTACGGTCTCTATGATCGGGTAAACAGTTTTGGTAACCAAGGTGAGTATGCCATTCCGCAACGTTTTCTGGACCGAATCGGTAAGTTAGACCTTTCCACACCGGTGAATTTTGTGAGCACATGCGATATTATCGGTGGGAACTCCGGTTCTCCGGTCATCAATAAGAATGCCGAACTGGTGGGTCTGATCTTCGACGGTAATATTGAAAGCCTGTCCGGAAGGTTTCTTTATGATGAAACGAAAAATCGTGCGGTGGCCGTTCACAGCGCCTACATCATTGAAGGTTTGCGCAAATTGTACGATGCCGGCAAACTCGCTGACGAGATTCAGCAAACCGGTTCTTTTGGTACGAAATAATGATTGTAATTAGCTTAGCCTGAATAATTCACAAGCTTAAATCGGACAAGGTATTGTAAAGATGACAATTCGGCGAAGCAAGTGAAAAATCAGATCTTTGTGAATTAATCAGGTTAGATGAAACCACGCTATCACAGGAGGCAACTATATGATTTGGTCGATGCAAAATACCAGAAATGATATGGACACCATTTTAAATTATGCATCTCATTCACCGGAGCGGAAAGAGCTTTTACTGGAGTTGGAAAAGATCAAAGCCGAAACCGCGGAAATTCCGTTAATCATCGGTGGTAAAGAAGTGAAATCCAGCCAAACGATGGATGTGAAGTCACCGCATGATCATCAGGCCGTTCTGGCTAAAGCTCATCTGGCAGGTGAGGCCGAATTGAAGCTGGCGATTGACAGTGCAATGCAGGCGCACGAAGGCTGGGCGAATATGGACTGGTACCATCGTGCGGCAATATTTCGTAAAGCAGCGGATATTTTAGCAGGTCCGGCACGCATTCGGAACATCGCAGCTATTATGATGAATCAGTCCAAGACGCCGTATGAAGCGGAAATTGATCTTGCGGAAATGGTGGATTTCTGGCGCTTCAATGCACACTACCTGCGATTTATTTTTGAGCAACAACCGAATCAAGTGAACGGAGAACTCAACCGGTTTGACTGGCGGCCTCTGGAGGGATTCGTGCTGGCCATTCCACCCTTCAACTTTTACTCCATTTCCGGAAATTTACCAACAGCACCTGCAATGGTTGGAAATGTCGCTCTCTGGAAACCGGCACGTTCGGTTATTTTTACAAACTATGAGATTATGAAAATCCTGCTCGAAGCAGGGTTACCCGATGGCGTGGTTAACTTTGTCCCGTTTTCAAGCCGGGATGCGCAGACGGTCTTGAACCATGAATATTTTGCCGGATTACATTTTACCGGCAGTTATGAAACGTTAAATTCCATTTGGAAAACAGTGGGTAATAATCTGGAGAATTACCGGAATTATCCGAGAATAGTTGGCGAGACCGGGGGAAAGGATTTTATTTTCATGCACCATTCCGCCGATGTTCGAAATGTGGCCATAAATATCATTCGCGGTAGTTTTGAATATCAGGGGCAAAAATGTTCAGCGGTTTCACGAGTGTACATTCCCGAAAGCAAATGGCCGGACATCAAGGAAATCCTGGCAACGGAACTTCCGAAAGTGACCTATGGCGATGTGAGCGGTTTAAATCATTTTATGGGTGCAATTATCGATCAGGGTGCCTACGAGAAGGTTGTTTCTTATCTCGACTATGCAAAAGACAACCCGGAGGAGTATGACGTTATCTTCGGTGGCAACTATGATTCCACGAAAGGATGGTTTGTAGAACCGACCGTGATTCAGACCGGGAATCCCAACGGCAAACTGATCACAGAGGAAATTTTCGGACCGGTGGTGACGGTTTACGTCTATCCGGACGCTGACTATGAAGAAACACTTCGGCAATGTGACCGTGCCACAGGATTCGCTTTAACCGGCGCTGTTTTTGCTCGTGACCGGGAAGCGATTGTGGTAGCCGAGCGAATTCTGCGCTACACAGCCGGCAACTTTTATATTAATGACAAGCCCACCGGCGCTATTGTTGGCAGACAGCCATTCGGTGGCGCCCGAAATTCAGGTACGAATGATAAAGCCGGTTCCTGGCTTAACCTTATTCGCTGGTTAAATCCGAGAACCATTAAGGAGACAACATTACGTGCCACGGATTGGCGCCGACCGTTTCAATTTTAATAAAAGGTAACCTTTTTTGAGAAGGTCACCTTTTTTAGTAAGGAGCAAAAACAGATGTCGCTTACATTCGGCCCGATTCCTTCAAGACGTCTCGGCCACAGCCTGGGGGTGAATAATATTCCGCCCAAAGCCTGTAGTTTTGCCTGCGTTTATTGCCAGGTCGGGCACACCACCCACATGCGTATGGATCGGCAGGTTTTTTACCCCCCAGAAGAAATATATGATGCGGTTTTTAACAAAATTGCCAGACTTTGTGAGTCTGATGAACCTGTGGATTACATATCGTTTGTCCCCGATGGTGAACCGACCCTGGATATTAATCTGGGTAGAGAGATCGAAATGCTCAAACCATTGGGCTACAAAATTGCCGTCATTACCAATGCTTCGTTAATCTGGCGCGATGATGTTAAACGGGAATTGATGGCTGCTGACTGGGTCTCTTTAAAGATCGACTCACTGGACGACAAAGAGTGGCATCAGGTAGACCGGCCGCACAAAAAATTATCGCTCGAAACCATTAAACACGGCATGATCGAATTTGCCGGAAAATATCCGGGTAAATTAGTCACTGAAACTATGCTCGTGCAGGGGATGAATGACAGCGTCAAGCATGCCGAAACACTTGGACTATTTTTGCAAGAACTGAACCCGTCGCAGGCTTTTATTTTGGTGCCGACGCGTCCTCCTGTAGAAAGTGCCGTGAAAGCCCCTGATGAGAAAACTCTCAATCGTTTTTATCTGACTGTAAAGAAAAAATTTGCGCACGTCGAATACCAGATCAGATATGAAGGTAACGAATACGGCCATTCTGCAGGAGTTGAAGAAGATATCCTGGCGATAACGGCGGTACACCCGATGCGCAGGGAAGCGGTTGAGAAATTCTTGAAGAAGACCAAGTCTGACTGGGCTCATGTACAAAGGTTGCTTGATAAGGGGTTGCTCATTGAAACAAACTATGGCGGACATACTTTTTATGTGCGAAAATTATCTGCGGGGAATAGCTGAGGAAAATTTATGCAGGAAATTTTATTGAATTATGAAGAACTGCTCTGGGTGGAGGCAATGGGCTATCCTAATGGGACAAAAATCAGAATCCTGCGGGATGAGGATGAGGTTAAAACCTTTTTGCTCAAGTTACCCAAAGGTTTCGAGATGGATAAACATTGCCACACCGCCAGCACAGAACAACATTTCGTTCTGGATGGGAGGTATGAGAGCAGCGGGAAAATTTACCGTCGCGGGTCATACAGATTGATCCCCAAAGGAGCAACGCACGGCCCTTTTACGTCGGAAAGCGGTGCCATTGTGCTCGTTATTTTGGAAAAATAAGAATGAAATTTGCAAAAGATTTTAAAACAAAATTACGCAGGCTTTTGATCGGGTTCCTGTGCCTGTTGCTTCTCGGGCTCTTATTGGACAAGTTGGTTTTTGTAAGTATTTCTTTCAAACCCATTTTGCGGTTTGGTTTGGGTAGTCTGTTGATTTTTATCGGGATGGCATTGCCGGCAATGTCGGGGCGGCAGTTGACAATGTACGGGCGTTCCAACCATGATAAATTACCGCGTGGTACCACGGATGGACTTGTTACACAGGGAATTTATGCTCACCTGCGCCATCCAGCGTTTCAGGGATTTTTAGCGTTAACATTTGGTATCGGTTTTTTGATCAATTCCCCGGGATTCGCTTTTGTTGCGGCTCCCTTAGCTGATGCTTACATTTTTTATTTTGCATTAAAAAAAGAAGAAGATGAGGGGTTTCTGAAGTTTGGCTGTGACTATGAAAAATACAGGCTGCAAACGCCGGCTTTCTTGCCCCGCTTCCTTTTCGGATGGACCATGAAAGAAAAATTTCATTGTCCTCAATAAACGGTAGGTGAATGATGAAAGTACTTGTAGCAGCAGAAAAAAATTCATTGGAAAGCAGGGTAGCCAGGCGATTTGGACATGCCCCTTACTACTTAATTGTTGACACAGAGAACATTGAATACCAAGTCCAAAAAAATGAACACAGCGGTGAAAACCATGAGATGATTTATGACTTTGCGAAGCAGGGAGTCAAAATGTTTTTGACGGGTAATATCGGTCCACATGCGTTTGACATCATTAAATCACTGGGATTGAAAGTGGCATTGGCGCGGGGTATTTCCGTTTTTGAAGCTCTCGAGAAATTACACCATGATGAACTGCAAATACTCGATGGGCCAACTCTAAAACGGAGCGTACACGATCATGCGCATCGACACAATAAATAGGGCAGAGTTTTCTGGAAAAATGAAATACGAAACTAAAACAATACGATAAGAGGAGTTATTAAATGCGTTCACATTCTATGAAAAAAGCAACGAAAGCAATTCATGCCGGCGAAATGGAGCACACCATGTTTGGTGAGGTTTCGGTGCCGATTTTCCAAAGTTCCACATTTGCATTTCCCAATGCCGATGAAGGCGCGGCTAGATTTGCCGGTGAAAAGAAGGGTTTTATTTACACGCGACTGGGTAATCCGACCATTAATGCTCTGGAGGAAAATGTGGCTGCTTTGGAAGGCGGTTTCCGCGGGATGGCCACCTCCACCGGGATGGCTGCAATTACGACCATTTATTTGGCGCTTTTAAGTCAGGGTGACCATCTTGTCGGAACCGATTCAGTTTACGGGCCCACACGTGTGGTTTTGGAAAATGAATTTACGCGGTTTGGCGTGCAGTCCACATTTGTAGACACGGCAAATCTCGAACATCTTAAAAAAGCAATGAAACCCAATACGCGGGTCGTCTATATTGAAACGCCTGCAAATCCAACCATGTCCATTACGGATATTCAAGCGGCTGCAGACATTGCCCATTCGCAGGATGCTTTACTGGTTGTGGACAACACATTTGCCAGTCCTTATTTACAGCGTCCGTTTGAATACGGTGCTGATGTGGTGCTGCACAGTTTGACGAAATTCATCAACGGCCACAGCGATGTGGTGGGCGGCATGATTGTGACCAAAAACGAAAAACTCTACAAAGTCATTCGTCCTGTTCTGAATTCTTTTGGCGGTACCATGGACCCGCATCAAGCCTGGCTGGTTTTGCGCGGCGTGCGGACGCTGGCTTTGCGGGTAGAGAAAGCACAGGAAAATGCTGAGAAGCTCGCACATTTTCTGCAAGACCATCCAAACGTTTCCTGGGTACGCTATCCCGGTTTGAAAGATCACCCGCAATATGAAATTGCAAAAAAGCAGATGGATGGCTTCGGCGCTATGATCTGTTGCGGCGTCAAAAACGGACTTGAAGGCGGCAAAACAGTTATGAATAATGTGGAGCTCTTTACGCTTGCTGTTTCACTGGGTGGAGTTGAATCGTTAATTGAGCATCCTGCCTCCATGACGCACGCCTCCATGCCAAAGGATGAACGTGAAGAAGCGGGTATTAAGGATGAGCTCGTGCGGGTGGCAGTGGGGTGTGAAGATTTCGAAGACTTGAAAGCAGATCTGGATCAGGCGCTGAACAAAATTTAGACTCTCTAAAACGACAAGTGTTTCGATTATTTTATACATTTTCAAACGGCGGTGGGTTGATTAACTCACCGCCGTTTTTTATATTCAAAATTATGTTGCAAAATCTGAATAATAGTCAAGTCAAACATGGCTGAGTTAGAACGGAAAAAATGGCCTTATGAACGTCGCAATATGTTCGGCGGGTTTATTCACGGGACGTTTATGCAGTTCGGCATGGCGTTCAGTCAGGATACAACCGTTTTGCCGGCTTTCATACATGCGCTCACCGGTTCTGATTTCCTGGTTGGAATGCTCCTCTCTTTGAAGCGGATCGGCGTCATTTTACCACAGCTTCTTTTCGCCCATTTTTTGGAATCCAAGACGTTTAAACGTCCCTACTTGATCTGGGTGATCTATTTCCGAAGTTTGTTATGGTTTGCTTTAGGATTATTTACGGTTTCTTGGGGCATGACCTATCCGCATCTCACTGCGGCGGTTCTTCTGGTTTTGCTCACCGTATTCTTTTTTGCCGGAGGTTTGGGGGATGTCATTTACTCTTATATGATCGCCAGCACCATTTCACCGAGGAGCCGCGGCAAGTTCTTTGGCATCCGATACTTTCTTGGCGGCTTGGCGGGAATGCTGGCGGGTTACATGTCCCACCGTATTTTATCAGGCACGGATGCCGGGTTACTTGCCCAACATTACGGGATGATGTTTTTACTCACAGCCGGCGGGCTTGCCGTAGCCGGAATTGGCTTTCTGACGATGAAAGAGCCGGGTGATGGGGAAACCGTCATTCCGCGACCGTTGAAATCTTATTTAAAAGATGTTTCCGTTATTATTCGCGAGAACAAAATTTTTCGCCGGTTCATCTTAGTGACTATGTTTCTTGCAGGTATTTACCTGGCTTTACCATTTTTGGTCATTTACGCAAAGGTAAAGTTGCATTCGCCTCCTTCCCAAATCGGCGTGTTCATTACTTTACAGGTGATTGGCGGGTCGGGTAGTGGTCTTATTTGGGGACCAATCGGGGATCGATTCGGCTATCGAGTGGTGCTTATTGGTGTCGCTTTCGTTAGTTTACTCATGCCGGTCTGGGCAATTGTCAGCGGCCGCTTTTTTCCGGCTTTATTCGGTTTTTCATTTGTTTTAGTTGGGTTGGGGTTTCGGGGAACGGATATGGCCACGCGTAATTACTTGTTGGAAATTACCAGTGAGAATTTAGTTCCGACTTATATTGCATTGAAAAATACACTGACGGCGCCGACTTTGTTTTTTCCAATTGTCGGTGGTTTGTTGGTGGATGCGATTGGGTACCAACTGCTATTTGGAATCAGTGCTGCTGTTATCAGTTTGGGGTTTTTTTTAAGTTTTACCTTGATTGAGCCGAGAAACCAAACCTGACTAAACACAAAGGGAAATAATTTGCGGTTTAGAAAAAATATTGTTTCTTTACGGAAATGTACAAATGGAATTATTTTGCTTGTTAGGTCACGGAATTGAATGAGAACGGAAAAAAACGTCCATTTATGACGGTGGGAGTAATAACCTTAGTGACAATTCTCACTGCAACACTATTTCTGTCCTATCGCATTTACCAGAATACGGTGAGAGAAACAAAAACAATTCAGGGATTGCGGCAGGTACAGATGGTGCAGAATGCTGCTATTCGTACTGAGTTTTATCTTCAACATCTAACAAAAGATATGCACATGTTAGGCACGCTCCCATGTTTGCAAACATTAGATGAAGATGCGATTGCAGTGAATGTTAAACATTTTTTTGTCAGCTCAAATCCTCTGGCGGTAAAAAGCATCTTTGTGGTGAATAAAAAAAATGAACTCATATATAGCACAAGTGATAGTTTGCCGGGCTGGTTGAACCCTCAACTGGAGAAGGGGTTAGATGCCTTTATGGCCTACAATCAACCCGATAGCGTCTGGGTGTCACAGGTTACAAAGCATGCAACTTCAAATCGAAACGAAGGCTTGTTTTTTATCGTCCTTGTTCCGGTTTTAAGAACGACTTTCAGTCAAGATCATCCATACTCAGGGAGTAAATTTACAGGATTTTTAGGTTTTCTTGTGGATTTCAATGTGGTCATGCACCGTTTTGTGGAGCCGATAAAATTCGGCAAAACCGGTTTTGCCTGGGTGATGGATCAGGATGGACGGTTGTTGTTTCATCCGCATCATCCTGAAATGGTGCTGCGTTCAATATTTGCTACAAAAACAGAATGCACGCAATGTCACACCTCATTCGAAAAGCAGATAACTTTTCTAAATAGTCATGCGGATTATCAGGAATTTCAGGTTGGCAATGAAAGGCCGAAGCTCATTGCAAAAGCCTCCATGCATGCGTTCAATATACGGTGGGACATTGCGGCTTCCATCGACCGTGCAGAAGTTGTTGCTTTTATTCAAAACAATTACCGGCTTTTTTCATGGCTGGTAGGCTTATCTCTTCTGACGATTTTGAGTGCTGGAGTCTTGTTATTGCATTTAAATATAAAGCGTTTTCAGGCCGAAGAATATTCACGGCACTGTGAAGAGAAAAATGAATTACAGGAGCAAATAGATCATGCTTCAAAATTGGCATCCATCGGAGAATTAGTGGATTCAGTTGCGCATGAAATCAACACACCAACCGGAATTATCTCTGCACAGATCGATGCTATGCAGTTGCAAGCCGAAGAAAACACAGACCAGGAAGTGCTCAGGATTATTAGGGAGCAAACTCGCAGAATCGCCAAATATACCAAGAGTTTGCTAAGACATTCACGGGGGATGAGCTTCCAACCGAGACCTGTCAATATTGTTGATGTAATAGAGGAATGCCTGATGCTTTTAGGACACCGCTTCCGTGCAAAACAGATAATCATGGAGAAGGCATGGCAGCGCGGTCTGCCTGAAATATTTGTCGATAGAGATCAGATTCTGCAGGTTTTTATCAATTTGTTAAATAATGCCCTCGATGCATTGCCGCAAAAAGGGAGAATAAGACTAGAGATCAGAAAAACAAAAAAAATGGCTAAGCAGAAAGGAATCGAGATCAGACTATCTGACAACGGTTCGGGAATACCTCCCGGAGATCTGGATAACATTTTCAAACCTTTTTTCAGCACAAAATCACCTGAAGAGGGCACCGGTCTTGGTTTGGGGATCAGTCAGGCGATAATCCAAAGACACCAGGGAACGATCCAGGTAAAAAGTACACCGGGTCAGGGTACGACCTTCATTGTTTTTCTTCCGAACAACCAAAATGATCTGGAAATGAGAAATGGCTGAGATTCTACTCGTCGATGATGAAAAAGATATGCTGAGTGGTTGTGCTAAAATCATTCAGGCCTTTGGGCACCGTCCGACAACTGCGCTGAACGGTGTGCAAGCCTTTGAGTTGATGGAACGGTATAACTTTGATTTAATTCTTTGCGATTTATACATGCCGGAAATTGACGGCATGGCGGTGCTCGAAAAAGCCCGGGGAATGCAACCCAATACACCATTTATTCTTTTAACTGCCTATGGCACCGTTGACCGGACGGTTGCTGCCATGAAAGCCGGAGCTTTCGATTTTCTGGAAAAACCTTTCGAAGTGGACTATCTGGAAGTCGCTATTGAAAAAGGGCTGCGGCAAAGGCAACTGTTTAATGAGAGAGATATTCTTCTGCAGCAACTGGAAGAAAAATACAGTTTTGACAATATTATTGGCCGAAGCGTTAAGATGCAGCGAATTTTTGATTTGATCAATTCGGTGGCACTTACGGATGCAAATGTCATCATTACGGGTGGAAGCGGTACGGGTAAAGAACTCGTGGCGAAAAGTATTCATTCCCGAAGTAAACGCAGCAAGAGTTCCTTCATTCCGGTAAACTGTAGTGCACTTCCTGAGACGATTTTCGAAAGTGAACTTTTCGGGTACGAAAAGGGCGCATTCACCAATGCCTTTCGTCGCAAAGCCGGTTTGCTTGAAATGGCCAGCGGCGGCACATTTTTTTTGGATGAGGTGTGCGAACTCAGTGAATCTCTGCAGGTGAAATTGCTGCGAGTCTTGCAGGAGCGCCAGGTCAGACATCTCGGTGGTGATAGTCTCATTGACGTGGATGTGCGTTTTATCGCCGCCACGAACCGTGATGTGGAGCAGGCTGTTGCAGATAAAACATTGCGTGAGGATTTTTACTACCGCCTCAATGTCGTCCGCATTCATATTCCGCCGCTAATGGAGCGAAAGGATGATATCGTCCCCTTAGCAGAGCATTTTCTTAAGAAATATGGAAAAACGTCCCCCAAAAAAATATCCGGCTTTACAGATGATGTTCTGAAGTGCCTGGAGCAATATGAGTGGCCCGGGAATGTGCGCGAATTAGAAAATACAATTGAACGGGCGGTTGCCCTGGCAAGACATGAGACGATTTCATTAGAAGACCTTCCGGAGCAGTTTCAGATGCGTAAACTCTCTAATATCACTTATTCAAATATAACACTGGTAGATGCTAAGCGACAGGCCATTGATAATGTTGAATTGACTTACCTATTAAATTTGTTGGAAAAATATCATGGTAATGTCACGAAAATTGCTGAAAAGGCAGGTATGACCAGGCGTAACCTTCACCGCCTTCTTAGCCGTCATAGATTAGATGCCGCTTCCTGGCGTGAGAGCAAGTAGTGTTTTGTATAAATTGTAGAATAACCCCCGATTTGTTCATTGCAATTCATCTAAATGTTTGTTTGTGAAGTGTCGCTTTTACAGACGAAACACTTGTTTTGCATTATCTCCATTCCATTTTTTTCTTTAATTAGCACCTGGCCGAAAAGAGCAACTTCGCCTGGCCATTTCTCCCCGGCAGCCGCTCATCTGTGTCAACGTATGCTCAGAACTGTTTTTGCTGCTATCCGAAAAAATTCACGAAAAGTCTGTCGCGCTTGAGGCCGATTCGTAATTCGTAATTTTTAATTTGAGAATGATAAATCGGGCATACGGATTTCATTGATAAAAAAGGTCTTCACGGAATTTGCCTCCGACAGCCGCCCCCGGATTCGCAATGCCGCCGTTGGGAAAGAACATCATGTTTTATTTCAAGCACGAACTAATTCCCCCTCGATGGGACATTCAGGTCTCACTACGACATTGCTGTAGGAAGTACTAAAGCATATAAAAACAACAATATAAGGTTGATGGTAGGAAGAAGTGGGAAATCTACGTCTCACTTCGTTGGTTGTGACGTTTATCTTTTTAATCCGGCGTGTGAATGATAGATGTTTTTAATTTATTAAAAACAATAATTTATATAAATAAATTATTTTCATAAATTATTTTAAGACTTTTATGTGAGTGGCATTGGTTTTGCTTGTTGTTCGGTTAATTTGAGAGAATAAAATGCATGATCAGTTTGGGATTCTTCGAAGTGAAGACAAAATTGTTGTCAGGAACTGCCAGGAAGTTAGCAGGCAAATTGATATGCTTTTAACGGTTGAAAACGAAATGTCTGAATTTTTGCTGAAATTACAGTCAAATAACTACCACGTGGCTTTGTTTGATTGTTTCAGAGCAGACAAAGAGAGTTTTAAATGGGTGAAAATAATTCGGAAACTTCGTCCTAAACTTCCTTTGATTGTTCTGTGCAGAGAGCTTGAGGAGCGAATTGCAGCAAAGATGTACGAGAAAAAAATATTTTATCTCGGGCTGTTACCGATGCCTCAGGATACGTTGGGTGACGTTATTACATCTGCTATGAAATTAGAATTTAACTAAATGATTTCGACGTCGTCGAGTCAGAAAGGAGGAAAGGTCTTAAGATAAAATTGGCAGTCGTTTTAAAGTAATGATCTATTAACCTTAATTATAAGGAGTGAGTGATGAACTCAAAAAGTTACAAATTGCTTTTATTTTTTCTGGTTTCTGTTCCGCTTTTAGCTGTTCAGAGCGGATTTGGACAGGCAACCTATGTCGGGCCGGAAACGTGTTTAAGTTGTCATAGTGGCGTCATTGCTTCGGATAAAACCGATTGGCGGGGAACTCTTCATGCCAATGGTTATTCGTCTGTACTCGATGATAGTAATTCCATGGTGAATGAAAAAGGTGTTGTTTGTGATTATAATCAAAATGGGATTGACGATTTTAAGGACGGATTAGATTTTAACACCATTTCATCCGTCTTTGATCCTTATAAACCAAATGCGCCTGTTTTGGCTTATAGCGCCACTGATGGTTATACCATTACTATTGGTGCGGTGACTCACAGAGTCTATTTAACCTACGGCGGCAGCGGCCTTTGGAAACAACGTTATATGGTTAGGATAAATACCGCTGAAGGAGAGTCCAAAGATATATATGTTTCTCCCATTCAGTTTAACGAAACAACCCATCAATATGTCCTTTATCATCCTGATGCATGGTATGATGCGAGTTTCCAACCGATTTTTACCCCGACATCAACGCTTGCGGATGCATCAACAAATTCGAGAAGTTTTGCCAAGGGGTGTTCAGGATGCCATGTCACAGGTTTGACGCTTGATCAAACGGCAAATGGCGAATGGGTTGCGCATGGCGCCGGCGTTGCAAATGAAACAGCAGTTGCCGGAAATCCCAGTTACTTTGATATTGACCAGGACGGTGATTTAGATCAAATGAATACCGGTTGTGAACGCTGCCATGGTCCTGGTAGTGAACATATTGCGGGCGGCGGCGACCCGACTAAGATAATTAATCCGGAAACAGATTTAACCGTGGAGCAAGCTAATAATCTGTGTGGTATGTGTCATTCAAGAGGTAAGAGTAAACCCAATGGTACATTTTCATTTGCCTATGATGACGCGAATATGCTCAGTTGGGTATCCGGTGACCTGGTAGATAATTTCTACACCGACGGTGGCGGTTACTGGCCTGATGGCGACAACTCCGTGAAACATCATCAGCAATTCCGTGATTTTAACAAAAGTGCTCATGCGGCATCTCAATTTGAGAGAGTAGCATGTTATGACTGTCATGATCCGCACGGGTCGACCAATGAGCATCAGGTTGTCACTGAAGTCGTAGAGGAAGATTCCTTAGGAAACCCCATCACGA
This sequence comes from uncultured Calditrichaceae bacterium, assembly GCA_964455375.1. Lineage (GTDB taxonomy): Bacteria > Zhuqueibacterota > Zhuqueibacteria > Oceanimicrobiales > Oceanimicrobiaceae > CAYVXE01. Next base: position 28,957 of record CAYVXE010000024.1, read on the forward strand.
TTGCCACGGAACCTGACAACAACACTCTCTGCCTGGCTTGTCATTCTACGTTCGGCGACTTTGCAAATATTTCAAAAGAAATGGTGGCTGACTATGCAAACAATGTAGCCGCGATTGGTGCGATTGTTTCGCTACATACAAATCATCCTTATGATCCCACAGGTACCGGCTCTTCCAGATGTACGAAATGTCACATGCCGAAAGCGGCAAAATCCGCTATTGCTTATGACATTCACAGCCATACCTTTGAAGTCGTCTCTCCTGAAAAAACCCTTTTCTACCAGGAACAGGGAGGAATGCCTAATTCTTGTGCAGTTAGCTGTCACCAAAAAGACACATTCCCGAATTTTGGTGTGGACGTTTCTGCAGATAATATTGCAAACTGGACAGAAGATTCAGACGTTGCTTTAGCGGATTCTCTGATGCACTATTATGGTCCCGGAGGCATCTGGTGGGATACCGGTTCGCCGCTGGCCGTTGCAGAAAATCCAAATGGGTTGTTCCCGGAGAATTACATGTTGAGCCAAAACTATCCGAATCCGTTCAACCCGAGCACCAAAATCACGTTTGAAATTCCTGAAGATGGCTTTGTATCTCTGAGACTCTACAATATTCTTGGACAGGAAGTCGCAACGTTGGTTAAAACATCTCTGTTTGCCGGCCGTTATGTTGTTGATTTTGACGGTTCTACTCTTTCATCTGGGATTTACATTTACAAACTGCAAACAAACGGATTTTCCGAATCAAAGAAAATGGTTCTGGCAAAGTAAGAAAAAATCATTCAGACTCCATCTTTTTAAAAGATGGAGTCTGATTGATTAAATGGTTTAGTTGCTGCAATAAGATAATTAACTTACCTGATTCATAAATCCACATAAGATTGTGGAACCTGTCCCCGACGCTTTCCTGGCTGGGGAAACCGTCTCGAAAAAGCATCGGAACTCATACCCACACCCTTCGGTCTTCATTTCTGTTCAAACTATTCGCTTACGAATAAAATGTGGATTAAAATATCAGGCATAAACACCGGTTCGATGAAAATAGTAAATGATTCACGGCGACGATATTTCTTGTGCGTTCATGATTCGGGGAATAAGAATAATGTATGGCCAGGTTATAAAACTGAGAGACCGGTGATGTACTTTTTAAAAAGGAATATCGCTATGATTTCTAAAAAGATACACGGCCATGCATTTGACCAAAAAATCATCCACATGAGTGAATTGCCATTTCGATTGCTGAAACGTTTGAAATCACAACTGTGTTACTGGCTTTTCGGTGAAAGCGCTTTCGAAAATATGGGTGATGTGGCGTCATCACATAGAGATGTCGCAGGAGGATACATTCAAAAAAAAATCGTTCGCCTTATCAAATGAGTGCGGGTAGAGGCATCTACTACGCAACTGTCCTTTCCCTGTTTTTTTGGTTTTTGCTAATCTATTTTGTAATTTCAATTGTTCGTTAGACCACGCCACGGATAGCCTATTACAAAATGCTGTTTTCTGATTTTCAGAAACAGCATTTTTATTTGGTATCTAATGACGCCCGCTTGATTTTTTGCCAGATATTGACTATGTTAGCATCCTTGTTAATTTTCTTAAACAAAAACATATTGGTTGTTTGATGCTCATATCGTGGCTATGGGTGTGGATACTTTGTGATGATTGAATGAAAACAAAATTTTTAATCCAGGCCGTCTCATCTGTAAAAAATCGCTATTAAGAAATGTAACATTTATTTAAAGTTATTTTTATTGAAAATGGAATGTATTTGATTAATTTGAATAATTGTGGAGTAGTAAGGAGCGTATGAGAATAAAAATATTTACAGTCGGAGGAACCATAGATAAAATCTATTTTGATAAAAAGGATACATACGCTGTCGGTGAATCTGTGGTTGGCGATATTCTGAAAGCGGCGAATGTTGCTATTGATTTCACCTGTGAGGCTCTTCTTCACAAAGACAGCCTGGATATGACCGATGCAGACCGTCAATTGATTTACGATAAAATTGTTGCCGAACCGTCTGAGCGGATTATTATTACACATGGTACGGATACCATGGTGGCCACAGCTAAAAAGTTAATGGATATTTCAGATAAAGTGATCGTGTTAACCGGCTCTATGGCACCCGCTCGATTTAAATCAAGCGATGCCGAGTTTAACATCGGATGCGCTGTTGTTGCGGTGCAAACGCTGCCTGCCGGTGTTTACATTGCAATGAACGGGAGAGTTTTCGACCCAAAAAATACCCGAAAAAATGTACAAAAAAATAAATTTGAAGCCATTCATTAAATGAAAGAATACTATGAAAGTAATTGACCAACTTCAAAAGGCGGATAAGCCGCCGATCAGTTTTGAGATTATTCCGCCAAAACGTGGCAGAGACATAAAAAGTCTGCTTGCGGTGATCGATGATATTGCACAGTATAATCCTCCGTTTATCGATATTACCAGCCATGCCGCGGAAGTAATTTACGACGAGACTGAACAGGGAATTCAGCGAAAAATTAAGCGAAAGCGTCCTGGAACGTTGGGCATTTGTGCGCTCATTCAAAATAAGTATAATATTGATGCCGTGCCGCATATTCTTTGCCTGGGGTTTACGCGGGAGGAGACCGAGGACATGCTCATTGAATTGCAATATCTTGGGATTGACAATGTTCTGGCAATTCGTGGTGATGACAGCGGTTACCGCAAACCGTTGGAGTACGGACGGTCTGCAAATGACTACGCTATCGATTTAGTGAAACAGATCAACGATATGAATCACGGCCGCTATTTGGAAGAGGATCTGCTCGATGCTGAACCCTCCAATTTTTGTATCGGTATCTCCGGTTATCCTGAGAAACATTTCGAAGCTCCAAATCTTAAGACCGATCTCGCTTACACAAAAAAGAAGGTGGAGGCCGGCGCCGACTACATCGTGACACAAATGTTCTTCGATAATGCAGCCTATTTCAATTTGGTTGAATTAAGCCGGAAAACCGGCATTGACGTACCAATTATCCCCGGGCTTAAAATTCTGACCTCAAAAGCACAGGTGACGTCCATTCCTCGTAATTTTTATATCAATATTCCTGAGGAATTAGCTGACGAAGTGATGACTGCAAAACCTGAGCACGTTTTAGAAATAGGTGTGAACTGGGCTGTCACACAAGTGGAAGATTTGTTGAACCATAATGTACCGTCATTGCATTTTTATATCATGCAAAATGCCAAGCCCATAAATATGTTGATGGAGAAGCTTAAATCAATCCTTTAAATGAATGGAAGTCGCGTTTAACTGAATCACGCAAACCAGGCGATGCTTAAAGATTCGTAATTAATAATT
>CAYVXE010000024.1:32389-48333 GCA_964455375.1 uncultured Calditrichaceae bacterium
CGTTTAACTGAATCACGCAAACCAGGCGATGCTTAAAGATTCGTAATTAATAATTCGTAATTCGTAATTAATAATTTGAGACTCATAAACTGCAATCGGTAATTTGGGCCGACTATTCAAATCCTCTCTGAACCAGGAGACACAGAACCTAACAATGAAAGGGAAGTTACCGGATGAAAATTTCTAATTTTAACTGGATAGCATCATTATTTCTGTTATTGATATTCGTTGGAAACTCAGAAGCATTAGATATAAAGTACCATATCGGTTGGGTACACCCGAATTCTCACTTCCTGCATGTATCTATGAAAATTAGCCGGGATTCGGTTGACTCTCTCGATGTCAGCCTTCCAGCATGGCGTCCGGGGCGTTATGTGATTCAAGATTATGTCAGAAATCTGATCGCTTTTAAAGCGCAGTCGACCGATCAGCATCCTTTGCGAGCAAAACAAATTGATAAAGATACCTGGCGTATTTACAAAAAACCGGAACAGGATGTCGTCGTTGAATATGATTATTATGCGCGGCAGTTGGATGGCGGTTCGAGTTATCTCGATGATTCGGAGGCCTATATCAATCCGGTGACGAGTTGTATGTACATTGAAAATCAGGAAATGCATGCCGTTGGTTTAACCTTGAAGCAACCGGATGACTGGAAAATTGCCGGTGCTCTGAATTGGGATGAAAAGTCGGAGAGCTATGTGTTCGAGAATTACCATGAGTTGGTAGATACACCGATCATTGTGAGTCCTGATTTTCAGCAAATCTCTTTTGATTATAAGGGTGCCCAGTTTGAAATTATTCTTCAAGGCGATGCGAATTTCGACCGTGATTCATTGAAAATAGATATTGAGAAAATTGTCTCTGCCCAAATCGATATGATGCAGGACATTCCATTTAAAAAGTACTGGTTTCTTTATCACCTTTTACCGAAACCGATGGGGCATGGTGTGGAACATAAAAATTCAACATCCATTGCCATTGGTCCGGCCGATTTCACGAACAAGAAATTTTACCGTGGTTTTTTGGGCGTGACCTCTCATGAGTTTTTCCATGCCTGGAATGTTGAGAGAATCCGTCCAAAAGCAATCTATTATCCGGATTATTCCAAAGAGAATTACACGACGACCTTTTGGATTTTTGAAGGATTTACCAGCTACTATGGAAACTTGATATTAGAGCAAACCGGTTTGGTGACTATGAAAAAATACCTGCAACAACTGGCTGGTCAAATTAAACGGTATGAAAAAACATACGGAACAAAGGTCACACCGGTGAGTGCAGTGAGCTGGGACAGTTGGACAAAGAGTTACGGTGAAGCTCCCCCAAATACCTATTATTCGTTTTATCTCAAAGGCAGTCTGTTAGCATTGATTCTGGACTTAGAAATACGCCACGAGACAAAAAACAAAAAGTCTCTTAATGACGTCATGCGGTATCTGAATATAAAATACGCACTGACTGATACCGGTATCCCCGAAACCGGTTTGCAGAAAGCGGTTGAGACCGTCACCGGTAAAGACTTTTCAAATTTTTTTGCAAGGTATGTAAACGGTGTTGAACAGATTGATTTCCAAAAATATCTTCTTTTTGCCGGACTGGAACTTACGCGAAAATCTGATATGAAGGATGCTGCAGTCTACCTTGGTATAGAAACCAAAGGTGATGAACGACAGACTGTTATCTCAAATGTCATTCCTGAATCTCCGGCTTTTAACGCGGGGTTGGATTTGGATGATATCTTAATTGCGATTAACGGCAGGCGTACATATAAGAAAAATTTGGATTTGAATTTGCAAAACTATTTACCTGGCGATACGGTGAAGATCGCAGTTTTCAGAAGGGAAAATTTAATTGAAATTCCAGTGGTTTTGGGGAAGAATAAACCATCCAAATTTGAAATCAATGAGCTAAAAAAATCGTCAGGATTGCAGAGCAAAATATTTAAATCGTGGATGAATGTGCCTGATTAAATCAGCCCATGATGACAGCACAAAATATTTTTTTCTTTGTTCTCTAATTTTGGGAATAAATTCATTTCTCACATCGTTAAAGACATATTAACCGTTTGCTGAATCTTGGCTAAAATGCATATTTATAAATTTATTTAGAATGATAAGTGCCATAAAACCAGCATATAAACAGTGCCTAAAAAATATTATTTTGCAAATTGCCTTGACATTATAAATATTGAATTTTATATTAAACTTTATTAAAATTTGAACAATTTGATAGAATATGGAAAGGATAAGAGCGCACAATTTAACTGAATTTTGAATTTTTGTAGCAGGACATGTTGTTGAATGAATACTAATAACAACCATGCTACCGATAATCTGAAAAAAAAATCGTTACTTAAAGTAACGATGCATTCCTTTTTTATCATACCGTTTCTCGTCACTGTATTTTGTATATTGCTTTATGGGTTAGTCCGTATTTTAACAATGGAAGAGCATTCGGTATATGATTATTTGAATGATGTTAAAATCGGTAGTTATACAAAACGCTGGCAATCGGCTTTTGAGCTTTCAAAGATCCTGGCGAATAAGCATTTAATTCCTCAGGAAGACCGTTTTGTAAATGAATTAACCGAGATTTTTGAAGAATCCAGGCATGATGATGATCGAGTCAGGCAGTATTTAGCGCTTGCAATGGGAAGGACCGGAAATGTAAAATTTGCAGATCCACTCCTTGCGGCCTTACCTGGAGAAAAAGAATCCAATATTCCGGCCTTAATCCATGCATTAGGGTTGTTGAAAAGTAAAAAGTCTATTCCAGTGATTTCATCTTATGTAAATGAAGCGAATCCGAAGATTCGTTTGACCTCTGTCATCGCTTTAGGCAACATCGGTGATACGGTTTCGTTAAAGGATTTGAAATTGGCACTTGGCGATGAAGAACCAAATGTGCAATGGGATGCGGCGATCGCTCTGGCGAAATTGGGCGACGCATCCGGACGAGATGTTTTGCGAAAACTGCTCAGCCGCGATTACTTAGCTAAGTTTCCGGAGGTGGACCCGTATGAGCAGGACCAGGCTCTGGTGGTTGCAATTGAGGCGAGTACATTATTGGATGATCCATCACTAAATGCAATGATTCGAAATCTAAGTAAGAAAGATAGAAATATGAATGTCAGAAGGGCTGCGATGAAAGCGATCGATGCGTATAGTATTAAGCAGTAATGCCATACCGAAACAATTCCAATAAAAATACAAATCTATATTAAATATGGTGACTGACAATGTCAGACGAAAGTAAAAAACATCTTAATGAAAAAGGTAGCTCGGATACGCAAGGCAAACCGGCTGAGAAAAACACTGGCAAGGATCCGGCTGCCAAAGAAATGTCAGGTAAATCTAATGTTTCTGCAAAGACCGACAGAGCTCCGAAAATCAGGCCCAAAGCATCCATAGGTGCTGAGGCTCAAGACGATGAGTCGATGAACCGCCGCACATTTTTTTCATGGCTCACGGTTGCCTGGGTCGCTTTTACCGGTGCGACGCTGGCGTTTTTTACCATGCTTGCTCGTTTCATGTTTCCAAACGTTCTGTTTGAACCCCCACAAACATTTAAGGCCGGGTATCCGGATGAATATTCCATCGGTGTAGTTTCTACAAAATGGAAAGCAAAATATGCTGTTTGGATTGTGAGGAACACGGAATACATTTATGCCTTATCCACCGTCTGTACTCACTTGGGATGCACGCCTAACTGGTTGCCCAGTGACAGAAAATTTAAATGTCCCTGTCACGGAAGCGGATATAAAATTTCCGGGATCAACTTCGAAGGACCGGCACCAAGACCGCTTGAGCGCTATAGAATTGTTTTAGCGGATGACGGACAAATTTTAGTCGATAAATCGAAAAAATATCAACAGGAAAAAGGGCAATGGAAAGACCCTGAGTCTTTTTTAGTTGTGTAGGTTCTAAAAAATATTTGCTTGTTTATTCGAAAACTGTTTTATCTTTTCTCAGTAAATACTGCTCATTCATTTTATTCATTTACCGTTCAAAGAACTGGAGGATATTGCCCCATGGCAAAAGATTTAAAAAAAGAAGACCGGGGTTTCATCGAGACAATGGCCAAATCTCAAGTATGGACGTCTATTTTCCGAACCGGTATTCCTGATACGCGTCGTAAGCGTATGATGGGTGTCTTGAATAGTGTATTTCTACATTTGCACCCTGTTCGTTTACCAAAGCATGCGGTGAAGGTGAAATACACCTGGTGTATGGGCGGTCTGTCTTTCTTTCTCTTTCTGGTGCTCACTGTTACCGGTATTCTTTTGATGTTTTATTATCGCCCGACAGTGGAATATGCTTATACGGATATTATCGATTTGGGTGAGCAGGTACCTTTGGGAATTATGCGGGAGATTCACCGTTGGGGTGCCCATTTAATGGTGATAACAGTCTGGTTGCACATGTTCAGAGTTTTTATGACCGGCTCCTACAAGCCGCCAAGAGAATTTAATTGGGTTGTCGGCGTTATTTTGTTAACCTTAACCCTGCTTCTCAGTTTTACAGGTTATCTGTTACCATGGGATCAGTTGGCAATTTGGGCGGTAACGGTTGGTACCAATATGGCACGTGCCACACCGTTTTTAGGCCATGAGGGCCCCGGTGCGGCTTTTTTAAGTCTCGGCGATATTAATTTTGTCCATAGCGGCAGTGATATTCGTTTTGCGTTGCTGGGCGGCAGATTTGTTGGTGAAGGGGCTTTGTTGAGATTTTATGTGCTCCATTGTGTCGGTTTGCCGTTTATTATTATGATTCTTATGGCGGTTCATTTCTGGCGTGTGCGAAAAGATGGCGGAATATCCGGGCCGGTTTAAACCGGACCGGTTCAGGAATCGAAATTATTTTTCAGGCTGTGGTACTGTTGTAGTCATGCAATCAGTTTCTAACCTTTCACTAAATTAAGACGGGATTTTCAATGGAGTTAATAAAACACTTTATTAATGCGTTTTCACCGCCGTGGATAACGTTGCCGATTTTGATGGCCTTGTTCTTTTTCGTTTTTCCACCGAACGATTGGTTTCTAAAATGGAACCAAAAGTTGAAAATCAATAAAATCTGGACCAACACCGGCGGGTTGATTCTTTTAGTTGTCTTGTTGTTGGTGTTTGCTTTAGGGGTTACCGATGAAAATTTCAGATTGATTGTGTTAAAGCCGGACAATGTTCCTATTGTGGGGTTGGTTTTTATTTTTCCTTTTTTTGTCTGGTTAAGTATGAAACAAGCCACTCAGAATGATGTGCGCCTCGAAAACGGAGAAAAACCGTTGGAGTACCATGATCCTGAAGATAAAGTTTTGGTTTGGCCGGATTTGGTCATGGTGGAATTCATCGCGCTCATTATCATAATGGCGGTGCTGCTAATCTGGTCCATTGGCATCCATGCGCCGATTGAGGCACCGGCAAATCCTGCCGCGACCCCCAATCCATCGAAGGCACCCTGGTATTTTCTGGGTCTTCAGGAAATGCTGGTCTATTTTGACCCGTGGATAGCCGGCGTGGTTTTACCAACAGTTATGATTGTCGGCCTGATGGCGATTCCGTATATGGATATTAACCCCAAAGGAGCGGGTTACTACACGTTTCGTGAACGAAAAATGTCGATCTTTATTTTTATTTTCGGATTTTCAATTCTTTGGATCATGCTTATTTTCACCGGTACGTTTTTACGTGGGCCGGGGTGGAATTTTTTCGGACCATTTGAATTTTGGGATCCACATAAAATTGTACCCCTGACCAATATAAACTTATCTGAAATTATTTATATTAAATTGTTTAATACCGGTCTGCCGCATAATATCTTTCTACGGGAAATATGGGGATTCTTAATTATCGGCGGTTATTTTCTCATTTTACCACCTTTACTGGCAAGGACCATTTTTAAGGATCTGCATCAGAAATTAGGCAATTTCCGTTATAGTGTGTTCGTTGTTCTCTTGCTGTTAATGGTTGCGCTTCCCATTAAGATGTATTTACGGTGGATCTTTAATCTTAAATATATTATAGCGATTCCCGAATTCTTTTTTAACATTTAATTCAAAGGATGAGATCTCATGTCCGGTTCTGAACGATATTATAAAAGTGCTAAGCTTGCTAAGTGGTTTGCGATTTCCAGTATTCTGTTTTTGGTGGCATTAGTCTGGACTTTTGCAAATGATTATTTTCGGGAGTGGAAAGGATATCAGAAAACATTCAGGAAGTTAGAAGTTGCAAAAACACGTGCTGAAATTTCGGAAGCAAGCACGAACCTGGAAGAGAATTATGACTATACGTCCTTGTTGGAGCAGTTGAAGGAAGCGGAAACGCAATTAAAGGATAAATCGGATCAGTTGAAACAGGCTGAGGAAAAACTCGATGCTTTAAAAGCAGAAAGGTATCGCGACAATCAGAATTATCTGTTTGCAAAGGCTGACTATGATGCCGCAAAATATGCTTACGAAGAAGCTTTGGGTCTGGCTAAAGAGGATGTCAATTCCGCAAAAAAGCGATTTGACAATTTTGAAAAACGTGCCCACGAAATGAACTTGATTTTCGAGGCAAAAGACACGGAACTAAAAAATCAGGAAGCGTTAATTCTCGATTTTAATAAAGATGTAAAAAACCTTAAAGACAAACTGTCAGCTTTAAGTAGAAATAAAACGAATTTGGAAAAGATGCTCACGCATATCGACCGGTCTGATATGAGTTTTGGAAATAAATTGGCTGATTATATTCGGGATTTACCGGTGTTGGATTTTCTGTCACCATATTATAAAATAGATCAGATCGTTTTGAAGGATATTGTGGACGACGTAAATTTCGCACAGGTCCCAAGGGTAGACCGCTGTACGACCTGTCACAAGGGCGTCACTTTAACCGACTTTACGGATGACGAGCAGCCCTTTCGCACGCATCCGCGTTTAGATCTTTTTCTTTCCAGCACCTCACCTCACCCCATCGAAAAATTTGGGTGCACAAGCTGCCATTCCGGTCGGGGAAGAGGAACGTCCTTTTTTGGGAGTGTGCATGTTCCGGAATCTGTTGACCAGGAAAACGAGTGGAAAGAAACGCATGATTGGCAAAGAATGGATCTTTGGGAAAAGCCGATGTATCCTAAACAGTACACCGAAGCCGGTTGCTTTTCCTGTCATTCCCAGGAAACATTCATTCGCGGCGCCGATAAATTAAATCTCGGTATGAATTTAATCGAAAGAGCAGGTTGTTTCGGTTGTCACACCATCCAGAAATATAAAGATAAGCGTAGAATTGGCCCTGATTTGAATCGTATCGCTTCGAAAGTAACAAAGGAATGGGCTTATCGCTGGATCTTCCATCCCAAAGCTTTTAAATATAATACATGGATGCCCAGATTTTTCAGGCAATTTAATACCAGCGATGAAAAATCAATAAAACGAACGGATCAGGAGATTCATGCCATCGTCCATTATTTGTTCAAGAACAGCGCTAAATTTGAAATGTATAATATTCCTGTAAAAGGAAATGCTAAGCGTGGAGAAAATCTCGTCGCCACCCTTGGCTGTTACGGCTGCCACCGGTTGGAATTAGAACCGAGCGGAGAAGAAACCACGTTACAGTCACTGCGCAGAGACCATGGTCCAAATTTAATCGGGCTCGGTTCGAAGACGTCAAAAAAATGGATCTACAACTGGATAAAAAATCCGGCGCGTTATTTTCCACAAACAAAGATGCCTAATCTGCGCCTGTCCGATCGGGAAGCTGCCGATATTGCCGAATTCATTTGGTCAAAGAAGAATGAAAAATTTATGCAGACGCCTATCCCGCCAATCGATGAAAAACAACTGGATGACATTGTCGTTGAATTTCAGAAGAAACTCGATACCGAAGCAAGTGCCCGGGAAATGGTGTCTAAAATGAGTTTGGAAGAAAAATTGGATTACAGTGGTGAAAGACTCATTCGATTATACGGCTGTTTCGGTTGTCACAATATCCCCGGCTTTGAAAAGGATAAACCTATCGGGACCGAGTTGACTGAAGAAGGCGATAAACCGATTGAAAAATTTGATTTCGGTTTTATCGATATTGAACATACAAATTATACCTGGTTTAAACAAAAGTTAAAAAATCCGCGGATTTTTGATAAAGACAGAGTCAAAGACCCGACTGAGAAATTAAGAATGCCTAATTTTGAATTTACAGACAAGGAAGCGGATGCTATCGTAACAACGTTGTTGGGTTTCGTAAAACCGGAAGTACTGCCGGATAAAATAAAACCCAGAACAGCAAGAAATATGTACGTCGAAGAAGGCCAATGGATCATACGTGAATATAACTGCCAGGGCTGTCATATTATCGAAAATGATGGTGGTGCAATTCGGCCGATGGTGAATAAATGGTTGCGAACTGTACAAGACCGCGGGGAAACGGAAGCGGACGCTTTAACACCCGTTTACAGTCCTCCTAACCTGATTGGTGAAGGGAAAAAAGTTCAGACACAATGGCTGTTTCATTTTATTGGCGACCCCATCACCATCCGTCCATGGCTAAAAGTACGCATGCCGACATTTCCACTTACAGAGTCGCAGAAAAATATTTTAATCAGATATTTCAGTTTTTTAGATCATCAGGATTTCCCCTTTGTGGAAAGCAGTTTGCCTAAAATGACATCAAAAGAATTGCATGCTGCAAAGATACTTTTTTCTAAGGATTATTTTTCATGTGTTTCATGTCATATCATAGGGTCCAAGCTACCGGAAGGGTCGCCGGATAGTTGGGCGCCAAACTTTGCTTTAGCCAAAGAGCGGCTTAAGCCGGATTGGATTATCCAGTGGTTAATGGATCCGCAAGCATTGTTGCCGGGGACAAAAATGCCAACGTTTTTCGATCCCGAGTATTTTGACGAATCCGGTCCGGATGATATTTTTGGCGGTGATGAAAACAAACAAATTAAAGCACTGAGAGACTACGTTCTAAGTATTAAGTGATGCTAACCTACATTCTAATTATAACAGCATTCCTGTTTGGAATTTGCTATCCGCTGTTTTTTGTGGGAAACTATGAGAAAACGGTGAAAAGTGGTTTTTACCGATTTAACCTGGGCCTGGCCTGTTTTGTCGCCGGTGTTGGTGTCTTCGGTTTATACTTCCTTGACATGCAGCGATCCGTCAAAACGGGAGCCCTGGTCTGGCTACTTGCACTATTTCTGGTCACTGCTTTTTTATGGCGCCGTGATGCATCGAAGCGTTGGCTATTAGTGCTGCCAACCATCTTTGGGGCGGTTGTCCTATATTATTACCTGAAAGTTCATTTTTATGATGATTGGTCGGTGTACCTGATGAGTGCTTTAGGTGGTTTTATTCTTTGTTCTTCCGTCTTTTCCATGAACCTCGGGCACACTTATTTAAATGTGAAAAATTTGCCTATCGACTATTTAAAGAAAGCGACGGCCATTTTTGCTGCTTTACTCCTGGTAAGATTGTCTTTTGATGTCTATTTTCTATTAACGCACACGATTGAATACATTGGCAATACGATTTCTCTATTCTCATTCATGCAAGGTATCGATGGACTCTTTCTTTCTATGGCACTTCTATTCGGAACGGTTTTACCGATTATCCTTATCATTTTAGTCATTGAAACTCTGAAAATCAAATCAACTCAATCTGCAACCGGTTTACTTTATGTTATTGTGGTTTCGGTATTTATTGGTGATATTGCCTATAAATACTACTTAGTGCAGTACGGTATTGTCTTGTGAAGCAGTCGGTTTCGACGCTGTGTGAAAAATGTGGTAACTATTTTCGGGTGGCCGTTTCTGATGCAACGACAATCTCCTGCCCGAATTGTTCGCAAACATGGCTAATTAAAAGTCACCATTTTTTAGAAAAAGCGTGTCCCGTCTGTGGGTGTAAAGGTTTTTTTGTACAGAAAGATTTCAACCAGGTTGTTGGATGTGCAGTTATGCTTCTGGGGATGGTATTAGTCCCCTGGACTTACGGATTGAGCTTACCCGTATTTGCACTTGTCGATTGGCTGCTGTACAAAAGAATCGGCGATGTAGCCGTGTGTTATCGCTGCCGTGCCGAGTATCGGGGTTTCCATATTCCGGAAGAAATTGAACCGTTCGACCATTTCAAAGGAATGAAATATGAGCCTAAAAAAGTGCATTTAAAACGTAAACAATAAGTCGTAACCATTTCATTAAAAGAGGAGGAAGTTTTAACATGAAAAACATCAAAGGGAAATATAGATACCTGTTGTTACCGGGACTTATGTTAGCAGCTTTCAGTGTGGCCTTTGGAGGGGATAAGGAGGAAACCAAAGGTAGCAATACTGCTGCTGTAACGACTGCTGAAATGCCCGCCGCTGCCACTGCAACAATCAGCGGTACAGTAACATTCCAGGGTAAAGTGCCGAAACTAAGTATCCTTAAAATGGACGCGGAGCCGGTGTGCGCTGCAAAGCATAAAACACCGGTTAAGTCTCAAGCCCTGGTGTTAGGCAAAGGCAACACAATGGGAAATATTTTTGTCCGGATTAAGAGCGGTTTAAACGGGAAAAAATATCCGGTTCCTCAGGAGGCTGTTGTCATCGATCAGGACGGTTGCATGTACCAGCCTCATGTCTTTGGAATAAGAGCGGGTCAGACGTTGAAGATTTTAAATTCCGATGGTATACTGCACAACATCCATCCGTTGCCAAAAATTAACAAACAGTTTAATTTAGCAATGCCCAAATTCAAAAAGTCTTCCAGAAAAAAATTCATGAAAGTTGAAGAAACACCTTTCCTCATTAAGTGTGATGTGCACCCGTGGATGGGGGCGTATGCCGCGGTAATGGGGCATCCATTTTTCGATGTAACCGGGAAAGACGGGATATTCAAACTCACGGGGTTGCCACCCGGCACCTATGAAGTTGAGGCGTGGCATGAAAAATTGGGTACCCAAACTGCGACAGTTACTGTCGCCGGTAGCGAGACGAAGACGGTCAATTTTACATTTAAACGCTGAATCCTGTTCATCCCACTTCAACGAAAGGTCAAAATGACATGCGTGAAAATGGAAACAACGGTCATCCTCCGGAATTAAAATTTTGGCAAAAATATATCTTTTCGCAAGATCATAAAGTAATTGGGATACAATATGGTTTGACCAGCTTAGTGTTCCTGTTTTTTGGTTTTTGTTTAATGATGATGATGCGTTGGCAACTGGCTTATCCGGGTGAGCCGGTGCCGTTAATCGGCTGGCTCTTCGGCGAGGACAGCCCCATGATGCCAGGCGGCAGCATGTTGCCGGAATTTTATAATTCGCTGGGGGCAATGCATGGGACCATCATGGTTTTTTTAGGCGTCGTGCCTTTAGCTGTCGGCGCTTTTGGAAATTATCTGGTGCCGTTGCAAATCGGCGCACCCGACATGGCTTTTCCGAAACTCAATATGGCAAGTTACTGGTGTTATTTTGTCGGTGGAGTCATCATGCTGTCGAGTTTTTTTGTGGAAGGTGGAGCGGCAAGTTCCGGTTGGACGTCCTATCCGCCTTTGTCGGATATTGCCACTACCGGACAGACATGGTGGCTGTTCGGAATGATTGCGCTCATTACATCGTCTTTATTGGGTTCAGTTAATTTTATTGTCACCATTGTGCAACTGCGCACGAAAGGTCTGACCTTTATGCGTTTACCCTTTTTTGTGTGGGCACAGTTTGTAACCTCATTTTTACTTCTTTTAGCCTTTCCGCCTTTGGAAGCCGCCGGCGTGCTGCAACTAATGGATCGATTAGCGGGCACAAGTTTTTTCCTGCCGAGCGGACTCGTTGTCAGTGGAGAGGCGGTTAAGGTAAGCGGTGGCGGAAATCCTTTGCTCTGGCAGCATTTGTTTTGGTTTTTAGCTCACCCTGAAGTTTATGTGCTCATTCTGCCGGCTTTGGGCATTGTCGCAGAGATTATTGCCAATAATACCCGGAAACCGCTTTGGGGTTACAAGTCGATGGTTTATTCGACGATCTTTCTTGGTTTTATGTCGTTTATCGTTTGGGCGCATCACATGTTTTTAACTGGAATGGGCAATGTGATCAGTGCATTTTTTCAAACAACGACGATGATTATTTCGATTCCCTCGGTTATCATTTTGTCGGCATTAATTTTATCGCTGTATGGTGGTTCCATCCGGTTTACAACGCCGATGCTGTTTGCGCTGGCATTTTTACCGATGTTCGGTATTGGCGGACTCACCGGCCTGCCTTTAGGACTTGGCGCTGCCGACATTCAATTGCACGACACCTACTATGTTATCGGGCATTTTCATTATATTGTGGCGCCCGGGTCGATTATAGCGCTATTCGCCGGTATTTATTATTGGTTTCCAAAGGTTACCGGGCGCAAATTAAATGATGTCTTAGGTAAGATTCATTTCTGGGGAACGTTTGTTTTTATGAACGGCGTCTTCATGCCAATGTTTATTCAGGGATTAGCCGGTGTTTCCAGACGGCTTTATGATGGTGGTGCAGGCTATGCTCATGCACAGGGTGTTTTGCACCTGAATGAATTCATGTCAATTTCAGCCTGGTTACTTGGACTTTTTCAAATTCCTTTTATTCTTAACTTTATCTGGTCTATGAGAAAAGGTAAGAAGGCAGAAGAGAATCCGTGGCAGGCAACCACCCTTGAGTGGGCCACGCCAACGCCGCCACCGCATGGTAATTTTTTAGTTGAACCGGTGGTTTATCGAAATCCTTATGAATACAGCGTACCGGGACATGCTGAAGATTTCATTCCCCAAAATGAACCAGAGGAGGTGTAAGCAGACATGGAAACGATCCCTTATACGATTTCCCCGCGTCCGGATACGGGCCTGTTTAACGCAAAAGTTGGCATCTGGTTGTTCCTGGCATCAGAAGTGATGCTATTTGGTGCCTTATTTTCTTCCTATATTTTATTGCGTGTTGGGGCAACGGTTTGGCCCGTTGGCTCTGACATTTTAAATGTTCCCATTGCGACATTCAACACGATGGTGCTGATTGCTTCCAGTGTGACCATGGTCATGTCCTGGGCCTCATTAAAAATGCGGAATTTCGGTAAATTCCGTCTTTACATGGGGACAACCATTCTTTTAGCCGTGCTGTTTTTATTTGTTAAAGGCTTTGAATATCATGCCAAGTTTGAACATCACATGTTTCCATCTGAAAGTACGTTTTTAGCAATTTATTTTACACTCACCGGTCTGCATGCATTGCATATTGTCGGTGGGATTGTTGTGAATAGTTACTTGTGGGGTCCCGGTAGCAAGATGTGGAAACTTCAACCGGAACGATTTACCAACCGAATTGAGATTGCCGGGTTATATTGGCATTTTGTCGATTTGGTGTGGATATTCCTGTTCCCCGTGCTTTATCTTTTATAATGCAGAGGAGGTGTTTTTATGGAAGCGCATGTCGATGACATTAAAAAGCATGTTAGAGTGTATATCATCGTTTTTGTGAGTTTAGCATTTTTGACTCTGGTGACCGTTTCAGTCTCTTATGTGCATGTGGGGATTGCCGCCCACATTGCAATTGCCTTGTTCATTGCGGTGGTAAAAGGTACACTGGTTGCATGCTATTTTATGCATTTAATTTCTGAAAGAAAACTAATTTATAGTGTCCTGGTTCTGACCGTTGTCTTCTTTGCTGTGCTGATGTTTCTGCCGGTTGGAGCTTTGTTGGACAGTATGGGGAGTTAATATGTCATTAAAGGCTTTTCATATTTTCTTTATTAGTATTTCAGTTTTACTTGCGTTTGGTTTTGGCGTTTGGAGCTATATTGCGTACTCTAACGCAGGAAATATTATAAACCTGATCGGTGCGGTTCTTTCTGTTGTTTTTGGTGTCGGTTTGATTTTTTATGGATCCTGGTTTTTGCGCAAAATGAAAAAGAATATTGATTGATGGCGCGGAAATTATCGCACGTTTCAGTCTCGATGTAGCGAATCAATAACATAATTGGAGAGGATATCATGGCTCGATTTTCAGCTTTAAGATTTTTGTTTGTCGTGGCGCTTGTAGGAGTTGCACTTATGGTGCTGCCTTCGTACGGGTTTGCGTGCGAAAGTTGTCGCTCTGTAAATCCCGATTCACCATTAACGGCAGGCATGAATGCGGCTATCATGATGCTCCTGGTTGTTATAAATTTCGTATTGGGAAGCTTTGTTTTGTTCTTTCTTCATTTGCGCAAACAAGCCAGATTATATTTAAGCAACATGAATAACGTTGAAACTAATTAGTACCTGAGAGGTCAAATTCTGCCATTTTTTGGCAAGATATTTTTGATTGTCACTACTAATAACGTTATTACGTAGTTTAAGCGATATTTTATCGGCTAAACTTTTCAAATACCTTGTCGGTTCACTTTGGGATTTGGTTTTTTGGATTTCCGGCTTGTCCGGGTTAGGTTTAACTAAAAGGTAAGGTTACTTGACATGGAAAAACTATTAGGATTACCGCCATTAGCATCTGAACACGGCGCCGAAATCGACCACATGTTAGGTTTGGTGCACTGGCTGATGTTAGCGTTGTTTGTAGGATGGGGAATATTTTTTATCGTGACGTTGTTACGGTTTCGTAAATCTAAGCATCCAAAAGCAAATTATGCGGGTGTGAAAAGTCATCTTTCCAGCTATACTGAAGTGGCTGTTGTGATCGCCGAAGCAATCCTGTTGGTTGTCTTTGCAGTTCCTATCTGGGCTGATGTGATGACATCCCATCCGGCTCCTGAAAATGCCGTTGAAGTACAAGTCGTGGCACAACAATTCGCCTGGAATATTCACTATCCGGGTCCGGATGGAATCTTCGGGAGAATGGACCTGAGTCTGGTGGATGAAGAATCGAATCCGCTTGGCATTGACAGAACCGACCCCAATGCTCAAGATGATATCACCACCATCAATCAACTTCATTTGCCTGTCGACAAACCGGTGTTGATTCATCTTTCAAGCAAAGATGTGATTCACAGTTTTTTTCTGCCGGTGATGCGCGTCAAACAAGATGCTATTCCTGGGATGAATATTCGGGTCTCCTTCAAACCTATAAAGACCGGTCATTGGGAAATTGCCTGTGCGCAATTGTGTGGACTTGGCCATTACCGGATGCGTGGATTCCTGAATGTTGAAAGCCAGGAGGATTACCAAAAATGGATAGACGAGCAGGTTGCTCTTTTGAATGAAAATGAGGGTGAAGATGTTTGGTAGTAACAATACATTTTCTTATATTATAGACGTATATCGACAATTATGAATTTCTATTAGGATGGCCGTGTCATGGCAAAAAAACCTTATGATCATTACAAATTAGTTCCGGAACCGGAAGGCAAAAAAGGCGCAAAAAAGAAAAAGCCGAAGCTCATGGCCGTTGTCGATGAAGATAACTGTACCGGGTGCCGCGTCTGTGTTCCTTTTTGCCCGGTAGATTGTATCGAGACGCTTAACCATGAGAAATACAATATTCCGATACCACCTGTTCAAATACGGTTTAACGAATGTATCGGCTGCCAGATTTGTGCACGTGTTTGTACAAAACTCACCTGGGATGCCATTCGCATGATACCCACCGCAGAATTTGAAGTTATTTATGGCATTCAGATCGATTAGTTGATTGAGGAATTGTTATGTGGTTTTTCATGATTTCTTGTTACGTCTTAACTGGCTTCTCCTATTTAATGCTGTTAGGATTAGGAATTCAAGGGTTGGTCGTGTTCAGAATGTTGGGCGTCAATCATCCTGCATTTGCTTTATTCACTGCAATTATTTATCTTTTTACCGAAACACTGGTCATTTTCTTTTTTGTTGGGACCGGCGTAAGTATTAAAGAATATACACAGGAGCATAACACATCTCCGGAGTACCACAAACAATCCATTGCTGTGAAACGGCGTATTTATCCGCCGCTGCTGTTGGATATCCTGTTGTTTATGATCGTGTTTATTCTTGGCGGCGCGGTGGATA
>CAYVXE010000025.1:0-46114 GCA_964455375.1 uncultured Calditrichaceae bacterium
GATTTTATTTTCAAAAATGGTAAAGGTGGAGATGAATACCGATTTAAGGTGTCTTGCAAACGCAATAAGAAAAATTATGAAAAGATCAGCGCATTTAGTCGGGATGCTTACAGGAAAGACAATGGCGACTGGCAGCCCATCGAAGCGAATTCCATTGACCAAATCATTGGTTTAAGTTATGAGAATTTTAAACGAACGATAATAATTCCTCAAGGCAAGTTTCAGGAATTTTTGCAACTGAAACCTTCGCAAAGAACCCAGATGCTCAAAGAGCTTTTTAATCTTGGCAAATATGAACTATTCTATCAAGTCGCCTCCATCGAAAAGAAGAATAAGGAACAGCAGCTAAGCATAGAGGGGCAGTTGCTGCAAATAGAAGAAACAAGCCCTGAAATAATCGAGACAGCAGAAAATAAATTACAGGAAGTGACCACCCATTTCAGCCGGTTAGATAAAAGTTTTCAGAAACAACAGAAAGTCGAATTGGAATTACAGAAATTGAAAGAACTCTTTGGCGAGGCCTCTGCTCAAAAAAAGCTGTTAGATAATCTGGAAACGGAAAGGGAGTTTTATCAGAAATTAGAATCAAAGATTGGTGATTATGAATTTTGTTTGGTCAAATTTAGAGACCTGCTTGCAAGAAAGCAGGAATTGCAAAAGAATGTAAATCAGTCCGAAAGTGAATTAGAAGCAAACCGTGAACAATTCAACCGGATAAAATCAGAATTGGAAAATGAAGAGAAGGCCTTCGACAAGATCAAAGATGAGTACGAAAACAGAGATAATCTAAAGAAAAAATCCGATGAACTAAACAAGATAGCCAGGATTCAATCGCTGAATGAGCAAATCAAGAAGGTGCAAGAGCAAATTGACCGGCATCATGACCGGCAACGGAAATCTGATTCACAGATCAAAGAATTTAAGGAAATGCATAAGCAGTTATTATCTACGCTGGTTAATAAAAAGAAAGGAATGCCCGATTCTAATGTGTTGATGGCGGCAAAAGACTGGTTTACAGTCAGGAGAAGCATACTTGAAAATATTGAAAAATTGGAGAAAGCAATCGAGGAAATTAAGGACGATTTAAAACGATTGGAATCTACAAAAAATAAGGCTGTACCAGCAGATATTGTTGACTTACTTGAAAGTGCGCCGGAAACTACATCAATAAAAGAAATCGTTTCGGATTTGGAACAAAGTAAAATTGAAATTGAAAAGCAGAGAACGAGAGCAGAACAGGAGATTGAACAACTGGCTGTTCAGGAAAAATTAGAGACATTTGCTGAAAATCTGACAAAGGGTCAGCCTTGCCCTTTGTGTGGTTCTACAGAGCATCCTGAAATTTTGGACGTCAAACATGTTAACCAACATTTGGAGATTGCCAGACAACGAAAGGCAGAATTCAACGGCAAACTGACTGCAATAAATGACACCCTAAAACAGCTTGCAGGTGTTTCAACTCAATTAAATTCACAAAAAGAACTGTTAAAGAAAAATCAAAAAGAATTAGACATTGAGAACGAAAAGCTAAGACAACACCAAACAAAATTCATCTGGTCTGACTATCGACATGATGATGACGCATCGGTAACAGAAGCTATTGAACTGGCGGATCAGTTGAGAAAAGAAATCGAAGGTGTGGAGAATGAAGTGGAGCAATTTCAGGAAAACGTGGAATCAGAAATTAAACGAAGAGATGAAATCAAAGAACAGTTGAATGCACTGAAGAATCAAAGCACTCAACTTTCAGCGGAACGCCAAACCCTTGTTGGACAACTGGAATCGTTGGATTTCGACGCTTACAAAGAGAAACCCGTTCCGGAATTACAAAAGGAAGCTGGGGAATTAAAAGACAAAGTCTTACGAGTTGAAAAGCAATATCGGGACTTAGAAGGAAGAGTGGTAGAATTAAGAAAGAAAAGGGATACGCTTCTCGGAACCATTAAATCAGGAGAAAAAACGCACAAAGATTTTCACCAATCTTTGGATGAAATTGAAAGGAAATTGAGTACCGGAATTGCTAAATCTAAATTTGCGAAAATAGAAGATATTGAAAGCATTTTGCAAGAAGAATTCGAAGTGGAAAAGGGGAAAGAACGCATCAGCCGATTTAAGCAAGAACTGCATACCGCTCAGGACAAGTACAATGAACTCGTTCAAAAAACAAAAGATAAGAAATATGATGCTGCTGAACACAAACACCTGATTGAAGAGCTTGAGAAACTAAAGGCAAAAATTGAGGAATTAAAGGAAGAGGTCGGCAAACAAAAAGCAACGATCCAAAGGTTGAAGGCAGCACTGGCAACAAGAGAAAAACTCGAAAAGGAACTGGTTTCCTTAAAATTGCGCGGAGACGATATTAACACGTTAAAACAATTGTTCAAAGGCAGCGGTTTTGTGAATTTTGTTTCTACGGTTTATTTACAGAATTTATGCGAGGCCGCCAATGAACGATTCTATCAGTTAACCCGCAAGCGACTAAAACTGGAAATATCTGAAAACAATACGTTTCAAGTTCGTGATTTTCTCAATGAGGGCAAGGTCAGAAGTATCAAAACCTTGTCTGGCGGACAAACGTTTCAGGCAGCGTTGTCTTTGGCCCTTTCCCTGGCCGAAAATATTCAAACATTCAATGAATCGAAACAAAATTTCTTCTTCCTCGATGAAGGTTTTGGTTCTCTGGATAAGGAAGCCTTGCTGGTTGTTTTTGACACTCTAAAATCCCTGCAGAAAGAAAACCGTATTATTGGAATTATATCCCATGTTGAGGATTTACAGCAGGAAGTAGACACTTATTTAAAGATTATGAACGATGAAGAAAACGGTAGTACGATCAGAACGAGTTGGGAGTCTTTCAATTAAGTTTAATTTCATCGATGGATTGCGCGGGTGCCCTTAAGAAATAGAGAAAAAATCAAAAAGTCGTGTGGCACATGGCTTCGGGCCGCGTCAATACCCAACTAACCTGGATGAAATTAATCGCTAAATGACAACTCTCCCAAAACCAGAGTAAAGGGAAAATTAA
This sequence comes from uncultured Calditrichaceae bacterium, assembly GCA_964455375.1. Classification (GTDB taxonomy): domain Bacteria; phylum Zhuqueibacterota; class Zhuqueibacteria; order Oceanimicrobiales; family Oceanimicrobiaceae; genus CAYVXE01. The sequence continues at coordinate 3,026 of CAYVXE010000025.1, forward strand.
CACGTTATGATATCCCAGGTCATGGTCATGGGGTTAATTTTCCTGTTATCATAGATTCCTTTATCTAAAAAACCCTGTAAGTTTGCGCTATATTATTTATTGACTCTTTGTTTATTTTTTCTTAAGTTCTCCTGTGTTGAGGTGTAGTTGAGAGGCATCCAGAGTTTACTAACGATGATATTCGGATGCACAAAGACAGATACCATTACAAATAACAGCTTAACCCTGTTAAAAGATTAAGGACTATTTAAGAATTACTAAGACTACTGAAATATCTGCGCAACCCTCAAAAAAGCTAAAGTACCAAACAATTCACCTACCTTTGTAGCCTTTATACATAATATATGACTTTCAAAAATTTAGGAATTATCGAACCCATCCTGAAAGCCCTCAGGGTTGAAGACTATACACATCCCACCCCTATCCAGGAACAATCCATTCCGATCCTGCTGCGCGGAAAGGACCTGCTCGGTTGTGCCCAAACGGGCACGGGCAAGACGGCCGCTTTTGCCATCCCGATCCTGCAGCACCTTTATCTTGACCAGCAAGGGAACAACGGCCAGTGCAAGATCAGGGCGCTCACCATCACCCCGACACGGGAACTGGCGATGCAGATCGGGGAGAGCTTTACGGCCTACGGGAAATTCACCGGAATCAAAAATACCGTCATTTTTGGCGGCGTGAAGCAGGGTGCGCAAACGCAGGCTTTGCGTACAGGCGTCGATGTCCTCGTCGCAACGCCGGGACGGCTGCTGGATCTGATAGGACAGGGCTTCATCACGCTGAAAGACATCGAATACTTCGTGCTGGACGAAGCCGACCGGATGCTCGACATGGGCTTCATCCACGACATTCGCAAGATCATCGCTAAATTACCGGCGCAACGGCAGTCACTGTTTTTTTCGGCAACCATGCCACCGGCCATCGTTAACCTGTCGCGCAAGATCCTGGGCAACCCTGAGAAAGTGATCGTGAAGCCGGAGCAGACTACCGCGGAAAAGGTGGAGCAGGCAGTGTATTTCGTGAGCAAGAGAGGTAAAATCAAGTTACTGGTGCACCTGCTGAAAACGAAGCCGTTCGATTCAGTACTGGTCTTTTCGCGGACAAAACACGGTGCGAACAAAATCGTCAGGTTGCTGGGGAAGGCGGGCATCGACGCCGATGCCATCCACGGCAACAAATCTCAGGGTGCACGGCAACGAGCGCTGGACAATTTCAAAAGTGGCCACACGAACATTCTTGTCGCAACGGATATCGCCGCCCGCGGCATCGACGTGGAGGAATTGTCGCTGGTGATCAATTACGACCTGCCGAACATCCCCGAGACCTACGTCCACCGCATCGGTCGTACCGGCCGGGCAAGTGCCAGCGGGATTGCATTGTCGTTTTGTGATGCAGAGGAAAAGGCCTACTTGCGCGACATCCAGAAGTTGATCGATCAGAAAATCCCTGTGGTGGCGGAACACCCGTTTCTTGATGACAGCATTGAGGTTACGCCTAAAAGTGCAGTGCAGCAGTACAGGCCACAGCGACAACCATGGTTGAAAAAACCGGGCAATGGCCGCGGAAACCAGAGCAACAGGAGGCGCCGTCGGCCCAATTCGCAAAAAGGACGTTAGTCGAAGAACGTTAAAAGACAACTCTCCCAAAAACAGAGCAAAGGAAAAATTAAAACGCTATCATATCTCAGGTCATGCTCATGGGTTGGCTTTTTCTGCTATCATAGATTTCCCTACCAAAAGGACAGATTCATTTCAAATTGCAGCTTATCCCGTTAAAAGATAACGAAATTGTCGACTATCATAACATTTGTAATGAAGTCTGATCAGTGGACTTATATGTTAGAAAGTATCAAAATTTGTTAAAAGTCCCGCGAGGACAATATCTATATGACTGACATCTTTTAAATCGGCAACATTTCATACAACAACCGTTGTCGATTCGAATCAGGCGGTTGCCTGATAAGACTGAGAAATGGTGTGACATAAGTATTATCGCTTCGCCGGATTCATCCGCAGCGGCTGCCGGGGCGGAATGACAAATCTGATCATTTGGGATACCCAATCCAAAAAACAGGCCTGTGCGGTAAGAAGCTATTTTGCTTCTACGACTGATTAACCGTGCTTTTGTCTCCTCTTACCTCTGAGAGAATTTCAGGGATTCGAAGTTTACGGATGTTTACCTGGATGCATGACTCACCAACCTTGCGAAGGTTTCAAACCTTCGCAAGGTTTATTCCATCCTACCAGATTAATAAACGGGCATTGGTTTCCCTCTAACCTTCCTCAAGTAACCGTCTTCTGTTTTCTTAAAAATAAAAATATTCTCTCTCAAAATCTCAAAAACAGGAAACCGCTCGTTGCGATCTGATTTGTTGTGTTGATTTAAATATTCTTAAAACAACCGCTTAGAGGAAGGTCATTTTTGTGGCATATTTCTTGTTAACCTGTATTCAAAAATACAGCTTTTATCACTACAGGAAAATAGAGTGCAGCAATTCGACGTCATAAGCACAGAACAAAAATGGTATAAAATAGGCGAGGTTGCACGCAAGCTTGACATCGCGGTTGAGACCATTCGCATGTATGAGAAGGAAGGGATTTTTCTACCGGAAAAAACACAAACCGGGCAGCGAATGTTTAATGAGGCGGATGTTATCTGGTTAAGCTGCATTCGCCGGCTCATCAAAGAACAGGGACTGAATTTAGCCGGTATCCGCAGGTTACTGGCTTTAATGCCATGTTGGGCATTGCGGCCGTGCACTGATGAGGAACGGGAAAATTGTCCGGCTTATCGTGGTGCAATTGTTCCGTGCTGGTTAATGAAATCTGAAATTCCGGAAAGTTGCCGCGCCGAAAACTGTCGGGTGTGCAATGTTTACCGCAATGCAAGTAAGTGCGATAATTTGAAAGTAATTTTTTACCATATAAAAGAAGCTCAAAATAACGTTTCAATCAAAGAATAGGGATTAAACTATGGCGAAACAATTTACAAGACGAGAGTTTATCAAAATCGGTGGGTTGGGGTTGGGCAGCCTGGCTGTTGGCGGCGGTCTGCTGCAATCCATCGGCTGTGACTGGCAGCAAAGTACAGCTATGGCCGGCCCACTTTTGACCGGCGCCGTAAATGGCAACGTTGCTTTAACGCCAACCGTATGTGAAATGTGTTTCTGGAAATGTGCCGGTTGGGTGCACAGCATCGACGGCCAACCCTGGAAAATTACCGGGAACCCGGATGATCCCAATTGTAACGGCCGGCTCTGTCCGCGGGGAACCGGTGGCATTGGCGCTTATCTCGACAATGATCGATTGAGAACACCCTTAATTCGTACGGCTGCGCGTGGAAAGCAGGCATTCCGGGAAGCGACCTGGGAGGAGGCACTGGATTATGTGGCAGACAATATGAAAAAAATTGCCGACGAACATGGTCCAGAATGTCTGGCGCTTTTTACGCATGGTTCAGGGGGAACGTATTTCAAACATCTTTTGCGGGCGTACGGGTCAAATAATATTGCGGCGCCTTCGTATTCGCAATGCCGGGGTCCCAGAGAAGAGGCCTATTTGCTTACGTTTGGCGAAGGCGTTTTGTCGCCTGAACGCACCGACATTCGCAACGCCAAATGTCTTGTCTTAATCGGCAGCCACATCGGTGAAAATATGCACAATACACAGGTACAGGAATTTGCGGACGCCGTCGGCAACGGATCCACGGTCATTGCGGTTGACCCGAGATTTTCTGTTGCTGCGAGTAAAGCAAAATATTGGTTACCTATCAGACCAAGTACGGATTTGGCTCTGCTTTTGGCGTGGATAAATGTCATTGTTGAGGAAGACCTTTACGACAAAAAATATGTTGCGCAGTACACGTACGGGTTCGACGAACTGAAAAAGTCCGTCAAAAAATACACGCCTGAATGGGCCTATCCCATCACAACCATTAAGCCGGACGTCATTCGGGAAACCGCGCGTGAAATGGCCTGGCACAAACCGGCCACCATCGTACATCCCGGACGCCACGTGACCTGGTATGGAGACGACACCCAGAGAGTGCGGGCCGGTGCGATTCTCAATGCACTGTTAGGGAGTTGGGGTAGACGCGGTGGATTTTATTCTCCCAATAAAGCACATGTGCCGAAATACAAATATCCTAAATATCCGAAACCGAAGAAAAGTTGGAAAGATGCTTTTCCGGATCAATTTCCATTAGCTAATTTAGCTCTTGCCAGTGGCATTTGTGACGCGACCATCCCCAGTGCCGATCGCGGCTGTTCATTTAAAGGATGGTTTGTGTATGGAACGAATTTGCTTACGACATTACCACAACCGCAAAAAACCATGCAGGCGATTCAAAACCTTGAATTTCTGGTGACTGTTGACCTGATGCCTGCCGAAATCACCGGTTGGGCTGATGTCGTTTTACCGGAGTGTTCCTATCTCGAACGCTACGATGATATCCGGGTGTCTCCGGGGCGGGTTCCGGCAATTGCGCTGCGGGCGCCTGCATTCAAACCCCGTTTTGAGTCCAAGCCAGGTTGGTGGATTGCCAGAGAGATTGGTCTGCGCCTCGGCCTGAATAAATATTTCCCGTGGGACAATATCGAGGATTACCTGGACGCACGATTGAAAAAAATGGGTTTGAGTCTTGCGACGTTAAAAGAGAAAGGCGTCATCGAGCTTAAGGAGAGACATCCGTTGTATTTTGAAGATGGTCTGGAACCTCAGTTTGATACGCCAACCGGCAAAATTGAACTGTATTCAAACGTATTGGCGAATCACGGTTTTGATCCGGTGCCGCAGTATACGGAACATGAAAAACCGCCGGAAGGTTTTTATCGTTTACTCTACGGTCGCACGCCTACGCACACATTTGGCCGCACCACGAACAACCCGATTCTCACTGAAACAATGCACGAAAATGAAGTGTGGGTCAATTCAAAGATCGCGCGATTGCATGATTTCAAAAACGGGGATTATGTGGTGCTGGTGAATCAGGATGGCATCCGCAGCAACAAAGTACGGGCAAAGGTGACGGAAAGAATAAGGCATGATTGTGTTTTCATGGTGCATGGATTCGGCCACACCGATAAACGCATGCAAAGGTCTTTTATGCGCGGGGCGGATGATAACCAGCTTGTCAGTCGTGTAAACGTGGACCCGATCATGGGTGGAACTGGTATGCGGGTGAATTTTATCACTTTTGAGAGCGTAGATAAAGTCGTATAAATGCGATTTTATGTGAGTGGAAATTAAACTAATTGAATTGAAGACTTTTAGTGGAGATAGAAAATGGCGCGTTATGCAATGGTAATCGATACAAAACGGTGTGTGGGCTGTGCCGATTGTGTCGTTGCATGCAAAGTTGAAAATAATGTTCCGCAAGGTTACTGCCGGGACTGGATTGTGCAGGACACGCGTGGACAATTTCCTGAATTGCACATGGAAATTCGTTCCGAGCGTTGTAACCACTGCGAAAATGCCCCCTGTGTGCGTTGCTGCCCCACCGGGGCAAGCCACATCGATGTTGGTGGTATTGTTTTAGTCGCACATGATGAATGTACCGGCTGTAAAGCGTGCATTGCGTCCTGCCCCTACGATGCCAGATATGTGCATCCGGAGGGTTATGTGGATAAATGCACGTTTTGTGTACACCGGGTTAAAGAAGGCCTGGATCCCGCATGTGTGGCAGTTTGTCCGACGAAATGCATGCATTTCGGTGACCTGGATGATCCTGATAGTGAGGTCAGTAAACTGCTAAAAGCAAGACCAAATCATGCGCTGATTCCGGAAGCCGGGACCAAACCGAAAATTTATTATTTGACTTAATTAGTACAGTATGATTCAATTTTAATGAATGTTTTGTTATCAAAAAAAATGAATGGAGTAAGGAATGCATGAAATAACCATAACCAGCGGGCGCTATATGCAGCACATCGATCCGCATTTAAGTATTTGGGGTTGGGAAATTCCGGTTTACCTCTATTTAGGTGGTTTAGTTGCGGGAATCCTGTTTTTCTCTGCTCTCTACTATATTCGGGGAAAATCGGATGAAATGAAAACCGTGGTGAAAATTACACCGCTTTTTGTCCCCGTTTTATTGGGCATCGGACTTCTAACGCTTTTTCTTGATTTAGAATACAAATTACACGTCTACCGTTTTTATACGAATATTCGCCTTGAGTCACCCATGTCATGGGGGTCGTGGACACTTGCTGTTATTTTCCCTTTGAGTATCATTTGGGCTGCAATTCATGTTGAAGATGTCTTTCCGCACTGGCGCTGGCCTTTTGACTGGTTAGCAGATGCAGTGGCACTTGCTAAAAAATATGCAAAACCTATGGCGTGGATTATCATATTATACTCTGTCATTTTAGGTATGTATACCGGAATACTTTTAAGCGCCTTCAATGCACGCCCTCTGTGGAATACATCGATTTTAGGCCCGCTTTTTTTAGCGTCAGGGTTATCCACCGGGTTAGCGCTGAATTTACTATTTTCAAAAAGTTCAGAAGAGAAACATTTGCTGGGAAAAATAGATGTCATGGCGATCGGTGCGGAACTCTTTTTAATTATTCACATGTTTATGGGGTTTCTGGCGTCCACTGAAATTCATATTGAAGCAGCCGGTCTCTTTCTCGGCGGTCCTTACACGGCAGCATTTTGGATTTTTGTTGTCGTGCTCGGCCTGGCGTTACCGGCTTTCATGGAACTTCTTGAATTAAGGGGTAAAATTTTAATGACCAAAATACCTGCAGTTATGGTATTGGTAGGTGGATTTCTTCTCAGATATATCATTGTCGATGCGGGACAAATCAGTCATTGGGGGTTTTAATATCCTCGGGTCTTGTTTCCAAAAGCTTGCTTTGTTACTCCTGCGAGAGCGGGAATCCAAACGAGTAGGCTTCTGCTTCTGCAGGAATTATATTGTAGGTGCCCCGTAGCTTGCTGCGGGGAGGTTCATTGCGTTTAACACGCTTAATGAAAATAAAAACTAAAAATGGAGTTGCTGCGATGAAAGAATCAAAGTATTGGAATCCGTATTTTGCCGGATTCATTCTCGGACTTGTGCTGCTTGCCACATTTGTCTTGATGGGCCGCGGTCTTGGTGCATCCGGTGCCATGATGCGCTCTGTCACCTATGTCGTCGATAGTGTGAGCCCTGCACATGTGGACAATAATCCCTATTATGCCAATTATGCCGGTGGGAATCAGAATCCTCTCGATAACTGGCTGGTTTTTGAAGTGCTTGGTGTGATTGTCGGCGGATTGTTGTCCGGAATGCTTGCCGGTCGTCTTAAATTCATGACGGACAGGGGACCGAATATTTCGAAGGGCGGACGGTTAATATTGGCATTCCTCGGGGGCGGTTTGATGGGATTCGGTGCGCGTATGGCGAGAGGGTGCACCAGCGGTCAGGCTCTTTCCGGTGGCGCAACGCTGGCACTCGGGAGTTGGGCTTTTATGATGGTTATGTTTGCTGCCGCGTATGCTGTGGCATATTTTGTTCGTAAACAATGGATTTAACGGAGGTATAAAAATGTCAGCTCCTTATTTTAAATTTGATTTATTCGGTTATGAGACCGGGTTGGTGATCGCTTTTATCATCGGAATCCTTTTTGGGTTTACACTCGAGCGGGCCGGTTTCAGCAGTTCTAAAAAATTAGCCATGCAGTTTTATTTCCGCGATATGACTGTTTTGAAGGTCATGTTTACCGCAATTGTTACGGCGATGGTCGGTCTTTTATATTTAAATTTGGTCAATGTACTGGATTTCTCACAGGTTTATTTAAATCCCACCTATTTATGGCCGCAAATCGCCGGTGGCGCCATTATGGGGGTCGGGTTTGTTATTGGCGGTTATTGCCCGGGCACATCCCTGGTGGCCAGTGCCATTGGTAAGATTGATGGGTTCGTGTATGTTGCAGGAGCGCTGGTGGGGATGCTTATTTTCGGAGAAACGTTTCCCCTGTTCCAAAATTTTGCCAACAGCGGATTTATGGGAGATGCGACCCTGGGCGACTGGTTGAACATGCAGCCCGGAATGGTGGCTTTTCTGGTGATTCTGATGGCGCTGGGAATGTTCTACGGCGCTGAATATCTTGAGAAGATATTTAATCCGGAACAATTCGGCCACGAACAAAATGGCTCACATGCTGAACCGACCCAAGCGTTTGATCAAAAAATCAGTGCTGTTTAATTGAATAAATAGATGAGGAACGTTAAAAATGACGATTAAATCAATTTTCAATGAAAAATTTGCTGTGGGATTGTTGCTGGTGCTTGGTTTACTGCTGGCAATTTCTCCGGCTGGAACGCGGGTGTCAAGTATGATGACTCCCGAGGAAGTTGCTTCCTCAATTGCAAGCAGGAGTGATCAGGTGACTGCCGAAGATTTGTCTTCCTGGATTATAAATAAAAATCCCGATTTAGTGATCGTTGATATCCGCTCATCCGAAGCGTTCAACCATTACCATATTCCGGGTGCCGTAAATATTCCGCTGGCTAAATTATTTGATGAAAAGTCTAAAGAAATTTTAGACAGTGGTAATGTCGTTGTATTGTATTCCAATGGTGATATGCATGCCTCTCAGGCCTGGGTACTGCTGAAACAACTGAATATTGACTGCTATGTTTTACTGGGCGGGTTAAATTACTGGGTGGATGCAATTTTGAATCCAAAACATCCCACTGATTTAGCTGCTGATTCTGAAATTCTCAGATATCAATTCCGGAAGTCCGTATCAGGTTATTTTAATAATGGTGGAATAGCAGTGCAAAAAAATCAAACGTCTGCTCCGCGAGTTCTCCCGAAACCTAAAATGATTAAATTCAAGAAAAAGAAAAAGGTGGAAGAGGGCTGTTAACGTTCAAATCATTGTATCGCTTCCCACAAAATAAACAGGCAATATGTTGAATTCATTTGCCTGTTTTTTTTTCCTGCTCTCGTTATGTTACCTCCTGTTTTTAAGAAAAACCACCGGTATTCCTCTTAAGTTTAAGAATTAATTTTTTTGTATTTTTTAAACGGATTAATAAAAACAAATAGATAGGTTGTCTAAATAAGTTGGCATGCTTCTTGGTGAGGGTGTTTTAGATTTTAGAAATACATACATTTTAAAATGCAGGTTTTATCATTTTCAAAATATAGTTTCGTTTTGATATGGAAAAACCAATCGATAAATACGATCCTATTTTGACTATTGGCACTGTTGCCAAAAAATTGAAGGTAACGGTACAAACCGTTCGTGTCTATGAAAAAGAGGGGTTGATTGTACCATCCAGAACAAAGTCGAAGCATCGTTTATATACATTGCATGAATTAGATCGGTTACAATGTGTCCGAAAAATGATTACTGAAAAAAAGATGAATATTCAAGGGATTAAGCGGATACTTTCCTTGATTCCCTGTTGGGAGTTTATGGGTGGATTGGATGACGTTTGCGGGAGCTGTCCGGGTTATTTTGAAGCGAGTGGACCCTGCTGGAGTTTGAAGAAAGTTGGAGACAAATGTAAGACTAAGGATTGTCGGTCCTGTCGGGTATATCGTCTGGAACTCAATTGTGAAAAAATGAAGGAAATCATTTATGGGCATCATAGGCCTGAAAACAAATAGGCCATTATCTGTTGAGCAAACAACTATCTTATTATCAAATACTAAAAATGAGGAGAATGTATGAAAGGAGTCCGGAAAAATTTTATGCGAACCACTTATGAATACGACGTAAATTTTAAACGAACATGATTTGTTAAATCTGTAATTTTCAACTAAAAATCTTTGGAGGCTGTCATGAAAAAGTATCTAGTAACCAGTATTGTTCTATTCTCATTATTCTTTTCCATTCCGGGTGTTGGCGTTGCGAGTACCAACGGCTATCTGTTAAACTGTTTTTGTGCAAGGTCTTTTGCCAGAGGCGCAACCGTGCTAGCCATTCCGGATAATGCATCTGTCCTTTTAGCCAACCCGGCAGAACTTGCATTTTTGCAAGGCAAAGTTCTTGGACTGGGTTTTGGGGTTTTGATCCCGAAGGTTAAATTTCAAAATTCGGCAAACGGGTTAACCGAAGCCGACCAAAAAATCTATCCGATGCCATTTTCCGCCTACATTGATCCGATGCCGGAGAGCAAGTGGGCCTGGGGATTCGGAATGAATGTCGTTGGTGGTATGGGAACCGATTACCAGTTGAACAACGAATTATTCAGAGATCAAAATGGCGGTATGATTCAGCAAAATTATTATTCAAAGCTCGGTTACATGCGTGTTGGCCCCGGCGTTGCTTACAAACTGAAGGATAATTTTTCTATCGGTGCCGGCGCCCAGCTTTATTATGGTATGCTTGACTTCAAAATGCCTTTTAACTTGAACCCGGTCACCAGTATGAATGGCGTTGCAGACCCGACCACAGGCGCCACATTCGGTCAACTCTTTGCTATGGACCCGGCGATGGGTGGGTTTGGGTATCAGGAAGTGACGGCTTATGCTGCCATGAATAATTTAAGTGGTTTCGGTTTTGGTGGAAATATTGGTGTCTATTGGGAAGCGAATAAAAAAATTTCATTCGGACTTTCCTATACAACACCCACACGAATTTATTTTAATGGCAATGCCACCATGGATATGACTGCACAGTTTAACGATGCATTCGGTCGTGCGGTGCAGGGGGTGATTATGCAGAACCCGGGCATGACGCCGGAACAAGCCCAGACCGCTGTCATGCAAATGTTCGGGGGCATGGGAATTGACATGTCTAAAGGTGTTGCAACAACGTTTAAAAATACGGATGCTGATTTCAACATTCCACAAAAGGTTGCTTTCGGAATTGGCCTCAAACCCATACAAAAATGGACCGTTGGATTTGACGTAGAGTGGATTGATTGGTCATCTGCATTCGATAAATTCCCACTGAAATTTAATGATGGTACGAATAGCAACATTAATCTTCTGCTCAATGGTGATGTCAACAATGGTTCCTTTGCTTACGATTTCCCACTTGCATGGAAAGATTCTTTCAATTTCAAGTTTGGGGTTGATTATAAAGTGACCAAGAAAACGAGCTTGCGGGCCGGCTTCATCCATGGGCAAAATCCGGTTCCTTCCAAATCTGTATTTGCTATTTTCCCGGCCATCGTAGAAAACCATTTAACGCTTGGCTTTGGCCACGTGATAGGTCATATTCAATTTGATATTGCCTATGCCCATGCATTTAACAAGACACAAACTGCCGTATCGACAGGCCATTTAATCGGTACTGAATACAATGGCAGTGTAGACCAATTAAGTGAAGATCTCATTATCACAACCATCGGAATCGGATTATAAGAAACTGATGATTCTGCGTTAACACGGTGGCGTATATGAGGTGAGGCCTATTTCGAAAATTCGGTTAGACAATCGAGTAGGCCTCCATTTTTTAAAAATTCAAAAAAGCACAAAAAGGTAAATAAAATGAAAATCATGAAATTGTCTGTGGTCGTGTTGCTCCTGCTCGCTTTTTGTGGCGTTTCATCAGCCGTGGATAAAATCAACACAAAGAAAGGCGTTTATGAATATGTCATTGAAAAAAGCGACCTGGATTTTGAACAGGCATCAGAAGCGCTGTTAGCGAATATCGATACGCACGGGTTTCATTTACTGGCAAAAATTGATGCAACCTCTCCGGATGAATGCTCATTTCGGGCACGGGTTTTTACAATGTACGACTCTGCTTACGCTGAGCAATTGCTGCAAATCAACCGGCTAACTGCGCCTTTTGCAGTGGTGGACAGAATGAATCTCTTTGAGGATGAATCCGGTGTTCATGTGTCCATTGTGAATCCCATGAATATCAATCGTACCATTTTACTCGATGACCTTGCCTATACAGAGCTTTCAGAAACGCACCGGCAGGCTTTGCGGACATTGATTACGGATGCCGTGCCTGGCGAACAAAGTGATAAGCAGTATGGAAAAATTCGTAAAAAAGGTCATATTGGTAAAACCATGGGCGTGATGGCCGGTGGTTCTTTTGACGGTAAAATTAAAGATGTCGTTTCTTTACCCGATGCTGATTTTGCTGACGTTGTTTTTAAATTAGAAACTGGCTTGAATGAAAATAATGATGAATGGGGTATGAAGGTTGCTTACGAGCTAAATCTGACGAATCAGAATGTTGTCATTTTTGGCAGTACAAGTCCAAGAACTGAATTGAAGTCTTTCAATATTGTGAAAGCCGGGAGCGATAAAAGCAGGAAAAAATTTGCTTGTCCTGGGATTGCCCATGCTGCGGGCTATCCAATCGAAGTTGTGGTTAGCAAAGAAGACGACGGTGTAAAAGTGCGTTTGGTGAATATCATGTTCCGGATGAAAATGTATTTTGAGGACGCAGGGAAATGGGCGTTTATGAAAAATATGGGTATGCCGGGGTCCATTCAAGACGAACTTCAGGATCAAATTAAGATTGCCCTTGGATTAAAGTAGTCACTTGGTTGATTGTTATTGGTTAGGCCTTGCGGATTGTTTTCGCAAGGCTTTTGTATTAGATTTGCTTGCTTTAAACCGGGATGTCGTTTTTTATGTCAATAGATACTGCTTTTTCATTTTTTTAATTGCTTGTTTAGAAATATTCTCTCAGTAGGCGAGCATAATCTATGATAAGCAAACCGTTTAAATGGTCGATTTCATGTTGAATGATTCGTGCTGCAAGACTGCTCCATTCCTGTTTTACCTCTTTTTCTTCAGGGCTAATTCCTCGAACCAGTATTGAGCGTTTTCGTGAAATTTCTACTTTTATATCCGGTAAACTAAGACAACCCTCTTCCAGTCGGACTTCCCCTTCCCCTTCAATGATCTCCGGATTTACTAACGTAATCAACCCGTTCCCAATATCGGCCAGAATGACTCGTTGCAGTACACCAACCTGAGGTGCTGCAAGGCCAATCCCATGGTGTGTGCATATGATTTCAGCCATACTCTCTATCTGAGTTCGAACACCGATCCATCCAACTCACCAACTGGTGTTGATTTGCATCGCAGGACGGCATCCGGGTAAAATTTAAATTGATACATGCCAAGGCATCTCCTGATAATCATGAATGAGCAATCCAATTACGTGCTTCATCGATTGTATTGAATGTTTTAAGTTCGAAATAGACGTTTTTATAAAATTGATCTAACAAAAAATGTTCAGTTCTACAATCTGATACAAAAGCTACTCGATTAAGGTATGATTTGTATTTTTTTGTAAAGTCGTACTCGTCCAGGAACACTTTGAAAGTATAGTGGTCTAACAATTTTGTTGTATCAAATAGAACGTTAAAATCCATTTTTGAGGAAAGAAGCGACTCTAAATGTTCTGTAATTCTATTGAATTCCTTAGCAGTAAGAGCGCCACTTAAGATAACTTCTATATCATAGCCTTCTTTACTACTAAATTTATACATGGTCCAGCACCTCTCCTTTAACATGTTATTGAAAATTACGATAATTTGAATATTCTAATTACAAGTTCACTTTTTCTTTCGACATCCGGCGCATTAAGGTCAGGATGCTACTCTTGCCACTCCCACCTTTACCGCATATTACAAATCTCTTTCCTGAAAGAGATTTGACTTTCTCAGTAACGGTTGTATTGTCAAAAGATTATCTCCTCTGTACTTTTTTCAATTCAATGATTTACGTGTCTTTCCGGGTTGAAACTCACCGGAATCTTTGTGTGCATGCATAGAATTTTTTCGAATAAAAATAAAATAAACGCCCAGCATCATGATACCACCACAGATCAAAAAGAAAATCCATGCACAATCCAAATTATTTGTTCGTTTTGCATTTTTTTAGCTCTCTGATTTGTAAAAAAAACAGCGCATGTCCTCTCTGAATTACTCCTGAATAAAGTGCTTACTTAAATGCCATCATTTCATCTCTTTTTATGATTTTGCGTCACCCAAAATTTCATTACAGTTTTTTAAACAAAAGCTTGGCGACTTTTTCACCGCTCAACAACATGCCTCCGAAAATCGGTCCCATTCTTGGGCCACCAAAGACAACGTTTGAGCACAGGCCGGCGGCATAAACACCTGGAAAAATTTCCCTGGTATTTTTTAAAATACTCCTCTCACCAAGGTCAGCCCACATGGGTTTTTCACCAATGATGCGACCTGTCTCTGTTTGCAATTTGCAACCACTTTTGTTTTGAATGATTTTTGCAATTTCTGCAGCATGACCCGTTGCATCGATCACGTATTTTGCACGGAGCGTTATTGGGTCGACAGGCAATTTCGCTACCTGAACAGCGCTCCAGTTGATCACCAGTCCGGTGACCCGGTTTTCAACCAACATAACGTCTTCAGCAGTAATGAGATTAAACATTTTTGCACCTGATTTTACAGCCCGGGAACAAATGGTCGAAGTAGCTTCAATGGAATCTGCGCAGAAGTAGCCTTGCTCGATTTCAACCATTTTGACGCCCAACTCGTCCAGAAGCCTTTTCCCCTCTTCCTGAACCACGATTTCATTGAACATCATACCACCGCCCCACATGCCACCACCGAGAGACGTTTTTCGCTCTAAGAGAATTACTTTCCGTTTGTTTTTCGCCAGAAAATAGGCTGCAGTGAGCCCGGCTGGCCCGCCTCCAACAACGGCAACCTCGCACTCTAAACTATCCGTGAATTTAGTAAAAAAACGTTTTGTAATCGCTTTGGAGATTTTCACCTCGTCTAATTGCATTTCTCCTCTTTCTTGAACTCAGTAACAGACCCCAATGTAGTAGGCCTCCGATTTTCCTAATCATAGGCCAAACGAGTTTGTTCATCAGCTAAAGTGGGCTGAATTATTTCCTGCCATTCGGGGCTGCCCCAGGTTCCCAATGCCTCGTGTGTAGACAAATATTTCTCAGGAATGGGATGGGTGCCCATGACGACTTTCAGTCCATATTTCTTTTCGATAAAGTCATGAAAGTGAGCCAAATACGGGCATGGCGGATACCCGACCAGCAGTCCCGTCGCAAAATGAATGACTTCAACGCCATTCTTTTTCATCTCCTCAGGTGCGTGTTCAACATTGCCTCCGGGGCAACCGCCACAGGTTGTATATCCAACTAACTCCACATCAAAATCTTTATAAATGCTAAAAGCTCCCTCTCTATTATGAAGCGCTCTGAAGCACTTACCTCCGGCACACGACCGGTAACGATCACAGATTATAATTCCAATTTTAGCTTTGTTTTTCATTTTGCTTACTCCATTCAAGTCAAGTGTGCTTAATGCAGTTTTTCAGTTTTATCTTCTAATTCGCCGGCTAAATACATCTCTATTGCGTTTTCAATATCTGTTTCATCAGTGACGATCATCTCTATACCTTTGGCGCGCAAATCTTCCCACGCTTTGAGGCCCATGCCATGGCTTATCACGGTTGTGCAGTCCTTTAATCCTTCTGCCACAGTTTGGTGACCCTGTGCATCTCCTCTGCCGTGACCATGTTGGCTGTGTTCGCGATGTTGGCCTCCACTAAAATGTCCTGTGAATGTATTCTGACGCTTTTCTTTATTAACGATTTGGTCATTTTCAATTTCATAAATCGCAAAATACGGGCTGCGGCCAAAATGTGCGGAAATAGTATTTCCATCTTCAGTAGCGACTGCAATTTTCATGGTGGTTCTCCTTAAATTATAAATAGTGTTTCGTTTTATATTTTTTGTTTGGTTGATGCTGCGCATGCTCGTGAACACTGTGCTGCAATGTGGGCGCATCGAGTATCTTAAGCTGACCTAATTGCAATTTACTCAATGCCTCATTTGCTGACATCCTGCGGGCGAGTGCAACACTTAAATTTAGTGAACGAATTAACTCATAAGCATGTGGCCCAATGTTCCCAGTAATGAATACTTCGACACCATCTTTAGCGAGTTGGAGAATTATAGAATGATCATCATCATGCTCAGGGTCATTTATCACTTGGACAAGGTTTCTTTCCGAATTTACGATTAAGTAGTACGGGGCATGTCCAAAACGTTTTGCAACCTGGCTGTCCAGCGATGCTTTTTCTGTTGCTATCAGTACTTTCATGTTAAATTATTCCTCTTTCAATTATTAAATACTTAAATTTTGAGTCCAACCTCAAACCCTTCATGTATGGCCTCGAAGACCATTCGGGGTTTATGGGCGTCACCAATTGTGTAAACTTCAAGTCCGGCCTGTTTAAGGGGTTCCGATAGCTCATTCACGGATCTGGTTCCTACGGCGAAAACCACAGTGTCAAACTTGGGCAACCGTTCCTCTTTCCTATCCGTTTCTATAATGACCGCCCCCTCTTCAAAACTCTTGACCTCCGTGTTCGTCACGATTTTTACAGGTAAATTTTCAATCCGTTTGAACAGCAAAGCTCTGGTTATCTTTTCCATATCCCTGGCAATGCTATCGAGCATTTCGATAACAGTTACTTCTTTGCCTTGATGCGCCAGAAACTCTGCGGTCTCTATGCCAATCATACCGCCACCAATAATCAGAACGTTGCTTCCTACACTCTTTTTGCCGGACAGAACATCGTGTCCACTTGTATATTCAACCAGCTCTAACCCTTTGATGTTGGGTATAATTGGCTCAGCACCCGTCGACACAACCACAATATCAGGATGTTGCTTTATAACATCCTCCGCACTGACATGCCGTCCAGAATGGATATTGACTTTTTGTTTTCTAATTTCCGAGAGAAGATATTGATACGGTATCTGCATGCCTTCCTTGTTGGGCGGTTTACAAGCCAATCGGTACTGCCCTCCCAGCCCATTTTTTTCATAGAGATCAACATGATGCCTTCTGGATGCCGCTATGATTCCGGCTTCAAGCCCGGCAGGTCCACCACCGACAATTATGACTTTTTGGGGTTTATCTGTTGCACTGATGTGAACTTCGCCTTCTCGACCGACCACGGGATTGATCACACATGAAAGTCCTTTACCAGCCTTGACCATAGGGAGACATCCCTGTAAACATGCACCACATAGGCAAATATCGTCGTAATTACCGTTTTGCATCTTTAGAGGGAAATCCGGATCTGCAATTAAAGGCCGCCCAAGAGCAACCAGATCAATGCCGAATATATCTAGAGCTTCTTTAACTTTTTCTGGGGTTCCCAAACGCCCAACAGCAATGACTGGTATATTGACAACCATCTTAATAGCTACGGCATCGGCGAGAAATACCTTTTCGGGAAGAGCGGAATGTTGAAAATACCAGGCTGGCGACTCACAGGCGCTGCCACCACCGATATGCAATGCATTTGCCCCGGCTTTTTCGAGTGCAAGCGCTATACGTTCACCGTCCTTAAGAGTTAGTCCATGCGGGGCATACTCTTTGGCACTCAGACGGCAGATTACCGGGAAGTTTGCTCCAACTTCATTCTTAACCGCTTCTAAAATTTCCAATCCAAAACGCAGTCGATTCTCAAGACTGCCACCATATTCATCGGTTCGGTGGTTAACCAGTTCGGAAAGGAACTGGGCGATCAAATAACCGTGGCCAAATTGTAGCTCAACAGCATCAAAACCTGACATTTTTGCGCGGCCGGCGGCTTCTCTGTATAAGTCAACAAAGGTTTCGATTTCTGTTGTGCTGAGTCCTTTTGGTTGGAGACCTGTTGCCGGACAGGGCACGGCTGATGCAGAAACCAGCGGCAAATATGTCGCTTTAGGATTGGCCATTCTGCCAGCGTGATTCAGATGGGCTGCCACCTTCGCTCCAACCTTGTGAATGGCATCAGTGAGACGTATCAGGCCATCGGTTAATTTGTCCTGATGAATACCGAGCTGATTAGGAAGTTCTTTCCCGGAAGGATGAACATACATCGGCTCCGGGATGATGAGGCCCACACCGCCTTGTGAGCGCCGGACATAAAAATCAATATGCCTCTGAGTGACCTCACCGGCCAGGTTGCCATAACCGGTCTTTACCGGAGCCATGACAAAACGATTCCGAATTTCCATGGTTCTGATGTGCGTTTTTTCAAATGCAAATGGCATAATTTCTCTCCGTTGGTTTGAAAATTAAACAGGGAAGAGCAATTATTCCGTCGAAATTTTCAGGATTTTCAACCCGATAATATTCATTGTTCATCATTTGCCCCATATAATCAAAATGATGGCCCCATCTTCTGAAGTAAATGGACCATGAGTAGTCCCACCGGGAATGAGTCTGTAAGACCCTTTGTGGTATTTTTTACCATCACTTTCGTAGCGCCCGTCCAGAACAAAATGTTGTTCCGTTATTGCTGTGTGGCAGTGTGCTTCCATATCAAATCCTTTAAGCAATTTGAGTAGGAATGTTTTTACTCCGTTCTCTTCCCGCAGGACTTTTATCTTTGTGCCTGAGGGGTATGACAGGGCTTCCTCCCATACCATGTCTTCATAATTGAGTGATATTTCTTGCATGACCCAAACTCCTTTCATTTGTTTTTTAAAATCCTATTATGGCCAGTTATTGTTTGTTTTAATGAAGGTTCCTCACATAAAAGGTTTTTTCTCCGTATTTCGTCTTGACAATGAGAGCCTGCGCAATTAACTTTTGAATTATGGACCAATCTGTATTGGCCCGTTCAAATAATCTGCCCACCGCTTCTTCCCACATTGGATGAACGGCATTAATGCTCAACAATTCCTCTTCGACATTTCCTGTCAAAGCAAAGGCATTACTTTCGTACCCTATGAGATATTCAACATTATCGATATATCCAAGACCATAGGGTTTCAACATGCTGCATTCCTTGAAGCCCGGATAGTCCTTAATCAGATCCGTGCTGGCCGCTTCACCGCCAAGGAGTTCCTTTTCAGTCAACAGGATTTTTATCTTTGCGCGCGATACGTAAATGGCAGCGGTTGAATTAGCCGGCCCCTAGCCGAGAATAACAGTATCATATTCGCTTTATAACTCGCTTGCCGCGAGCGCTTTGGAAACGGTAAATGATAATCCTTGCATGTTTTCATCTCCTAATCAAATTTTGGCGATAATTGGCAACATTCTCTTTCTGGTTGTTTCTGCGACAACTTTGATTTCATTAAGCGTTTCCTTTGAAATAGGAACTTCTATTTCTTCGCTGGAAAATTCCACGCCTTTCATCTTTTCTATTCTCAAAAATAACTTCATCGGCTTTTCCATTCGGGTAAACATGAGATTGTCCGCCACGTTTTCCCAAACTGAAATATCCTCTCTAAATGCACTGGTGCTGATTGAAAAGATATAATTTTTGGTTTTATCCTTTTCAATAATTGTCTTCAATTTTCTTGTCATAACATTCTTGTAAGTTGGAGAGAAAAGCAGCAAATTTAAGGCTGAGCCAAAAATCATCGTTCCCGGTTCGCTATCTTTGACTATTTTATTTGCCGTCCGTATGGATTCGTCCCAAACTTCAGGCTTTAATAAATTGGCTTTAAATGTGTTCTCACTTAACCTCTCCATATAGTCGATAGTAGGGTCAAATTGAATGTAGGCTACCTTATCAGTGTATTTGTTAATGTCGACATCATACAATTTCATCATGGCATCTCTTACAAATTCCTTCGTTGGATATTGCAGGGGTAAACCTATTATGCTGCCGCCCTGTTTTAACCAGGCAGAAACAAACGCGAATTCCACCAGCGGCTTTCCCGTACCACCCGGTCCGCTGATAAGCGTCGATGATGGCACAGGGAAACCTTCTGGCAATAGTTTATTCAGCCATTCGTAACCTGTCTTGATCTTCTTCATTTGATACCCTTTAGCTCTTTCTCTTTTTTGGTTTATTCTGCACCATAATCACGAAAGTTAGAGTGTTCAGGGGCACCTCCATAATGGGTCAGCTGTTTTGCATGAGCCATGATTACAAAGCCGACAACCGCGATGATCAGCCCGACGATAATGTTGTTCAAGTAAAGACCGACACCGCTCACCAAATCAGGAATAAAAGCTGCGGCGATCAACCAAAAACCCAAAATACCGGGTATCCATGATTGCCACGGTTGCGCTTGCGAGATACATAAACTTGCAACCAGTAAAATGGGTCCAACGACGATGTCGTTCAAGGAATAGCCTGAAGAGCCAATCCTCAAGAACACTGCTGCAAAAAGCCACAGCCCGAGGATTCCCACTATCCAGCCTTTCCACTTCATTTGAATCACCTTCCTTTGTGTTTGATTTGAATTGTCTTTCAATTTAGAACTTTTTCGACCCAAACCTGCTTAGCTAATTCTAAGTTTAGCCGTATCAGCGATCCCTCATGTTCTATGAATAACGAACATTCTTCGATATTCTGATTAACTGGTATTTTTTCATGTTGTTTAAGTTTGATGCATTTTCCTTTAACAAATCCGCTATCATATAATGCTTGGCGTGCGGGCTCATTGCTCACTATATCAACGATTTCGGACAAAATATTCTGGGGTAAATAGTTTAATTGGACCTCCATACCATTAAGTGACACCCATATTTGCGTAGCCACATTTGGAGATAGCTTTTTCTCCTCTTCTTCAATATCGAACACTAAAAGATCATCAGGAAGTTGACCTATAACTTCAATTACTGCGCCTGCCTTAATGCCAATTTTCGAGAGCAGTTCTTTTTCTTCTAATTTACCATATTCAGCAAAAATTGTCCTCTTTTCACCGTAGTATAAGTTCGCAAGCCGTACTATTTCCCCATTTTTTTCAACGACAACCTTCTCTGCCAGATGTTGGGATATTACACCTATTGTATCATTTACCTTGATTCTTAGAAGGCCCGGATAAAGCCACCGCTTGTGTTGCACCTCCAATATTTTCAGTACTACACCTTGATAGATGCCTAATTCATTTAGTTGATGTCTAATCCATGGGGCTTCCCCTATCTTTTTTACCTTGACTTTAGCCCCTTCGACAGCATTTTTTAATATGGTCATCTTTTTACTTCTCCTTTTTAGTACTACCCAATCCAATAAGCAAAACCTCCTACCAATAGAGCAGCGCCTATATTAAAAATTTTTATAAGAAACGTGTCTCGAATCGTATAGGATAAAAGCGGCAGCATGCCGTGGCCATCCTGAGCAATGGAACTGGCCAGTAGTACTGAAAAAGGAATCAACCCATTTGCAAACATCATGACGAAAATCAAATGCGGTCCCGATTCCGGAATGATGCCGATCAGTACGCTCAAGATTAAAACCAATCCAATGTGCTCTCTAACAAAGCTTTCCAGTTGCCAATATTTTAATCCAAACTGAATCACCAGAAGCACAAAAAATGTCCACAAAAACACCCGCCAGATGTGGCGTTTGATGATGTGATTCCAAATGTGTTCTTTCAAATAATGACCGAGCAGTTTTTCGTCTTCATGAATTTTCTGTTCTTCACAATTTTTGCATGGGGTGATGTGTAATTTTTTGGCTAATACGTCTGTAAACCATCCGAGAGGAATGGCGATCAGGAACAGAAGTATGAATAAAATGACAGCTTGTTTGGGAAACTGTGCCAGCATTACAAATGCTTCATCCCCGGAAGTTGCAATCATTCCGGCCACAATTGCACCAAATGTCAGAAATCCGTGAATGTAAAGCGTCACGTTCATGAAGGCGCCAAGGCAACCGGGTGTTGCCCCTAAAAATGACGCGGTGGTATATTGCCGCCATAAACCGCCTTTTACAAACTCTCGTAACCGTCCATGCGTCCTGACTTCGATGAAATCGATTAGGATCATCATCAAAAAAACCAAAATCGTAATCCGAATAGAATGTTGTAATATCTCTAATAGAAACATAGTCCTTACTCCATTTAGATACGTCTTTGCTTTCTCTAGTACTTTTACCCAAGAGCCGACATGTAATGATTTGTGAATTCAGACAGAATTTTATTGTAACATTCACAGTCAAAAGCGGGGATGACTTCATTAATCATTAGGAACTCTCCGTAATTCTGTTTTTTTGCAATCAACCAAAGTGCCTCAACGATATCTTGCAGGTCGAAAAACCGTATGCCGTCGACTAAGTTACTGTCCTTGATTCTGACTTATCCAACTTAAAATTGATAGGAATGGAAACCCATACCTTTACCGGCCCATCTTTTGTCGAATTCTGTTCAGCAATTCTGGCGGCGCTTTAGATTGTTGGATTTTCGATCTTAGTAACCATTTAATTTGTCTTTGCATGTAGACAGTCTTTTGACACAATACACATTTTTCTAAATGCTTCACAAAAGCACGGCGGCGCCACCAACTTCTCAACTCGCCATCCACAAACGCGGTTAAATATTTTTGAGCCTTTCTACAATTCATATTGCTGCACTTGTTAGAGTCCTCTTACCATAAAATGACCGCATTTGGAACACCTAACCCATCTGCAAGGAACGCCTTGTTCATGCGGTATTTTTTTACCACATGTTTGGCAAATACAGAAACTTTCTTTACTAAAAGAGCGTTTTTGAACTTGCTGTTTCAACGACTGAAAACCAGTATCAGCATACGTTAGCCCTCTCACCGCTGCTGATTTATTAATTTTTTGTTGTAATTCAATTCTTTTGTTTAGCATTATTATCTCCTAAAATTATTTTAGGTTGTGATATTCTTTATCTTTCTTAACACTATTTTGATTTACCAGCTTTTCCTGCAGGTATTGCGCCAATACTTCTTCAACATCTCCATTGACCCATGCAATGACCTGAATATTACTGCTGCTGAGTTTATTGGAACAAAACCGTGTAATCCCGTTACAGATTAAAACATCAACTTTCAATTGAGTTAGCATGTTCAGCTTCTCTGAGAGAGTAGTCTGCATCAAATGAACTACATCGCGTTTTTTGATATTACCTTTTTCAATTGAAACCAGTAAAACATTTTGACTACAGTCCAATCGATTAGATATCCGATTTCCAAAAAATGTAATTGCTATGTTTTCCATTTAGCCTGACTTGTTTTTTGCAAATAGATAATGCAATTGACAAGCCAAAAATGTTAAAAAATGTAAGCCTTTGATATTTTAGCAGATAGGTATTATGTTAATGGGAGGTGTTTAAGTTGGATGTCGCGAAAGTGCGACTTTTTAGATGCGACTGTCGCATTTTATTGAAGGCCTGCTCTAGAGCAAGTTATACTTTTTCAATTTTCTCCAGAGTGTACCGCGGTGTACGCCCAGTTCTTTGGCCGTCTCGATTTTATTCCAGTTGTGTTTTTTTAATGCGTCAATTAGTGTCTGTTGTTCAGCGTTCTGAAATGGGGTGTGTTCATGTAAAGGAGCATGCGAAATATTCTTGTCTTGCAAAAAAACTGGTGGAAGGTGGTTGGGTAGAATTTCCGCTTCACGACACATGACGAAAGCATGTTCGATGATATTTTCTAACTCGCGAACATTGCCCGGAAAGTCGTGGTGCATCAAAATGCTGAGTACCTGATCAGAAACACCGTCGATATTGCGACTCATTTTTCGATTAAACCTATCGACGAAATGCTCTATAAGAAGCGGAATATCCTCCCGTCTTTCCTGCAATGGTGGCAACTCCAGCTTCACAACGTTCAATCGAAAATACAAATCATCGCGAAAACTACCTTTCTCGATTAAAACAGATAAGTTATCTTTAGTAGCAGCAAGCACTCGTACATCAGCTTTGACAGGGGCGATGGCTCCTAAAGGTTCAAACTCTCTTTCCTGTAAAACCCGGAGAAGTTTTACCTGCATGGCGGGGGTGAGACTTTCCACTTCATCTAGAAAAATTGTTCCACCCTTGGCTAACGCAAAACGTCCGGGCTTGTCTTTTTTGGCATCGGTAAATGCACCTTTGACATAACCAAAAAGCTCGGATTCAAGGAGTGCATCAGGCAATGCACCGCAGTTGATAGCAACAAACGGATTGCTCTTTCTTTGGCTTAAATTGTGAATTGCTCTGGCAAAAAGTTCTTTTCCGGAACCGCTGGGTCCTTGAATTAGAACAGTGCTTTCACTTTCGGCAATGTTTGGAAGAATATCAAAAAGTTGGTGTATCCTGTGGTTTTTGGAAATGATATCCTCAAAAGTGTAAGCACGGTTGACTTCCTTTTTTAGTTCTTCAAATTGGGAAAGGTCGCGGAACGTTTCAACACCCCCTAGTTTTTCCCCTGTTTCATCTCTTACAACTGCAGTGCTGATGCTGACCGGAATCTGTTTGCCATCCGTCCTCAGAATATTCACGTGTCTATTTACAAACTCCTTTTCTGATTTTAGAGAACACCTTAAGGGGCAGCTTTTTTCACAAATGTTAGCCTTCAACACTTCAAAACAGTACTGCCCTACAGCCTGTTGACGAGAAATGCCGGTAATTCTTTCGGCTGCACGGTTGAAATAAGTAATTCTCATATCTTTGTCGACAGTAAATACTCCATCGGCAATACTATCTAGAATAATATTTGCATGTAATAGCGTTAAGGAGTTTTGTGGTTGGTGTATCATATAATCCTTTTTGATTATCTATAATATCTAAGGTACAATTTTATTTTGTTTTTGCAATGGTTTACTTCCATAGAATGAGGTTATCATCCTTGAGCGAACCGTCGGCAATAAGTCCATCAATTTGGTTTGGAAAAATTGGTGCGGATGATTCAAGATTAAAACATTCCAGATGATGAAGAAACTACAATGAAGCATCGCTATATTTACATTTCTTTGTTCTTTCCAGTTATTTATTCTCATATTTAAGAAAATACAGTTACTAAATTCTCACAATTAAAGTATTTACCAGTTGACGAAAATTGCTAACATAAATAAAAACAGATAGATAATTTTTACCAAAATTGTGGCACACTGCTTGCCTGATCTATTTTTAGAAAAGTTGCTACTTTTGCAATGTGTCTGATACGGTGGGTGTGTGAAAATGACATTTTTACAAAGAGATTAATTGGGAGAAAGTGTTATGAATTTTGGTATCCCTGGTGAAATATCCGTTGAAGAACGTCGGGTTGCTTTAACCCCTGTTGGCGTTTATGCGTTGATAAACGAAGGGAATACGGTTTTTGTCGAAAAAAGCGCCGGGCAACGGAGTGGCTTCTCTGATGAAGATTATCGGAAAGTCGGGGCTGAAATTGTCTATTCTTCCGAGGAAGTTTTTCAGCGGTCTGAAATCATAACAAAGATCATGATGCCGACTCAGGAGGAATGCCGCTTATTGCCTGACGATAAGGTCTTACTGACATTTTTGAATTTAGGTATTTCCCAGAAAAATGTGTTAAAAACGCTCAGCGAAAACAAGATGACGGTTTTAGGGTTTGAACATATTGAACAGGAAAAAGGATATTTTCCGGTTCTTACCGCCATGAGCGAAATTGCCGGTCTTCTGCTGCCGCAAATTGCCGGCAGGCTGTTAGAGTGTGATGCCGGTGGCCGGGGGATCATGCTGTCGGGTGTGTCGGGAATTCCTGGGGCAAATGTGGTCATTCTCGGCGCCGGAACCGTGGGCACTTTTGCCGCACGCGCTTTTTCCGGTCTGGGAGCGCAGGTTCACGTATTTGATAAAAATGTGGACAGTTTGCGAAATTTGAATAAATTCTTAACGCGAGTTTCCACGTCTATAGTCACCCCCTTGCTCATCGAACGGGCCGTTCGGTTTGCGGATGTGCTGATTGGTGCGGTTATGGTTCACAAGCAAAAGACCCCGCATATTGTGACCGAGGAGATGGTCAAGGAAATGAAAAGAGGCTCTGTCATTATTGATGTATCCATTGATCAGGGTGGGTGTATTGAAACCAGCCGGCCGACAACCTTGTCTTTCAGCACCTATAAACAGTACGGCGTCACCCATTATTGTGTCCCGAATATCACATCGTCGGTGGCGAGAACGGCTTCACACGCATTGAATAATTCTATTTTACCCTGGGTTTTGCAAATGTCGCGTTTTGGAATTAAGGAATCACTGAAAAGATATTCCTGCCTGAAGATGGGTACTTTTTTACTAAACGGCGCCTGTACCAATGAAACAATGGCGAAAATATTTGATATTAAATATAAAGAAATGCACTGATAGGTTGTATTTGAAACGGAGATACCTGCATCATGAAATGGATGGAAAATTATCGAGCGAAAGTAACACCAGCCGAAGAAGCAGTCAGGGTCATCAAGAACGGTGACAAACTTTATACGTCCGGAAATGCTGCAACGCCGTATGTGATCCTGGATGCACTGGCAAATCGCAAAGACGAGTTGCAGGGCGTGCAAGTGTATCATTTATTGTTAATGGGGGATGACCCGTTGTCGCGTCCGGAGATGGAAGGCCATTTCCGGCATAAATCTTTGTTTGTGGGAACTGCCGACAGAAAAGCTGTGAATGAGGGAAGAGCTGACTACATTCCAATTTTTCTTTATGAAATACCCAGGGTCATTCGTGAACAGATAGATCTTGATGTCGCCGTGATTCATACAACCCTACCCGATGATCATGGTTTTGTGTCGCTGGGTGTAGAAACCGTGGGAACAAAAGCCGCAGCCGAAAAAGCAAAGATGATTATCGCTCAGGTCAATGAAAAAATGCCGCGCACCCTTGGAGATTGTTTTATTCACATTTCAAATATTGATAAGATCGTAGAAGTTAGCGAAGAACTGCCCACGCTTGAAAGGAGAGTGAACACAGAAGTTGAGAAACAAATTGCCGGTCACATTATGCCCTTGATCAAGGATCGAGCGACATTACAGTTGGGAATCGGCGGCATTCCAGATGCGGTTCTTTCTTTGTTAGCAGACCGCAAAGACCTTGGTGTTCACACGGAGATGGTGTCAGACGGAGTTGTAGACGCCATTGAAAAGGGCATTATAACCAACGCTTACAAAACCTTGCATCCGGGAAAAGTTGTGGCCACGTTTCTTCTGGGTAGCAGTGATTTGTATGATTATGCTCATAACAATCCGCTTTTTGAAATGCACCAGGTTGACTATACGAACGACCCGTTTGTTATCGCCCAAAACGAAAAAATCGTGGCTATCAATTCGGCTTTGGAAGTGGATTTAACCGGGCAGGTCTGTTCGGATTCTATTGGGTACCGAATTTATTCGGGATTTGGAGGACAGGTTGATTTCATTCGCGGTGCTGCCAGAGCAAAACACGGTATTCCAATTATTGCGTTGCCTGCAACTGCTAAAAGGGGTACGATTTCCCGCATCGTGCCACATCTCAAAGAAGGCGCCGGTGTCGTCACAAGTCGT
Source organism: uncultured Calditrichaceae bacterium (assembly GCA_964455375.1). GTDB lineage: Bacteria > Zhuqueibacterota > Zhuqueibacteria > Oceanimicrobiales > Oceanimicrobiaceae > CAYVXE01. Next base: position 30,146 of record CAYVXE010000025.1, read on the forward strand.
GGCGATGTGCATTATGTGGCAACTGAATTTGGCATTGTCAATTTGCATGGGAAAAGTTTACGTGCGCGGGTTGAAGCCATGATTCAGATTGCCCATCCGGATTTTCGCAGCGAGTTGGAAAGCTTTGCAAAAGATTTAAAATATATGTAGATTTAAGACATCAAATTAATCAGCGCCTTTTTCATTGTCGAGGAGGAGGTTGTAAAATGAAATATTTTAAAAAGATCCTTTGTCCGGTAGATTTTTCGGAGCCATCAAGGAACGCATTTTTATATGCGAAAAAAATTGCCGATGCATTCGAGTCCGAACTTGTTTTGCTCCATGTGGCTCCGAACATTACAGAAGCATATACTGCCCTCATGCCGGATTTCCCCACGTTTGGCATTCAAAAAGAGGAGCAGCTTGTTGAACAGTTTAACGAGTTTGTGGACGATTGGTCGGGCAAGCTCAAAAAGGTCATTCGAGCTGGCACGCCGTATATCGAGATTCTGGACTTTGAGGAAAAAAATAAATTTGATTTAATTGTTCTTGGTGCAAAGGGGCATACGAAATTTGAACGGTTATTCTTGGGAACCACAGGGGAAAAAGTGACCCGCAAAGCGAAGTGCCCGGTGTTGACGGTTCATCAAACGCCCCGTGATTTCCAAATTAAAAAGATACTCTTGCCCATTGATTTTTCTGCGATATCTTATGAAATACTGCCTACCATTTCTGCGATTGCCGATAAATTTAATTCTGAAATCGATTTACTGCATGTGGTCGAGACAGGCCATCATATTGATAAAACAAGTCAGGAAGAGGAATATCGGTATTTTGAAAAAATTAAGGAAAGATTGTCCGAGGAATGGGAATTGCCTGAAAAATTCAGTTCGATTGAATGCCGGAAATTTATTCGCCACCATTCCGGTTCCGCCGGTTACGGCGTCCTGGAATTTGCCCAGGATTGGGGGGTTGATTTGATCGCAATGACCACACATGGGCGCAGCGGTTTTTCCAAAGCGCTTCTGGGTAGTGTTACTGAAAAGGTCATTAAAATCGCAACATGTCCGGTTTTATCAATGCGAAGTAAATTTAAATAAAAGGCAAATTAACAATCGCTGGAGGAAAAATGAAAATGATAAAAAGTCTGGTTGCTGTTTCTATCCTGTTACTGGTTACGGCGTGTACCCAAACAAAGGAAAATCATTTCAGTAAATTAGCGCTTCAGGGGAAGCAGGTCTTTGAAGACCATAATTGCAATCGTTGTCACAATATAACTGGGTCTCAGAGTGATTCATTGGCGCCGGATTTAACCAACCCGATTATTGCGAATGATAGTTTGTTGGTGCAGACACATTTGAAATTTGTGAAGGAATCCGATATGCCGGTGCAGAATCTGACTCCAAAAGAAATTCGGTTGGTGAGCTATTACATTGCCGGGTTGTATAATTCAACACTGCCGCCAATTCCTGAGGATGAAATTGACGCGTCCGATGCAGTTTGTTTTGCGCCTGTGTCGAAAGAGAGAGCAAAAAGCGCGAATCTTTATGTCAGATATTTGGGCACTGAATATTATTTTGCGTCGCAAAGGACGATGGATACATTTAAGGAGGCTCCGGAGGCGTATGCGATGCTCTATAAGAAATTTCAGGAGGACAAAAAGGAGCTGAATTAAAATGAGATTTCCGCAATGATACAAACAATGAATATGTTATACTTATGAAAGTCTTTGATCCCATTTAGTAATTAAATATATTATTACAGGAAAGGATTAAAAAATGGGCAATGTAGAATTGTCTTTCAAACATATTCAGTCATTTGTGGAGTTAATGCAAAAGACGTATCAGGCTGATAGGTTTAGCGCCTTGCAGTTATTCGCTGACGAGCATCCGGAAATTCCGTATGTACAAAAACTCGTTGGAAATATTTTATTTCATCGGGGCGAGCTCATTGAAGCAGAGTCATATTATCGGACAGCATTGGATTCTGAACCTGAGAATCCTGAATTTTTGTACGATCTCTGTATTGTGCTTTATTATCAATCGCGCATGACAGAAGCTTTGCAGCATTTAAAAGAAGTGCTGCAAATAAAACCTGAATACAGCGCCGCGCATTATCGCATCGGGTTGACGTATTTTCATTTGGGTGAATATGAAGATTCGGTTTTGCATCTGAAAAAATGTCTGAAACTTACGCCGGACTATGAAATGGCGCGGTATCATCTCGCGGTTGTTTATGCGAGAATGGGGGAAACGAAGAAAGCAATTGAAGAATTCAGCAAACACCTGGATACAAATTTAAAAGATGCAGCTTGTAAAAATCATTTGGAAATGTTATTTAATAAAAAATACGTTCATGAATAAAAATTCTGAATTTGCAAGCATGATTAGTATTTAGTGAATACGTGAGAGAGTAATTGCTTGTCAAACCTGCTCACAATTTGTGGAACATATATTTAATGTATAAAGGTAATTCACATGATTCAAAAAGATGAAGTGTTGGAGTATCATTCAAGGGGACGTCATGGCAAAATTGAAGTGACTCCCACCAAACCGTGTTTTACCCAAAAGGATTTGGGGCTTGCTTATACGCCTGGTGTTGCAGAACCGTGCCGGGAAATTGTTAATAATCCCAATGATATTTACAAATACACCGCAAAAGGTAATTTGGTTGCTGTCGTCAGTAACGGAACAGCCGTGCTCGGTTTGGGAAATATTGGCGCTGCTGCGGGAAAACCGGTCATGGAAGGAAAGGGTGTCTTGTTTAAACGATTTGCCGATATCGATGTGTTTGATATCGAAGTGGATTCCACTGATCCCGATGAAATTATTCGATTGGTGAAAATGCTGGAGCCCACATTCGGTGGTATAAATTTAGAAGACATAAAAGCTCCTGACTGTTTTTACATCGAGGAGGAACTTAAGAAGCAATGCAAGATTCCGGTATTTCATGATGATCAACACGGCACGGCGATCATTTCCGGGGCAGGTTTAATAAATGCCATGGAAGTTGTCGGGAAAAAGTTAGACGAAATTAAACTCGTCGTCAGTGGAGCGGGTGCCGCCGGTGTTGCTTGCGCGAAGTTTTATATCGAGTTGGGAGTCAGAAAGGAAAACGTTATCATGTGTGACAGCAAAGGTGTGATTTATAAAGGCAGGACTGAACGCATGAATCCTTACAAAGAGTTTTTTGCGGCACAAACCGATGCCCGTACTTTAGCAGATGCCCTGAAAGACGCTGATGTTTTTGCCGGTGTTTCCGGTCCTGACTTGGTCACTAAGGAGATGGTTCGTTCCATGGCAGACAACCCCGTTATTTTTGCCATGGCAAATCCTGACCCTGAAATTACCTATGAAGATGCGAAGTCGGCACGGGACGATGTGATGATTTGTACGGGCAGAAGTGATTATCCCAATCAGGTAAACAATGTACTGGGGTTTCCGTTTATTTTCCGGGGTGCTTTGGACGTGCGTGCCACCGCAATTAATGAAAAAATGAAAGTCGCGGCTGCACACGCTTTAGCAGACCTGGCAAAAGAACCGGTGCCATATTCAGTTATAAAAGCATATCGGATTAACCGGTTAGAATTTGGCCGTGATTATATCATTCCGAAACCGTTCGACCCGCGTGTACTGCTTTGGGAATCTTCAGCAGTTGCCAAAGCCGCCATGGAAACCGGGGTTGCACAAATTGAAATCGACCTAGATGAATACAAAGAGAAATTGGAAGCCCGGTTGGGCTTGTCTCGTAAAGTGATGCGCGTGTTTATCAACAAAGCCAAGAAAGAACCAAAACGTATTGTTTATCCGGAGGGCGAGCACGTGCCCATTTTAAAAGCCTGTGAGATCGTTCTCGATGAGGGTTTAGCGCACCCGATTTTATTGGGAAACCGTCGTGTCATTCAGGGGAAAATCGAAGAGCTGCATTTGGATCTGAAATCAGGTGTGGATATTATTGATGTGCATGATTTCCCTAAGTTTGATCACTATGTAAATACATTCTATAAACTGCGACAGAGAAAAGGCATAACTCAGGAAGAAGCGCGTAAATTGATGCGTCGTCCGAATTATTTAGGCTCGATGATGGTACACGTGGGAGACGCCGACGGTCTGGTTTCGGGATTAACGCAGGCCTATTCGGAAACTATTCGTCCGGCGCTGCAAATAATCGGTGTTCGCGATGATGTGCAGAAAGTAGCAGGTTTATTTATGATGTTGGTAAAAGACCAAGTTCTGTTTTTTGCCGATACGACGGTAAATATTGAACCCACCGCTGAAGAACTGGCAGAGATCGCACTGTTGTGCGCCGATGCAGTCAAACAATTTGATATGGAACCCCGCCTGGGAATGATTTCTTTCTCAAATTTTGGCAGCAACAAACATCCGTACTCAGATAAAGTCAGATTAGCTACTGAAATAGTAAAAAGAAAAGCTCCGGATTTAATTATAGACGGTGAAATTCAGGCAGACACGGCAGTGGTTCCGCAGATCCTCGATGAAACGTATCCGTTCAGTTCCCTGGCTGGCAAGAATGGCGCCAATGTGCTGATCTTTCCTAATCTCGAAACCGGGAATGTAGCGTATAAATTGTTGCAGCGGTTAGGTGGCGCTGAAGCAGTTGGCCCCATTCTGGTGGGTATGCGCAAACCGGTTCATGTGCTGCAGGTTGGTGATTTTAATGAAATTGATGTGGTCAATATGACGACGATTGCGGTTATTGATGCACAATCATAATTTAAGATAATCATGCAATCATGTTTGGGGGCAGTAAAATCTACTTTTTCAGATTGATTCGCCCCCTGCTCTTAAAATAGTAAAAGGAGGAGGTAAGAAAAAAAACTCATGTTGTTTAAACAGTGTTATGAACATTTGGCCTCATAAGGAGGTTGCATCATGACAAAGCTGACTGATAACATTCCAATGGAGCACAAAATATCCAGGCAGTTTAAACTCTGGGAACGAACCTATAAAAAAGTAACCATTGGAGATAAAAAACAAATTATTCCAAGCATTTCAGTTTCGAGTGAACTTGGCAGTCAGGGTGATGAACTGGCTGCAAACGTGGCTGAATCACTTGGTTGGGAATTGTTTGATAAGCAGTTAGTTGATTATATCGCTGAACATGCCCATGTGCAAAAATACATGGTGGAAATGTTTGATGAGAGAACGCAAAACGAAATCCATAATTGGGTGCTTACACTTTTGGATAATCGTGCTTTAGGAAGTGACAAATACTACAAACATCTCGTCACGATATTAAGAATCATTGGTGAGCGCGGTCAGGCTGTTGTTTTAGGCAGGGGCGGTCATTTAATTCTACCGCATTCCAGAACATTAAAAATACGTACTATCTCCCCAATAGACAAACGCATCACCCAGGTTGCACAGAAGAATTCACTTTCCCGGAAAGAGGCCACTGGTTTAATTATTCAATCGGATAAAGAAAAGCGCTCATTTATTAAACGATTTTACCATTCTGACTGGGATTCGCCTTATTATTTTGATATGATTCTGAATCTTGATTCAATCAGCCTGGACCTCGGCCGAGAAATGATTTGTGTCGCTTTAAAGAAAAAATTTCCTGACATGCCAACCTGATTTAAATGCACATTTTAAAAAGGGAGGGTGTAATTATGAATCCATCAGAACATGTAAAGAATTATTTAAATTCCCATACTGTTCCATACGAGATGATTCATCATCGGCGGGATTTTACTGCGCAGGAAGCGGCAGCAGATACACACACGAAAGGAACAGATTTCGCAAAAAGCGTTATTCTTTGGGTGGAAAACCGGTATTGTATGGCCGTTTTACCCGCTTCAAAACAGATTGATCTTGCGAAAGTGAAGAAATTTCTACATGTAAAATCGGCAGAGATAGCGAGTGAGGATGAAGTGGAGGCAATTTGTACCCATTGTGAAATTGGCGCCATGCCTCCATTTGGCGAATTTTATGACATACCGGTCTATGTGAGCACCGATCTAACATACGAACATCTTATCACATTTAATGCAGGGACGCATGAAGATGTGGTTCGTATGCGCTATCGTGATTATGACGAATTGGTAAAACCAAAAGCATTTGATTTTACATTAAAATAATTAACTGAATGAACAAAAGATGACTGGATGGATTATTGTTGCAGAGAAAGACGCGTCAGCTTGTTCGGAGCTGACAAAAATGTTGGGTTGTGCAGGATATAGGTTTGATTGCGTTGACACGGGGAGCAAGGTTTTAGAAAAAATTACCCAGCATAAATACGTATTGGCCATGATCGACCTTGACCTTGCAGATATGAGTGGTCTTGAGCTGTTTCGTATTTTAACACAGGTGAGCCCGGAAACGGCTATCATTGTTATGACAAAACAAGCCACAGTGAGGTCCGCAATTGAAGCCCTGCGATTAGGAGCGGTAGATTATTTTATTAAGCCCCTGCAACTTGAGGACGTCACCATTAAAATTAAACAAATATTCAAACATAAGCGATTTATTGAAGAAGCGCAATTTTTGCATCACTGGTTAAACCAGGCTTGCTGTTTTCATGACATTATCGCCCGCAGTAAGTCGATGCAAAAAGTGTGTGATCTGATTCAGCGTGTTGCAAAAACAGATAGTAATGTTCTCATTGTTGGTAAAAGCGGGACGGGAAAGGAATTAGTCGCACGGGCGATTCACCGCAACAGCCATAGAAAAAAGTACCCGTTTATTGTCGTGAATTGCGGTTCAATTCCGGAAGCATTATTTGAGAGCGAATATTTTGGTTACAAAAAGGGAGCCTTTACGAATGCGTTAAAAGACAAGCCCGGCTTGTTTCAGGCAGCGAACAGGGGAACTCTTTTTTTCGATGAGATATCCCGCATCCCTCTCGCTGACCAGGCCAAACTTTTACGTGCGATTGAATTTAAGCATATTACGCCGGTGGGAAGTACGGAATCCGTATCTGTAGATGTACGGTTTATTGTTGCCACAAGCGAAGATTTGAAAGAAAATGTCGAGCAAAAACGCTTTCGGGAAGATTTGTATTATCGCATGAATGTATTTGAAATTCCTGTTCCCTCGCTGGCTGAGCGGAGAGACGATATTCCCTTTCTGATTCAACATTTTGTCCGGAAATATTCTGCGGAAATGAAAAAAGAAGTCCATGGCGTTGAACCCGATGCATTGAAATTTCTTATGAACTTTCACTGGCATGGTGAAGTCCGTGAATTGGAAAATGTAATTGAAAGAGCCATCATATTTTGTGATGATCGTATGATCTCCGTAAAGGACTTACCACCGAATATCACCAACGAATGTGATGATACCCTTGTTTTGGATTATAATAAACCGTTGCGCGATGCAGTGAAAAATTTTGAACGCCACTACATCCTGACGAATTTGAAACGCCGGAATGGAAACCGTTTGCACACCCTGAAATCGATGGGATTGAGTGAATCCACATTTTATCGAAAACTCGAGGAATTAGGCGTGAAAGGAAAAAATCGTTACAAATATTAACTGTCTGAAGTGTCTTTGTGCGACATTTAGCGCTATCCAAATGATAAAGAAATCTGCAGAATTTCAGTGTCTTAGTTTCTTTGAAAAAACTCCCATTTTTGGGAGTTTTTTTTTGCCAGATTCTCATTAATAAAAAACTGCAAAATATGAGTCCTTAACCGTGTCTTTTGTCTTTCTTTATTCTTTAATATAAACAATTACTTAAGGCCTTAAAATAATATTGCTTCTCAATGCGGGTTTCGGTATGGAATTTGATGATATTGAAAATAATTCTAAATGCTTTCTAAACTTACAAAGGAGTTCTATTATGCAAAGGGTTTTTTACAAAACACATGTTTATGAATTAAGCATTTTACTAATATTAGTTTTAACGAATTTGTTGTTTGCCCAATCCACGTTAGATTGTTCACTTTGCCACAGTCCAAATGTAAATCTTTGGCAGGCAGGCCGTCATGCTAATACGCAAAATGACGTTGCCGCTGAATTGGGCGGAGAATGGGCAGGTCTGCCCGCCGATTCCGTTGTAGCTGGGGAAGATTGTATCGCATGCCATGCGCCTGTGGCTGTAACCGTCGATAGCGTCATGACGGAAGTGGAGACTATGAACCGTTTCTTCTCAACGACAAATGGCCTCTTTACCAGTTCCACGCAAGCGCTTGATAGTGCAAAATGGCCGCATGTAACCTGTGTGAGTTGCCATAATGTTCCTGCCGATCATCCCATAACGCTGCCAACATTTGCCATTTTTAATTCTACTACGGCGCAGTACGACACCGTTCAGAACACAGCCTACTTATGCGGTCAGTGCCACGGAACCGTGCGTTTCGCGGATACGGATCATCGGGTTATGGATGCCTGGAAATTAAGTAAGCACAGTCATGGTGGGCAAAACGATGTTGCCGGAGAGCTCGGAGAGGCATGGGCCGGGAGTACACCGGACGACGTTATTAACGGTCCGCAAGCTGAAGACTGTATCGCCTGTCACGCGCCGACGTCGGTTTTGGCAAATGGGGGCATTACGGAGGCAGAGGCTTTAGCGAATTTTTTTACAACTTCCGGTGGCGTTTTCTCGAACGCAACCGTCGCGGATGATGCTGCCAATTGGCCCGATGTTGCCTGTATCACCTGTCACAATCCGCATGACCCGGGTAAATTCTCATATTTTAATTCGACAACGAAAAAGTATGAGGTTTTTGATACGTCTGAGGAACTTTGCGGCCAGTGTCACGGCAACCTTCGTTTCGCGGACACCGACCACTTGAGTTATAATATCGAAATGGGCACCGGTGGAATTGGCGTTGCCGATACCTTGACCATGCCCGGCGTGCAATGTGTCGATTGTCACATGTATGTGAGCACAATCGATGGTGCGAACTCTTCCATGTTTGGAGGACATTCATGGTCGAATTTCATTGAGGAGGAGGATGGCAGCATTACGTCGTCCTGCACAAGTTGTCATAGCGACATCGGCGCAACAGCAGCGCAAAACCTCGTAAACACCTGGAAAACTGAATTTGCGGACCTGGATTCACTGGCGCAAATAAAAGTCACGATGGCGGACAACTTTTTGGCAGGCAGTAGTGATTCTCTTAATTTGCAATTATTGGAGGAAGCCAAATTCAACCTCGGCTACGCAGAATCGGATGAAAGCGGTGGCGCCCACAATCATCTGTATGTGCAGTCGCTCCTGAATGATGCCATTGAAAAATCGAATGTTATTTTGACCGACGTTGCCGAACATCCGACAAACGTTGTGGAAAAATTCGAATTGTTCCAAAATTATCCGAACCCGTTCAATCCCGAGACGACCATTCGCTATCAGGTTACTAAATCAACCCTCGTGACTTTGAATGTGTACAACATTACCGGACAGTTGGTCGCCACTCTTGTCAATGAAAAGAAGAACACCGGAAGGTACAGCGTCAACTGGAACGCAATAAATGTGAGTTCAGGGGTTTATATTTATCAGATCAAGGCGGGAACACAATCCATTACCCGCAAAATGATTTTGATGAAGTAAAAGGAGGAATGACGTTATGTTAAATAAAATTGCGGTTATTGGAGGGGGCAATATTGGCGGTGTTCTTGTGCACGAGATCAGTCACCGGCGGCTGGCCCGAAACGTGGCTTTGGTCGATGTGAAAGGGCCGGATCTAGCGCAAGGGAAAACGTTGGATATTTCGGAAGGCTCGCCCATCATTGCATCGGATGTGCGTGTGTACGGGTCGAAGGAATACGACATTATCGACGGTGCTGACCTTGTCATTAACACGGCCGGGGTTCCGCGCACAACCCGCCCCGATGGAACCATTCCGTCCCGTGAAGAGCTGTTGACGACGAATCTCAAAATAACCGATGCAGTGAGCGATGGCATTAAGAAGTTTTGTCCCAATGCAATGATCATTTCCATAGCCAACCCATTGGATGCCATCGTTTACAGGTTGTATACGAATTTAGAACCGCCGCGGCAGCGTTTGGTGGGAATGGCCGGTGTGCTTGATTCTGCGCGTTATCGTTATTTTGTCGCGGAAGCTGCCGGGGTGAGTGTGGAAAATGTCGAAGCGCTGGTTCTGGGTGGGCATGGCGATAATATGCTGCCTATCCGTTCCGCCTGCCGCATCGCCGGCATGCCGGTGGAGAAATTCGTTTCTTCGGAAAAACTGGAGGCTATCGAACAAAGGACCCGCAAAGCCGGCGGTGAAGTTGTGAAATTGCTCGGCACCGGCTCCGCATTTGTTTCACCGGCATGGAGCGCACTGGAGATGGCAGAAGCCATTATTTTTGATAAGAAAAAAATCATTGCGGCCAGTGCGTTATTGCGGGGCGAGTACGGCGTCGAAGGGTTGTTTGTGGGTGTGCCCGTGATTTTGGGCACCGCCGGTGTGGAGAAAATCATCGAGATGGATTTGACCGAGCAGGAAAAGGCGGCATTTGAGAAATCGGTCGCTTCCGTGCGCAAGACCGCCGATGAGGTTATCGCCAGAACCGGGAATTAAATAGCTGCATAAATAAACGCAGAAGGGCGCTAAGAATACCGAAAGCCGCCCTTCTGCATTTTTTATATCATAAAGAATTTTACAATAAGGAGTACAAACCATGTCAAAATTAAAACAAAAATTAGCTGAGATAATACCCGGTTACCAGAAAAGGGTTGCCAAATTAGTTAAGGAGTATGGGAATGTCGTGGTCGATCAGGTAAAAATCAGTCAGTTCTACGGCGGTATGCGTGGACTGAAATGCCTGTCCACGGACATTTCTTATCTCGATCCCAATGAAGGGATCCGTTTTCGCGGCCACACCATTCCGGAATGTCTGGAGAAACTTCCGCGGGTGCAAGGTGCTGAAATGCCGTACGTTGAAGGGCATATCTATTTATTGTTAACCGGAGAATTCCCGACCGATGAAGACGTGAAAGACATCATCGCTGATTTCCGGCAAAGAAGCAAGGTGCCGCAGTATGTCTACGATATGCTTGCCGCTTTACCGGCAGACACGCATCCCATGAGCATGTTCTCTTCGGCGGTTTTGGCGCTGCAACGGGAGTCTGTCTTTGTAAAAAAATACAACGAAGGCATGAGCAAAATGGAGTACTGGGACCCCATGTACGAGGATGCCATGAATTTACTGGCCAAACTTCCGGAAATTGCCGCCCATATTTACAGGTTAAAATATAAACGCAACGATATCATTCCACCGGATCCGAACCTTGATTTTGGCGCCAACTTTGCGCACATGATGGGAATTGAACACCCGTATGATGAGCTGGCGCGGCTCTATTTCATTCTGCATAGTGATCACGAAAGCGGCAATGTCAGTGCACATATCACGCATCTCGTTGGGTCGGCGCTGTCGGACGCCTACTATTCATTTTCAGGCGGGATGAACGGGTTAGCTGGTCCGCTGCATGGTCTGGCAAATCAGGAAGTCCTACGCTGGATTCAAACCGTAATGGAAAAGATGAACTACAAACTTCCCACGAAAGATGAACTGAAAAAATTCGTCTGGGATACCTTGAATGCCGGACAGGTCATTCCCGGCTACGGTCATGCGGTACTACGCAAGACCGATCCGCGCTACATGGCACAGCGGGAATTCTGTTTAAAACACCTGCCGGATGACGAAATGTTTAAACTCGTGAGCATGCTGTATGAAGTGGTGCCGCAGATTCTTGTGGAGCAGGGGAAAGCAAAAAATCCGTGGCCGAATGTGGATGCCCATTCTGGAGTCATTCAGTGGCATTATGGCGTCAAAGAGTACGATTTCTACACGGTGATGTTTGGCGTCGGACGGGCCATCGGTGTGCTCAGCAATCTCATCTGGGATCGCGCCGTGGGCCAGGCGCTGGAGCGGCCGAAATCGCTGACCACCGACATGCTGGAAAAAATTGCGGGAATAAAGTAGGATTCTAATTTATGAATTTTGGGCATAACTCTGACAGGGTTTAAACCCTGTCAGAGTTCCATTTGCCTAACGGGCGAGAGATTTGTTCTAAAAGCAAAACGGTGTCTTTTTCTCTCCCGAGTCTGTCGACAAACATTTTGATTCCCTTCCCCATCTGAAAACGCAGCCTGAATCGCTACCGGGAACGTTTTCCACTTCTTGCGCGATAGGGTCTTTTCGAAGACGCCTACCTGCGTGATTGATTTATCTCCACTGAATTTCTGAGCTCAGGTTCAACTTTTCGAAACGATTTGATAATAATGATTCCAGGATATTCTATCAAAGCGGAACGCCGGAATCTTAAAGAAATGCGACGTTATCATAAACAGGATTTTTGATTTAGAATTTTCGCATTCTTGTAAGGAGACGTCGTAAAGGCTGTATGTTTTGTTAGTGCCTGAGAGGTCAAATTCTGCCATTTTTTGGTAAGATATTTTTGATCGTCGCCGCTAATAACGTTATTACGTAAGTTACGGGGATATTTTATCGACTAAACTTATTAAATACCTTGTCGGTTCATTTTGGGATTTGGTTTTTGGGATTTCCGCTTATCCGGGTTAGTGCCCTCAATTTGGTAGGAGACAAAGATTATGATATACAAAATAATAAAAAAATAAGGGGTGCACAAAATTTGAAGGAGGGCATCATGTTAAAAAAATATTTTCTCGGCCTGTGTGTTCTTGCTTTCGTTTTACTCGTAACATTCGGGGTTTATGCTCAGGTGCCACGGCTCATGAATTATCAGGGTGTTTTGACAGATGCTGATGGTAATCCTGTTAACGACAGTCTTTCTGTTCAGTTTAGTATTTATGCAACAGCAACAGGCGGTAGTGCTCTATGGACAGAGACACAAACAGTAACAATTACTGATGGAGTTTTCAATGTTCTCCTCGGCTCGGCGAATCCGATACCCTATTCTATTTTTGATGGAGACGACAGATATCTTTCATTAAAGGTTGGTAGTGATTTAGAGATGGCGCCAAGGAAAAAGCTGGTGAGTGTTGGGTATTCATTTCACAGCAATAATTCGGACAGCTTAGGAGGATTGGGAGCATCTTCTTTCGTGAAGACTGATCAGCCAAATTCAATTTCGACTGGCATGGTACAGACTAACGCAGTTACAGAGGGCAAAATATTTCCTGATATCGTCAGCAGCATAAGTGGGGTTACCAACGATGGTGGAAATATAGAACTTGAGGCAGGAAGTAACGTCACCATTACACCGGATGATGCAAATAATCGTATCACTATTTCCTCTTCAGGTGGAACTGGAGGTGGCGATATAACATCTGTAATTGCGGGTACAGGTTTGAGTGGTGGGGGAACATCGGGTGACGTTACGCTTAATGTGGGTACAGGAACAGGCATTACCGCCGGCGCTAATGTTGTAGCGCTCAACACGACCTACACTGATGGTCAGTATGTGAACGAGGGACAGTCAAACAGCATCACAAATGTCATGATGTCTGATAATTCCGTGGGGAGTGCAGAGGTAAAAAACAACAGCTTGACTGCTGCTGATCTTTCTGTAAATGTTCTCAGCAGCCTGGATGGTGTTACAAACGATGGCGGCAATGTTGATCTTGTAGCCGGCAGCAACGTCACAATCACTCCCGATGATGGGAACAACAAGATCACAATATCTGCTTCATGGGGTGGAGGTGGAGATGTAACTGCGGTAAATGCGGGGACAGGTTTAAGTGGTGGAGGAACATCAGGAGATGTTACGCTGAATATTGCAGTACCTCTTGAATTATCGAGTTCGAGTTCGGGTGTAATCATAGGCAGAAGCACAAGCAGTGGTTCAAATGGTTATCTTGGTACCAATAGCGCTGGTGTGGAGGGTCATATGGGAGGTGACTATGGCTATCTTGGCCTCAGTGGCCACGGTGTGTACGGCCACGGAAGCGATGGTAACTATGGATATCTTGGCAGCAGTGGTAGTTATGGTGCGTATGGCAAGCACCACAGCAGCGGTAACTGGGGCTATCTTGGGGGCGGCAGCTACGGTGTGTATGGCAGATACGGCAGCAGTGGCTGTTACGGGTATCTTGGCGGTGGTGGCAATGGTGTGTACGGCTGGGGCAGCAGTGGGTGCTTCGCTGTGGAGGGCTACAGCAACAGCGGCAACTTCGGCTATCTTGGCAGCAGTGATTACGGCGTGTATGGCAAAAACGGCAGTCGCTACGGCTATCTCGGCAGCAACACCTACGGTGTGTATGGCCAATACGGCAGCAACTACGGATATCTTGCAGGCAACGGCTACGGTGTGTATGGATACGGCAACCTCTTCGGCGTGTATGGCAGAAGCAGCAGCTACGCTGGATACTTTGAAGGTAATGTCACTATTACAGGTACGCTTTCAAAGTCGGCAGGTTCGTTTAAGATTGACCATCCTCTTGATCCTACGAACAAATATCTGCAACACTCCTTTGTAGAGTCCCCGGACATGATGAACGTGTACAACGGCAATGTAATATTTGATGCCAGCGGAGAAGCTACTGTGGAACTCCCGGATTGGTTTGAGGTACTGAACAAGGATTTCAGGTACCAGCTTACCTGCATCGGCGGTTTTGCACCGGTTTACATTGCGGAGAAGATTACAGGGAACCATTTTAAGATAGCAGGCGGCACGCCAGGAATGGAAGTCTCCTGGCAGGTCACAGGCATTCGCCATGATGCTTACGCCAATGCTCATCGGATTAAGGTAGAGGCTGAGAAGACAGGAGATGAGCGGGGCAAGTATCTTCATCCCAAAGAATACGGTATGCCCGAGTCAATGAGGATTAATTATGTACCGTTAACTAATTTGGAGAACAGAAATGATTAAATATAAAAGATGGATTTGCAGCGTATTGTTGTTCTCATTAATTTTTATATTTATAAATGAGAGGATAATATTCGCGCAATCCAGCACCAATTATCGGATAAAAAAGTCGGTGTTGGATCAATCTGGCGCTGCATCTCAGTCAACAAATTATAACGCTTTTGATGCAACAGGACAGCCGGTAGCTGTTGGCACGGCAGTCAGCAGTAATTATCAGTTTGCATCTGGTTTTTTTGCTACCGGTAAATTGATCAACCAATTACCTGAGAATTGGAGTTTTATGGTCAATACCGGCAATAATGCGACGGTAATTTTGCCTGCCAGCGCTAACCTGAATATCAATGGTACGCCCCTGGCAAGTGGTAGCTATGTCGGCGTATTTACGCCTGACGGTCTTTGTTGTGGCTGGAAACAATGGCAGGGGAAAAACCTGTCTATTACTGTTTGGGGAGACGATGAGCAGACGATTGAGGTCGATGGGTTCCGGACAGGTGAAGCTATCGGTTACCGCGTCTACCAGCTCGGTGAACAACAAGACTGGACAGTAACGGTAGAATATTCTCAAGGAGATGGACTTTATGTTGTAAACGGCTTCATGGTGCTAAGTAGATTTGATGTTAATATTACTGCGGTCAATAATAATCTGAAATTATCGCAAATTCCCAAAAGGTTTCAATTGCACCAGAATTATCCGAATCCCTTCAATCCGTCAACACAGATTCGTTTCGCCGTTCCCACATCCGGAGTGGTGAAGATTGATGTTTTCAATATGCAGGGGCAGAAGGTCGAGACACTTGTGAATGATAGATATTCTGCCGGTGTTTATGAGGTACAATTCAGAGCAAAGAACCTTGCCAGCGGTTTGTATTTTTATCGGTTGACTGCCGGCAAATTTACGAATGTGCAAAAAATGATGCTGTTGAAATAGTATTCAGACACAATTAAAAAAATGCGACTTTTCAAGATTTCAAGTTGTATAATATGTTGAGAACAAAAACCGGAATCTTTGGCAAAACAATCGTTAAGCGTTTTTTTCAGAGACTCATCACTTAGTTGTAACTGCTTAGAAGAGAGGTGCAGTTATGCTGTGTTGGCGAAAAAAAAATCATAGGTGGCCAACAGCTCCGGATAAAATTGGGGCATTGAAGGAATTTTTGTACTCAGCGTCCGTGGTTTATGAGAAAACGGGGCTTGATAATACAATCAAGTCCCGTTTTTTATTTTGAC
>CAYVXE010000026.1:0-45252 GCA_964455375.1 uncultured Calditrichaceae bacterium
GTGCCACTGGCAGCTTATGGAACGCCCTCGACGCAGGAATTGCCGGATTCACTAAAACCGTACATTCATTCACATGATGCCTTTCTCATGGCAAATCACGGTGTTGTTACGGTCGGGAAAGATCTCCTCGATGCGTATTTCAAACTGGAGCGGGTCGAGCACTCAGCAAAAATCATCTATTTGGCGAGAGTTTTAGGAGGCGAAACCATTTTACCGGCGGAAGCAGTGAAAAAACTTTACGCCATTCGCGATACGTATGGCATTGAAGCGCTAAACCCCGGCTGCTACGCTTGTCACGACGAATGCATTGGTGACGCCTGCTTAAACCATGCGGTTAAATACAACCCAAATGCTCCCGATTATTTTAACGAGATCGTGGAAAAAATATTACATGACGTAAAACCATTTTTCTCTGGGAAAAAAGAAGCTTAGGGGGAAGACACCTTGCACGATGACTTTAAAGAGAACCAACAAGCTATGACCAGTATTTTCATTCTCTTCCTATTTTCCGGTGAATTTCTTAATTCACCTTTTGCATTTTCTTCTCTTACAGACAGATAAAAGGTTGCCTTTGGAAACGAGCGGCTGGCTTTCAATTTTACCACCTGTTTTGGCAATTATCCTCGCTATCCGTACCAAACAGGTTTTTATTTCACTGTTTTTTGGCATCTGGTTAGGCGCCACAATTCTAAGCGGCGGTAATCCTTTAACGGGGCTTGCAGAAGCCCTGGAAACCTGCATCCGTGTATTTCAGGATGGCGGCAACACTAAAGTTATTGCCTTCAGCGCCATGGTGGGCGCCTTGATTGCCTTCACACAACGTTCCGGTGGTGTGGACGGTTTCATTCAATGGATTTCTAAAAAGGGGCTGGTGAATTCAACGAAAAAGGCCGGTTTGCTCGCCTGGCTGATCGGCGTTGTGATATTTGTTGAATCCAGTATCACTTGCCTGGTTACCGGCTCCGTTTCCCGACCTATTTTTGATAAATTAAAAATTTCCAGAGAGAAGCTGGCCTACATCTGTGACTCAACATCGGCGCCTGTTTGCATTCTCATTCCCATAAACGGCTGGGGCGCGTTTATCATGGGACTCTTAGCTGCACAAAATATCGATGTTCCTCTCATCACTCTACTGAAATCAATACCGTTTAATCTCTATGCCATCTTGACTCTCATAATGGTACTTACCGTCATTCTCACCGAAAAAGATTTTGGGCCAATGGCAAAAGCTGAAAAGCGCGCTCGTGAAGAAGGAAAAGTTCACCGGGAAGATGCAGAACCTTTGGTGGCAGATGAAGTCATCGCTATCGAAGCAAAACCCGGCATACAACCGAAGGCGATAAATATGATCCTACCTATCGCAGTGATGATTTTCATGATGCCTGTCAGTCTTCTCATCACCGGAAATGGAAATATCATGAATGGCTCTGGATCGACATCTGTTTTCTGGGCTGTATTAGCGGCAATTCTTGTAGCCGCTCTTGCATATCGGATACAAAGCATCTTTAATCTGAAAGAAACGGTAGATCTTTTTTTCAAGGGATTAGGTGGTCTTATGCCGTTGGCTTTACTCATGATGCTGGCCTTCGCAATCGGGGATATTTGTAAGGAACTTGGAACCGGACCTTATGTTGCACATTTGGCGAAGGCGAATATAAAAGTTGAGTTTGTGCCTGCTGTGCTGTTTATGATTTCAGGATTTATCGCTTTTTCTACCGGAACATCATGGGGGACATTTGCAATCATGGTCCCAATCGGTATCCCGTTAATCGGCATCATGGATGTGAATATGTCATTGACGCTGGGAGCGCTATTGAGCGGCGGGATTTTTGGCGATCACTGTTCTCCCATTTCCGACACAACCATCATTTCGTCCATGGCAGCAGCTTGTGATCATATAGACCATGTGAGGACGCAACTACCTTATGCAATTGTTACAGGCGCAGTTGCAATTATCAGCTATATTATCCTTGGATTTCTACTATAAAGTTGCTGCATAGCGGTTATTGACTACTCAGCTTGGCTAATGCATTTTCCACCGTTTCAAATGTATCAAATATTTGGGTTAGATTCGTCATTTTCAGGAGGCTTTGAACCGGGGATTGAATATTGGATAATACCAAATTACCCCCTCTTTTTTTTGTCGATGAAAGCGACGCTATCAATTCTCCCAAACCTGTGCTGTCAATCCAACTCACTTTTGATAAATCCAACACTACTTTTACAATGTCATGGTCAAGATATTCCTTAATCATTTTTTGAACTTTGCCTTTTCCTTCAATTCCGGAGAGCTTTCCTTCAATGGCACAAACCACCACACCGTCCACAGTTTTGTCAATTAATTTAATCATCAGATGTTCCTTTAATAAATTATTTATGAAATCAATTGAGATGCTTTTAGAACAGACTTAACAGTCTCAAGTGAATTGCTATCGAGGGGTAGCAAAGGTTTTCTCACTTCTCCACCGTGAAACCCAACCATGTCCATTGCCGCTTTAATGCCTGGAATGCCATAAGTATTCAAGATAGATTGAATGAGAGGCATTAAAAACGTAAATTTGCTTTTCGCAATGGTGTACGATTGAGCTAAGCATGTGTCATATACGTCTGTAACTTGTTTAAACGCAATATTACACAAGGCCAGAATGGCGCCATCTGCACCCATTAACAGGCCGGGTAGTAACAAACTGGCATTCCCTAATAAAACACAAAAATCATCCGGCGTTTCTTCGATCACCCCGGTTATCTTATGAATGTTAACGGAACTGTCTTTTATTCCAACTATATTCGGATGTTGAGCCAAATTGCAGATCACCGTTTTTTGTAGATCCACATTGGTGAATTTTGGCACATTATAAATGATAACCGGAATATCAGACCCGTCCGCCACGGTTGAAAAATGCGCCAGCATCATTGTGTCGATCTGCTGTTTTTTATAAAAATGTGGTGTGATAACCAGGGCAAATTCAGCACCCGCTGCTGCTGCCATATTAGTGAAGGCAATCGTTTGTTGCGTCGATTCCTTACCGGTACCGGCAATAAGTACTTTCTCCGGTAGGGAAACAGCTTTTGCAGATTTAAGCAGATCAATTTTTTCAGCATCTGTGAGATGAACAGATTCCCCGGTCGAACCGAAAACAACATAACCGGAAAGCCTCGAAGAATTCCACTGCGAAATATTTTCTTCAAAGTACGGTAAATTAACTTTATCATCTGTAAAGGGAGTGACAATTGGCGAATAAATTCCCTTAAGCGTCATCGGGTTGTATAAGTTGTATAAATTGTTTTTGGATAATCGGTATTAGCAATTTATTGATTTTACTTTCAGCGGGTAGGTATTAGCTTGTATGCAATATAACTGAATCACTCTTATAATTCAATGAAAATTATTCCCACTTACTGAAATTTACCGCGGCAGAAGAATCGTTGAGATCAAAACCGTTTAAAGTCAATCTTAAATCCGTATGCAGTAATTTGAATCCCATGGTCAGCAAATATTCAAAAGCAGGGTAGTAACTTAATGGGACCCTCAAATAAACCCTGGTTAGATTCTCCTGCATCGCCCAGTGCTTTAAAACAACAAGGACGTCAAAAAGTTCCCTCACAGGTAGATTGGCAGCTAATTGCAAAATATTGACCTTTAAAAATTGTCGGGGCTCCTCTGAAGAATACGGCTCCGTATGTGCTAAAATAAATCCCCAGATCGCGTCACTTTTTTTTATCAAACACGCATCGCCAAATTTAAATTGATTGACTAATTCAATCTCCTTCGAATAATCAAGCCCCGCTTGCAAGGAATTGGACAATTTATTACAGGAACGAATAAAATCAAGACGTTCTTTTTTCTCTAAGGAATGATAATAATTTACTGTGTAGTGAGAAGATATTTTACTATCATTCATAATTTCAATGGGAGCAAACAGATCGACGGTTAGTGTCACAGGTCTAAATCCCAACCTTGAATAAAAAGCCAGATTTCTTGGAGAACCCGCAACCATCTCTAGTCCAAGGGTACACACACCCGCCTTTTTCAATGTCTCTATCCCTGTTTTCACAATCGCTTTACCAATGCCACTATTCTGATGCGATGGCAGGACGCTTAAGGGGCCTAACCAACCCGTTTTACCCCATCGCCGGCTGAAACAAAAAGCGACAACTTTATCATCGTCCTCGGCAACAAAGCAGCCTTCGGGATTAGCGGACAAATACATCTCCAGAAAGTCCAGCCGTACAGGAAGAACATGTGCTGACTTTTTAGAAAGACCTTCCTGGATTTTTGTATGTGTGAAAGCCTTGGAAAGCGTCAAGTTCACCCGGCGTAAATCACCTGTGTTCATCAACCGGATTTTAGCCATAGCCTCACCCTGAACACCATTCAAAATTCAGCATATCGATTTCGCAATTCGGTTTAATATTTCCACAGCCCGGCCTAATTTACTTTCGTCGGCGGCGATGGAAATTCGAAAATGGCTATTTTTCAACGAAAAAACATTCCCCGGAATAATGAAAACATTCTGCTCAATTGCCATATTTACAAATTTTTCAGCATCCATGCCCGGCGCCTCTGGGAATAAATAAAACGCCCCTTCCGGCTTGCGCATCACAAACAACTCTTTCAGACCGTCATAGACCAGGTCCCGGCGTTGTTTGTATTCAGCTACCCGCATAGAAACGTCGGTTGACAAAGCTTTAATTGCTGCGTGTTGAGCAACTGAATTTGCACAAACGTAAGAATATTGCTGAAAAGTTGCCATGGCGTCGATAATTTCATGAGAGGCTGAAACGTAACCTAAACGCCACCCTGTCATACCCATCGTCTTTGAAAACCCGCTTATGACAATAGCATTTTTCGATAAATGGCCTAAACTCACAAAGCGTTCCGGTGTAAATACAAACTGATCATAAATTTCATCTGAAATAATATACAACCCGTATTCTGTCGCAATATCCGCCACCAACTGTAATTCTTTCCGACTATACACAACACCGGTTGGATTGTTAGGATTGTTGATAACGATGGCTTTTGTCTTGTCGTTAATTAACGGAACAATGGCATCTTCACGTAAATGGAATTCCGGGTAAGTATCGATAAGCTTCGGTGTACCGCCGCACATAATGACCACATTCGCATAAGCGACAAAGTAGGGGTCGACAATCAGGACTTCATCCCCCGGACTTACAAGAGTTAACATGCTTAAATAATAACCGCCCGTGGCTCCGGAAGTCACTAAAACATCCTCAAAATGCAGGTCGTTCGCTTTTAGTTTTTTAACAATTCCGCGGCGAAGTTCTTCAATGCCCCGTGTGGACACATAGCCGTTCATGCCATTCTTAATGGCGGATATCGCTTCCTCTTTTACCAGAACCGGTATATCATAATCAGGATCTCCAATAGATAAATCAATGCCGTCTGGATTGGCACAGGCGAGATCGAAGATGCGTCTGATTCCCGATGGACGTATCTGTTGTATTCTTGTCGATAGTGGTCGCATAGAAGTTCCTCGTTACTTTGAAATAAAAAGGAGTATTAGAGTTTACTCAACTCAGGGATGCGCAGAAAATGCTTCTTCTATCCTTGCATTCTCACCCGGAAACCTTCAGATTCGGAATGACACATTTTGTGAAAAATACCACGTATTCGCTGAGACCCAGGTGCTTTTTTCTCTCTATATAATACTAAATCACTCCTAAAGAAACAAGCATGAAAAATGCTAAAGAAAGGCTGCCGCTATACACCTGTTAAAAACACCGGATTCTTCGTGAGGCCTGAAATTCTCAGGCCGAACAGTCCACGAATCGATTTGAGGATTGTTTTGAAGCATGGGGGCACGCAGGTCAATGTGAAACCGCGGTGAAGATTTTTTCCCACTAATCCGTAATGGTCAAAAACCTTTCTGACCCTTCACGTTTTATTGGCAACTCAATATAATCAGGACCTAATTTTTTCACGTTTTGGCCAATGCTGTCAATGAGATTGGGGGGAACAAATTGATCATGAACTAAAACATAAGGCATCACCTCATATTGACCGGATGCAAAACGATTTCCGGTCATCTCCAGGACCATTGAACGAAAAAGTGGTTTATTATTTTTCAACGTATCTAGCGCACTGGAGACAACGGCTGTAATTTGAGAACCCACTATTTGAATATCGTTGGTTTCGACATTGCGGAATAAAAGCGGACCGAAAATATCATTCACCAGACCGGGGTAGAAAACCACAACTGAATCGGTTGTGGTTGACAAAGCGACATCGACTCTTAGCAGAACAGGTGCGGTACTTAACTCTGAGTTGGAAAAAACGGTAGAAGATAATTTTATGCTCACTTTTAAGCGTTGCAGCATAAACTTGGGCTTCCGTAGCTCGCCCCGATCGTTTATTTCATCCGTTGAATAAATAAAAAAACCGTTTTGTGTAGAAACCTGCGTAGACGCTAAAGCATAATTATCCACATAATAATAAATCATAAACGCCCCTGTTACACCCTTAGAGTTACTCTGCGCGCCGGGAGGCGGCAAAATAAATTGAAAATTACCCTGCGCATCGGTCCTCGTACCTATATCAAAACCCTCTAACCACACGAAGACATTATCGGGGCTCAACATTTCGCTGAGTTTTACCTGGCCCTTAATGGAACTTTTTCCACTACTGATTCCGTTTTCTCCAACAGGATTGGACGTGCAGCTCAAAAAAACAGTAACACTCAGCAAGAGTAAACAGCTATTAAAATAAACGGCTTTCATACTAAAAACTCCTCGCCCGCGCAAACCGGACATTCTCACAATCAAATACGTCCAATCGCCTAAATTACGATTTAAAGCGTCAAACCTTCCTATCATCCTAATATTGGGCGCCCACTGTCAGATAAAATCGCCGGTCGCGGGTTGCCAGACCTTCAAGAATCAGCCTATCTTTATTGAGAATATTGCGTGCGCTTGCATTTGCAAAAACCTTAAGATGGAACAATTCAAATGTTTTACTTAAATGCAGATCGAGATTTGTAAATCCGGAATTCGTAATCTCGGAAAATTCACCATTTTGAAGACGCAACCAGGCTGCTTGTTCGCTTTCTGTAAACCAGAATAATTGAAATGAATAACCGGCATGGTCAATATTAACAGTTAATGTTCTCTTATGGTCGGATTTAAATGGAAAGGCGGCTTTCTCAGAAATAAAATACTTAGACAAACCGATATCGACCGTTACCTTCTTTTTAAAGAGAAAGACACCCGCTTTTCCTTCAAAACCGGAGATATTGGCACTTTGTATATTATCATAAAAAGACAGCGGCGTCCGGGGCGATGTAAAAATCCTAAACTTATTTGTGTAATGGTTTTGAAAATAACTGGAAGACACCTGCCATCCGTAAATATTCGATTTCCCATGTACATCCCGGGTTACTTTTACTCCAATTTCAAAACTCTTGTTTTTCTCGGGACTTAAATCCGGTTTAGTGGATTGAGAAGTAAAAACCAGAGGCGAACTGATTTCCTGAAATAATGTGGGGAATTTGGTGTTAGAGCCAAAATTGAAGTAAGCATTAAAGAGCAAATCATCTTTCAAACCGGTAGCATTGAGTGCAAATTTAAACACGGTCTCATTCCAATGGTTTCTATCAAATTCACCCGCTGGATTTCCACGACCCGCAGAAGAGCTTTCAGAAGACCCGCCGGTGCGAAATTCAGGATTGGTTTGTTTGTCATTTACACGGTCATGACGCAGGCTCACATCGAGATCAATGTGCTGCATAAACTCTGATTGGGTCTCACCATGGTATTTCAGAATTGAAACAAAACCATGATGATTCCGGGTAAAATTTGACCCCTTCAAACCAATCTGAGTAATATTTTCTGAGGTCCGGTCATCCAGGAAATCAAGTTTGTTATACTGATATTGATAGGAAAATAACCATTGGACATCATTGAGTTTAAACATTTTCTGAGTATTCAGAAAATAGGCATCATCATTTATTTTCCTATTTATATTTACATTTGCGCTGTTAAACAATTGCTGTTCATCTAACTGTTTGAAAGAAGCCGTCAGATCCAAATGCTCAACACCTAAAATACGACCGGTATATTTCATGGAAAACAAACCGTTATAATTATTTAATTTCTCCGCATCCCGGGTATTTTGATAATTCAATTTACTATAAACCAATAATCCGCCCATAGTTCCTATTTTCTCACCGCGACTGTTTATCAGGGTATAATTAAGAGTCCCGTTATGGTGCGTGGAAGCGTTTTCCAGTTTGCTATGATCCGTATCGGCATCGATGAATTCCCGGCCCGACCCTCCTTTTTTGATACTATAGGATGCAAACAACTTTTTATATTTCTTAAACAAATGCAGTCCCCAATTCCCGGAACGGTAAGTGCCGAATCGCTGCTGGAAACGGATATTATAATCCTGCTGCATTTTGGGCACAATATTGATGACTCCGGAAAAGGCCTCCGGGCCATACAGAGAGGTATTACTACCCTTTATAAGTTCAAATCTCTCTATATCCTCTAAGTCTATCAAAGACAAATCGAAGACATTATCAAAAGCATTATTCATCTTTACGCCGTTGTACAAAACGACGACTTCATCAGAATTGCCACCACGGATAGTCACTGTTTTCTGTCCGCTAAGCTCTTCATCTACCTGGACACTGTGGTCTATCCGGAGCAAGTCGCCAGCATCCACAAAACCGCGTATTTCATAGTTTCGGGCTTCAATGACGGAAATGGTCTGGGGGAGATCTTTGTCGATATCTTTTCGACCGATTCCCTCCTCTTCAATTGACACACCTTGCAAAGGAATCACCCGAGGCTGTAAATCCACATGAAACAGCGCTTTCAACGAATCATAGGGGATTTCCTGGGTAATATAGGCAATATGTTTAAAAACGATAGTGGGATTCCGCTTGGAATTTACGATGATTAATTTATATCGCCCGGAAACATCACTGGTGGTGCCAATATCCGTGCCTTTCAGATAAACATTGACCGATTTTAATTCCGTATGCGTATTTATGTCCCGTATTAAACCGGAAATGGTTTTTTGTTGAGACCAGGCTGTCATTGGATAGTCGAATAAAATTCCTATCATAAGAATGGATAAGATGATTTTTTTCATCATGACACCCCACTATTTGGAGGGATAAAAAGGGCAGAATCCACAAGGAGACCGCAGGCTCGCCGGCTTTTTATAATAGACTATTTCGTAAAAAAACAAATAAAATATTGTCGGAAAGTTAATCCGGCTATGCTCCCTTCCTTAACGGAAATTAAGGCTGCCTCTTTCTATGCATCTTCAGGCTCCTTCTACCCTGTGCGTTGCGAAAAGATATGCTCTGTAACCGACATCGTAAAGCCGGCCCATCGGGATCAAAGAGAGGTTGCAGTAATTACCTTACATGAGAGAAAAACCGTTTTGTTTTAGGTACAAATCCAAGACCGGGTTTATTCCCCGAAATAGAATCTTCACTTCAGATTGCGAAATGAAACAGGCTACTGTACTATTCGTACTAATTCCCAGGTACCATGCAGTCTGACTTGAGGTTTATCTTTCTCCCTTTTAATAAAATCTGTGATATACTTAACGGCACCTAATTTTTCAATAAAATACTGATGAGCTGTGCCACGGTTAACAAATAACGTATCGCCCGTTGTTTCATTTAGTATTAATGTACTGAGTTTATACCAATAGGCATCGATCGCCTTTTCGTAACGATAGGTTTGTGGAATAAAAACGTTTTGCCATCCATTGTTTTTGGCTTTACCCACATGTATATAACGGATCTTTTGCGGCTTTCCTTTTAGGGTTAGAACAGTAAAGGTGGTATCCACAAACTCAGACCAGTTTGTACCCTCGCCTTCGGTTTGTTTCAACAAAATATTCCAACTGTTCAAAACAAACGGCTTTTTAAAAGAGTAGCCATAAGTAACAACCCGATCACTTAAATTCTCGGAAATTTTTTGCCAGACAGTCCCTTCCTCATCCCGAAAGTAATAATTATCCTTTCCATTGGATTCAAAAACGAAAACAGGTTTACCATCTACTGTGTCTTTTCTGACAACTTTTCTGCTAAAATCATATATCTGGCTAACAAGTTCTTCCTCATTATCCGTGACATATCCCCTGAAATACAAATTGGCTTTAAGGTCCTCAGGACAAACAGAAACTTCTACAATTTCAACTTTCTTTTGACAGGATAAAAACAGTAAAATGAAAACAAAAATAACATAACTTAAAAAAAATCGTTTACGAATAGTTGCAACCTTATTATTTAAATATTTTCTCATTCGTGCCCCGTGCGATAGTCTTTTTCCAGGAAAAATCTTGGAGTTCCCCACTTAATGTTGAATGAATTAATTCATATTTATTAAAACCGGCTTTATCGGCAAAAACAAATTTTACGCCGGACTGCTTCTTCAAAAAATCATAGGTCCATATTTGATAAGGCAATAATTCCTGAGTGCTCGGGAACCTTTCCAGACTGGAAGGAGAGCCATACAAAATAAATACACGTCCGCGATCGCTGTTCCAGCCAGGTCCGAATACCGAGGTATAATGTTCATTGGCAAAGTGAACTCTGGCGAGATATTCTTCTCTGAACGGTATCCCGGTAACGCTAAAATCGTTCCTGGGCTTTGCCCATATCTCATAGAGAAATTTTCGCTTTGCCTCATCATTGGTCATGCCATTATAAACTTCCTTTTCCTCCTTTGAAAGAATGTAGCGCACAAAACGAAACTCCTCATCCAACTGTTTGCCGTTTAACAATGTTATAGGACCATAATTCCCTTGATCCTCCAGTTGTGTTGATGGTACATCCGGATTGTAAATAAAAAAATCCTTTTCATGACTTGCCAACAAAGATCTGGCGCTGTCGGCAATGCCATAAATAAGTTTATATTTCCCGGAAGGCAAATTGGAAACATTTAACATGCCCAGCTCCACATTTGCATCATGCTTAATTATTCTGGTCCGGTAAGTAACACCTACACCGTCTATTTTGTTGCCGTAGGCATCCTGAATCATGGATACAGCCAGATACTTTGGCGACCGACTTTTATAAGTGGACAAATTGTAGGTTTCGTAATAATAATAAACACGTGAACTTCCTTCACCAAACAAACCCGACGGATTGGGAGAAATCAAATATTTATTCTTGATGAGTTTACTCTGACTATCATCTGCTGTGGAGCGTCTAATATTGGTGGCTAATTCTACGTCGCTAATGTGCACGTCTGACTCGTCGGCTTTCCTTACCGTAAACACGGTTTGCGCACTATCCACAGCCTCCGGTTGGTACATATCCCGCACCCTTAATTTAATTCTATAGGCGCCCGCATCATCCACAAAATACCGTATCAAATCTACCAACTGACTCCCTTCTTGAATCGAGGTGGTATCGGCAATTTGTTTCTCAATTTTCCAGATCTTATTGGCCAATAATTTTTTGTCATGGTACATTTCCAAATCCAAAACGAGCTTACACACAAAGGAAGCACTATCATTGCGCACAAATTTCAGTAACGCCTGCGGCAGGGAATAATATATTTCTACATAATCGTTTTTTGTTCGACTATCCTTATATTGTGCAACATCCAGACTTGGTTTAAGCCGGTCCTGTTTTCCCAATGCAGTAGAGCTGTGTGGGATAGCTATTAATAATACAATAAGGCAATACATTAAAACATACAATTTACATCTACGCATACGATTTCTTTTGGTTTATTTGATGAATAAAGGTTAAATGATTTTTCGTGCCTTGTGCCTGGAAAACATGTCTGTTCAGCTGGCATTCCAAAGCAACATCCGATTGCGATATACAACCCTAAATTACAAATTAATATCTATTCGTTTCAAGGTTTTTATTTCATGTTTTAACGAAAACACCAATTTAATGGTCATTCCGAATCCGGCAATTTCCCGGCAAGTATGTTCCAAAATAGAAATTTTGGAACAAGAGAAAAGAGCTATCGCGTGGGCTGTAGCCCGCAGATGCAAAAACCTTCCTGCAACAAGAACATTGATGTGCCGGCGCCTCCGTCCTGTTTGAGCATTTCATCAAACACCGAAGGTTACTGAAAAGCACCAAAAAATCGGTGCCAGTCTCTATCACCATGTCAAATTGTAAAAACCTGTAGCCGTCCCCCATCTCCCCTATTTCCGTATACCTGCGTCTTATTTATATCAAAAATCGCTATTCCTTGTTCTGAAATTCATTTCTGTGTTAAGACCTTTCGACTCCACTACGTTCCTCAAGGTGACAAGATAAAAGTGAATTTGTACCGTAGGCTTCAGCGCCTGCGAGTGCAACAAAAAAAAGGGTTGGGACATGCCCAACCCTTTAACTTCCAAGGTATACGATTGTAGTCCCCGATTAGAATCCCAATGCGATAGTAAACACATTGCTGGCATCGAAGAAATCAACGTTACGGTAAGCGTAGTCAACCGTAATACCTAAATTTTTGAAGTCGTAATGAATACCGCCACCTGCAGTGAATCCATAAATATTAACGTCTGTTGCAGCGTCAGGTACGACACTGTAACCGGCGCGAACATAGAATAGATTATCATAGTTGTATTCGCCACCAAAAAGACCGCTGTCATCTGAGAAGTTGTTATCCTGGAAGGATGTTGAAATGATGACGCTACTTTTATCGTTAAGCTTCAAATCATAAGAAAGACCGAGCCCGATATAGGATGGCAATTCATCTTTTTGAGTCTGGATTTGAAGCGGAGACGATCCACGATCCACATTGCTAACCCGTGAATCTCTTAAGAGACCGGAGCCGCTGAATCCAATACTCGGGCCAAGATTTTTCACGACAACGCCGACGCTCAGGCCTTCAACATTTGCTAAACCGTGGTACTGCACGCCAAAGTCAAACGCCACACCGGTGGCATTGACTCTCTCCAGGGTTTCTGAAATGATATTTACCGTAGCACCGACAGATATTCTATCCGTTAAGGTTTTCGCATAGCTTAAACCTGCGGTGACAAATTGCGGATTTAAAATCGCTCCGGTACCATCAGGGTCAAACTCTGTGGTCACCGCAATATTACCGATATCCAATGCTTTGAGACTAAAACCCACGGTTCCAAGTCCACCGAATTCTAACCGCAAAGCAGCATAATTGATGTCGATACCTGCAATATGCGTCATGCGAGAAAACATGACATCTGCAGTATAGTTGGATTGGGACAAACCCGCAGGATTCCAATAAATGGCGTCCACACCGGTAACGGTGGCAACCGGCGCACCGCCCATTGCAATATAGCGGGCGCCCACCGGAATAAGCAACTCAGAAGCCGCATTGGTTCCGGTACGCACTTCCTGGGCATTTCCGTTGACACTGGCCATCATAAAGAAGACCAGGCAAAGGATAATTATTTTACTAAACGTTTTTTTCATGTTTTTTATCTCCTTTAGCTTTGCTGGACTTAACTTTCTCATTTCTAATTTACGTTTAAATCAGGTTATCAGCGGCTTGCAGACACACAAAGCCGCTGATATTCCTTCACATTATTTTTAGAAATTACGCAAGAATTGTTGTTCTTGAACGATGACCATCTTTAAGTCCTTGCTGAGACTTAAACCCGGAAATTCAATATGAGCAATATAAATACCGCTTGCTACCGGAAGACCACCTTCATTTTGCACATTCCAGGTCATAAATTGTGACGCATCATCCTTCTGTAGTTTTTTGACCATGACACCGGCCAGGTTAAAAATACGGACGACCGCTTTCTGCGGTAAATGACTGAACGTCACAAAACGCTGGAATCGGTTTTGCTCGAAAGCGTTGAAACCCAAATACGGATTTGGAAACACGTTGACTAAGTCCTTAAGGTCTTTCTTTTCCAATGCCACGCTTGCCGTCGGCTTGAAAGACCCGGTACTAAACGTAAACGTGTCGGTAGGCGTATTCGGTTTCGTTGTGATGATTCTATCGATGGATCCCGGAAGAGGCGGTTCACCGTTGCCGTCAAAATCTGCCACCAGCAGACGACCCAGCACTTCCGTACTGGTATGATCCGCAGCGAGTGCGCCGTCATCTTCCGCATCGGCAGCGTGATCGGCATAACTTTCACCGGCGGCAGGTAAGTACCAGTAGATACGGTCAAAGGCCGGAAAACCGAAGGCGCCATCAGGACCATGATCAGGCGTATACGCATCCGGCGTCCCGCCGCCCTCAAACATGATCGGAATCAGTTCAAAATCATCGGACGGATCATCCGGTGTGGCCGAGCCGACATTCCAAATCTGGAACGGCACTTTTGCCACGTTACCGGTGGTAAATGCCCACCAGCCCCAGGCGCCGTCTGCGAGCGTCGTAAACCGCAGCTCCCAGTCAAACGGTACCAGTTCGTCGAAATTCGGCCGCATGCCGCTTTCACCACTTGTGGTAGTACTGAGGAAATAGCGATCTCCAAAACCGCCCGCGTTCAAACTATGCCAAACATTATTACCACCAAACGGAGCGCCGTTACCATCATAATCAGCTTCAGCCAAAGGGCCGTTTTCATTGGCGACTTCAATGAATGCCGGGCCGCCATTGGCCATTCTGGCAAAGTCGGACGGTGCGCCGAAAACCTTAACCGTTAAGCCATCGGCATTCAGGTATGCGTCATCACCGGTTTGGTTGGTCTGACGTGCCAGAACCGTATCCCCGTTTGAGGTGTCGATGAGGTCCCAGAGGTCCTGACCGGTGGTGGTGTCCACGCTAAATGCGACTAAGTAATCATCACCGGTAATCTTGCTGGGGTCGGTTGCAAGAACGATCACATTACCGTCACTTGGACCGGTATGCAAGACATTAACATCCGATTTTGCATTCCCCAGTGTATCACCAAGCGCCGAAGACAAACGATCACCCGGTTTCGCCATTTGCGGCACCACGGTAACCACTGTAGGGGTGCTCTCCAGCGTTTTCAGCGTTGCAGTTTTATCGGAGTTGAAGTTGTAAGCGGTGACGCCAAAGAAATACGTCTGACCATTGATTAAATTGGTGTCGCGAATTTGATCCCGGTCAACCGTCATTGAATGTTGAAGACCGGAATTCTTGCCAAACTGTACAGGTAATTCCAGCACCAGGCCGGAATTTTGATCGAAACTTTCCTGTGCAATAACCGTTGCTTCATCCACCAGGTCAAATGTCGCCAGGCGAATACCCTGACTGATGCTTGCACCGGCGCTCGGCAATTGATACACATTATAGCCCTCAAACAGAAAGCCTTTTTCATTGCTGCTTTCAGTTGCTTCCACACTAGCCTGAATACCTCCCCAGTTCAGAAGAACTTCGCCGTTAAACTCTGTTGCGGTAAGCGGCGGCGCCGGCGGCGCTTTCGGCAGTTCGAACAAGTTGTCAAACGCTTCCTGAGCAAAACGGTCAACAAATTTCAAAACCGAGACGCTTGAAAGTCTGTCGGAACCCAGGGCCGCCATCACGGCAACCACGGCCTCGTTGGTATCGCCCACAGCCATGGTAAAGGGACCTGAGGCTAGTAATATACGGCGGTCACCAGGACTGGAGTCAATCCAACCGGTTCCGGCGACAGGATCGCCGGTTAAAACAAATTTCGTTACTGTATTGGTAACCGGATTTATCCACGGATCATGCGGGCTTTCCGGACGCGGGCGGAAACCGCGTAACAGGTTCCACCACTGCCGCGTACCGTTGTAGTCACCGCCACGGGTGGGGTCAGTGTCCTCGCCGCCGGCAGCAAAAAAACCAAAGGTTGTCATCGGTAGATTTTTAAACCCTGAACGTTGTTTCAGTCCGAAGATTGCGGTGCTGCCTTCAGATGGAACCAGCGGACCGGCGAAAAAGTCATAACCGGACGCCGGAGGCGGCAGACCGACGGATGAATAAGTTGCATCGACAGAACTGGAATTATACGCATACCCAAGACTCAAAGACGTGTCTGAACCGGCAAAGTCATCGGTAAACTGACCAACATCAGGGTCAGACCATTGCGAAATAATCATACTGTCAATGGTGGCGCCGATCGGCGTAATGGCCGTTCCTTTATAGATATAGCGGAACTGCTTAAATACAATCTGACCTAAGGCGTCGGCACGTTTATAGGCCCACAAGGTAATTTGTTGCTCCATGCCGATAGACGGCGACCCGTACAACGTTTGCACAGCGCCGGGGTCCAAATCATTGTTCACAATCCAGACAACCTGATCGGCGTCTGCGACGCCAGGTTCATCCGCCTCGGGGAAAAGTTTAGGCGTGCCATCGGCATTAAACTGCGGATTGTATTGACCGTCACCGTCGGCGTCATAAAAGGGAGCGCCTTTTTGTGCCGGCCAATCTACCCAATCCCTGCGGTAAATAGAACGCAACAGATCTATATCGGTAGATGAGACATCCTTCGCCTGGATTTGGTTAAATTCAGCCGCGTCCTGGGCTAAATCTGCCGTGGCAAAGTCACGGCGGACACGCCAGACACGATCAACGTTCACGCGATCGCTCAGATTTTCATTGACTCCCGGAGAAACAATGCGACCGGGAACCGTCCCGATACTGTAGGTTCCGCCGCCGACACGAAGCAACGGTTCGGCGCCGTCATTTACCTGACCACCCCACACCAAACCATCCGTAAAGATAGCAGCCACGGTGGGGTTGGTACCGCGGGGAAAAAGTAAACCGGAATTACCGTCCGGAGAAATTGCAGACTGACCATTGGAATAAATCCACATGGCCACCTGCCCAACATTCACCAATGTTTGATTGGTGACATTTTCGTCTTGAAGGACGCCATTCAACGTCGTTCGTGACGTACGATTTTTAATGTCTGATCCTGCTTTTGCTTTAGCGAATGTCGGACTGTTAAAAAGTACCAAACATACGGCCAGCAAAAGAGGCAACATAAACCAAGTTCGTTTCATTCTCTTTTTTACCTCCATATTATCTTTAGCCCTTTATTTTTTAATTATGCCGGCTCCATTGCCCGGAGCCAGCCAGGCAAACCTCTATCTTTTCTTTCACCCTTAGAATTCAAACCGTGCGCCAAAACGAATCTGCCGCGGTTTTCCTAACAGGAGCTGACCCGTATCATTACTATAGTTTGTGCCATTTCCCCTGAGGTTGATAGCCTTATACAAAGCGACGTACGCATCCCCGCCGACCCCGGGATTCAATCCTTCTTGCCCGGCAATAACCGGTTCGCTCAATGTGGCATCACTGAGGAAGCCATCGTTAAAAGCATTTCCGGTTCTGTCATACACGTTTATGACATTTTCCTTGTTGGTGAGGTTTTGGACATAGACATAGAAATTCGTATCAAATTTGCCGAAATTCACGGTTTTGTCCACACGAAAATTTAGTGTGAAATTCCATGGCGTCAGAGACGCTCCGATATTTTCCAGAGGAATTCTGGACCGCGGGTCGGTAATTTGACCACCGAAACTCACGTCCTGCTGACCTAGGCCGCCGGTCGAAAGCGTATAGGGGTGACCGCTGCTGAAGGTCGCCAGCAGGTTCAAACCTAACTGCTGCAGAATCGGGCCGCCATCGCCTTTGCCGAAGCGGTAATCGAGGTTAAAGGAACCTGATTGCGGATGATGGAAATCCAAAGGCGAAATAATGGATGGCAGTTCCTGCCCCAGCTCGATCCCCGCAATAGCCGTTGCCGGGGTTGACCCCGTACCTAATGACCGGGAGAACGTATAATTGATTTGTGCGGCAACGCGTTCGGTCCGCCTTAAAGTCAAGGAGAGTTCCACGCCGGAGGTGGTTGAGAAGTCACCATTCTGCATCACATTATAATCACTCGCAGCGGAGGTCTTATCTGCAATGATACGGCTGAGCTGGATCTGGTCGCGGATACTCTTGTAAAATACCGTTACATCAAACGCGGCATTATCACTAAACTGCTGATTAAAGCCCGCTTCATACTGGGTGGTAATTTCAGGATTTAAGCCCTGACCAACAACACCGCCCTGAAATGAGGTGCCACCCGTAAAGATAGCATCATACCAAGTTGAACCATTGTACAAGTCCGTTAACCGCGGCGCCTGCACAAAGCGGCCATATTGCATGTGGAAAACCGTGCGGTCGCTCACCGGAAAAGCCAACCCAATACGCGGACTTAACTCCGTCTGATATTTTTTCTGAACAACCTGATCCAGGAAAAGAGAATGATTCTGTCTGTCCCATGGAGGATTAGCCGGATCCTTAAATTCAAAATCATCGTTGTCTATAATATCTAAACGCAGGCCGGCATTGATAACCAAATCCTTGGCTTCAAATTTATCCTGCAAATATGTAGAGAAATATTTTGGGTGACGGGCGCCGTCAGGACCTTTCACGTTGATTTCATTACCAAACACATCATAACCGTAGGTGAATCGCTGTAAACCCCCTGCGGTCACGCGGAAGGCACCCTGCGTATCGGCCCCCTCCTTTCCGGACAGCGCCGCGTCTCTGGCGGTGCGGTATTGATCCGGATTACTTCTGGCTCCTACCAGTTGTGTAAAGGGAGCCACGCTAAAATTTCTTGCGGTCCAGCGTTCATAACTGGCGCCGAATTTAATTTCGTGCTGTTTTTGCTGGGTGGTTAAGGCAAAGGACCCACCCGCATAACTGCGGCGGCTTTTGCTGTAACCCCAAGGCGCTCCCGGAGCAGAAAAATTAAATCCGTAAATATCCATCACCTGGGTGCCACCGATCCACGGACTGTTCAATCCGGTGAATTGAACGCCTTTAGAGGCATTGGCGGTACTGTCCCAATAGGCCCAGAAATTATTTCTGAAAACATCATCCATACTTATTGAACGCCGATCGAAGTAATTGACATTCACTTCATAGAAGGTTTTCGGGCTTACCAGATGGGTCGCCTTAAAATTGATCAGCGCTGAACTAAATTCATTGTGTCCACTGCGGTTATTGAACAGCCGGAATGTGGGGTCAACAGAAATATTTCCCTGGTTTCTATAGGCAAATGACCCACCCAGACGGAAAATAAACGGTTTGGCGTCGTAAACCAATGTGCCGTTGCCGATCCACTGCTGACGGTCGGCGCCCGGCGTATTGCCGTCGTTCAGAACCAGACCGTTTTTTTGCAACAGGCTAAGCATTTCCGGGGTGTTATTTCTGGTTAAGACGATGGGCAAACGGTTATTCGCCAGATCAGGCGTATCCGCATGTTGAAAGTTAAACCCTTTCAAAAAGCGAACGATGCGGTCATCTTCGAGAATTCTCTCACCGGCGGCAAAAAATCGCATTTTACCCTTAAAGCCGGGAACCGGGCCGCCTACGGTACCGGTAAAATCCTTGTAGCCATAAGAATAGGTGTTCAGAAATTGATTGCCCTGGCTGGCAAAGTCGTCGGTTTCAAACTGGAAGGAGCCGTGATATTGCTGGCCGCCGGTTTTCAACGTCTGACGGATAATACCGGCGTTGGCGCCGCCAAATTCAGCCGTGTAACCACCTGCCTGAACCTGGAACTCTTCCAGAGCATCCGGAATGACGCCGACAGGATTATCCCCGCCAAAGCTGCCATTGCTACCGCTGAATCCACCTTGCTGAGCACCGTTTTTATCGCGTACATCGGCGCCTTCAAGATAGTAACCAACGTCATTGCTACGGCCCCCACGGATATAGAAGTTGTTATTCTGCACGATAATGCCGGGCTGCAAAGCGACAGCCTGCAATACACCACGTACCGGCAGGTTTTTCATGTCTTCATAACTCTGAATTCTAACCGCGTTGGTGGCATTTTTATTTACGAGTGGACGTTCAGCAACGATGCTGATTTCACTCACCTCAACCGCTTCACTTGGCAGATCAAAGTTGAGTTGGGTGGTCAAACCGGAATTTACACGAACGTTCTCAATGACCACTTCTCTGTACCCGATGAACTCGGCTTTAACAGTATACACACCGGTCGGCACAGTGAGAACGATAAATTCTCCACTCACGTCGGTTGCCGCACCCAGGGTCGTCCCAACGATGGTCACGTTGGCGCCGGGCAATGCATCACCGGTTTCTCTATCGATCACCTTCCCCGAAATTTTTCCGGATTGAGCGAATGCGAAAGAGGATAAAAGGAGTACGGCAAAAAAAGCCATAAAAAATTTACGAAGCATTAGATTTCCTCCTTAGCTACTTTCTGATTTATTTTATTAGATGAAATCACATTAATTCACCTTGAATTATTCGTCCGAGAGATTGATCAGGTCAACAGACCCTGTGCTGATATCTCCACCAATAATTGTGGTTTGTCTGATATTTGTAGCGCTAATGGTAGTTGTGCCCATTGCGGTGGTATCCCCGGATGCGAAAACACTGATGGTATAGCTTCCTGCCGGGATGTTCAAATATCCGGAGTTGTCTTTAAACGCGAGTGTCTTTGTTACAGAGGTGTCAGCCCCGGCAACAGTCACATCGACATCTCCGCCCTTTGCTGCATGGAAAAGACGAACACGAGCTGTAGGAGTGCTCGAAGGATCAAATGTACGGCGTTCAATCAATTTCGCAAATTCGCGTGCCGTACTGATTTTCGGTAACAGGACTACGGTGGCCCGTTGATCAGTGGTCATTGCAACATTTAACGTATCACCGTTGCTTAAAACTGCAATACGATTTCCCGAAGGATAGACCGCATGGCCGGTTGCC
Source organism: uncultured Calditrichaceae bacterium (assembly GCA_964455375.1). Lineage (GTDB taxonomy): Bacteria > Zhuqueibacterota > Zhuqueibacteria > Oceanimicrobiales > Oceanimicrobiaceae > CAYVXE01. The sequence continues at coordinate 20,629 of CAYVXE010000026.1, forward strand.
CCCATGTAATCCAATGTGCCCTGGGATTGTCCATCTACCGTGAGTGTTACGCTACCCAGATCCGCCGCTGCGTTTACAAAGCGGAATTCGGAGTTAAACTCTGGAGGGGTAGGCCCGTTAGATGGGACATCCACACAACTCACAAGCCATGCTGCGACAACAAACAAAATCAGCATAGCTGTTGTTGTTTTGTATTTCATGTAATTACCTCCTTTGGTTAGTAGAAAACAGTTAATTATTAGCCAAAACGATTAACTTAAAAAATGGTAGGATAATGCTCTCCTCCTTTTAGCCGGATGATTTGCCCCGCTGCAGGCGGCACATCATCTTGTGCTAACTATTGATACAGTCGAATCCACACAATAGTCAGCAAAAGTGTAATAGTTAGACTTACACCTCCTTTCAATTGGGTTAATTGATTTGAAACATCATTTCGTGTTAAAACTCAATGTTTTGCCAGGAATGCATGATATAAAAAGCACAGAATTGGAACAACTCTTCCTCCAAGCAAAGACCATACCAGAAGTTTTTTACAAAAACCGAAAAATTAAATTCCGTTAATATATACTGTTTTTATTACTTTTACAGCACCACGTAAAAATAGCACTAAATTACTATTTAAAATGATGGTGCAAAATTTTTCACTTTTTCATGACAATTTTTTGCATAGTCCGCGCATTATTTCGTGATTGAACGAAAATGCCAATATAATGGTCATTCGAGAACGTTAAATTGGGCACACGGATTTCACGGACAAAAAAGATTTCCACAGATTTTACTTCCGGTGGCCGCAATTGTCTTTTGTCATTCTTTGTTCTGAGATCAATTTGTGCGATCAGACCTTTCGACTCTACTACACTCAAGGTAGGTGAAAAGAAAAAGTGAGTCCTCCTTAAGTCTGACACAAGGGCGGCTGCCTGCCGAAATTACAAAAACGTGAGTATTCGCCAAGCATTACTTCAAATACAACATTCTCCCGGTGCGGGCATGGCGGTTCCAGGTTAGCCGGTACAAATAAAATCCGCTGCTTACTGCTAACCCACCGGACGATTGCCCCTGCCAAGAAATTTGATTTCTACCGGCTGGAAGATGCAGCCTGTGAATTTCAGCTATCTTTTGCCCAATAATGTTTTGAATACTCAGCGTCACGTTCCCCGGCCCCGGAAGGACAAAATCAATTACAGTGGACCCGTTAAATGGGTTCGGGTAATTCCCTAACAGCTCGAATTCATCCGGCGCCATTTGATGGCGCCCTTTGTCAACAACCGAGGTCACGACCAACCCCTGGCCCTGTTTTATGGTCACCGTTTGATTTACCGGTACATTCGCAACGATTTCCTGCCCCCCGTCAGGCCAGGTTACAATAACCGCATCTGCCATTTCCGCATCGGCTAAACCGACATGCAACGGCTGCACGCTTTGACCCAAAAAATCGACGCCGTTATATGCGCGAAAATAATGTTTGGTTGCACATCGCACCTCAACCGTGGCGCCAAATGCATTTCGATTTGACGTTGATCCCACCAAATTCACTTGCAGCCAGCTCTGTTGCACGGTTTGATTCTCATATAAATAAGGGGGATCCTTAAAATTAGCAACCAGTAAATCTAGATCGCCATCGTTGTCATAATCGAAGACCACAAGCCCGCGCGCTTCAGCGGCGCCATCGGCCTGCGATTCTACCGACCGGTCTGTGTACTTACCGCTGCCGTCATTCAGAAAGAAGTAATTCCTGCCCGGCTCAATCTTGAACCCGTTTACAACGTATAAATCTTCATCGCCGTCATGATCACAATCAAAAAATTCCGCACCCCAGGCCCATCCGGCACCCTGAACACCGGCTTCAATGTTTTTATTGTTAAAATGCCCGTTCCCGTCGTTGGCAAAAAGCGGATTAAAGGTCTGTTTGCCGTCAGATAGAATGACGCCCTCAATGTTGGTTAAATAAATATCGAAAAAGCCGTTGTTATCGTAGTCGCCGATGGTGACGCCCATCCCGTGACCCCCGTCTTCGAGACCAAATTCAGCGGTGGCTACGCGGAAGGTTTTATCACCCTGATTCAGATAAAAGCGATTCGCGCCAAAATCATTGACCACATACAGATCCGGCAGATGATCATTATTGGCGTCGATGGGAATGCTCGTCCAGGTTCTGCCCGTATCCCCGAGAGCAGAGACAGCAGTGACATTAACGAATGTTTCGCCATCGATATTTTCATACAGATGGTTTTCACCGATCCAGGCACTGACATATAAATCCAGATCGCCATCGAGGTCATAGTCCCACCATAAGGCGCTGGAGTGATGATCGACATCATTTCCTTTTACACCGGCTGCCGCTGTAACGTCAGTGAACATTCCGTCGCCATCATTGCGGTACAGTTCGTCATAGCCGACATTGGTGATGAACAGATCCGGGAAGCCGTCATTGTTATAGTCGCCCCAGGCTGCGCCAAACTTATTGCCCATGGCGCTCCAGGGGTGACCGTGGAGTGTGCTTAACACCCCGGCCTGCACGGTGACATCGGTGAATGTTTTATTCCCCTCATTGCGAAACAATTTATTCCAGGTGGTTGTATCGGTGGAGTCATACTGGGAAATGGCCACAAAATAAATATCCAAATCGCCGTCGTTGTCGTAGTCTGCAACTGCGGCGCCATTTGTCGCCACCGCACCGGCTAACCCGGCGGCGTTAGAAACCTCCCGAAAAATTTGCGCCATGGACCACTTAGGAATGAACAGAGAAAACAACATCAGGGTGAGGATAAAGGTCTTCATTGTCCCTCCAAAGTTAAAAATGCATTGAAATCGTCATTCGTACCTGACCGAAAACATGATATTTCTCGCAAAAGGCGCCATGCTGAATTCGGTGGCTGCCCACTGGCGTCAACTTAAGCGCCAAATTTGCCGGGCTGTCTAAAAAATCAAAAAACATTGTCATTTCTCAGCGAAGCGAGAAATCTGAGCCTGAAACAGAGCATGACATAAGTGTTTTTTTATAAGATATAATTATTATCGCCTCACCAGATTTCTCTCCGGCAACTACCGGATCGGAATGACAAATCGGGGTAATTTAGATAGCCCCTGCAAAATTGCCTTAGAAACTGTGCTTCGTCTATCTAAATTGGTTAATCGAAACAGAGTATCTCTGCAATTTCATTCCAAAATAAAAATTTTGGAATGAATATGTGACGTTTTTTTTGCTCTAATATTGCCATATTTTGAAAAAATCCTTAAGTTGACGCACAAGGGCGGCTGCCGGATCGAGATGACAAAGCAGAAAAAGCGTCTTCGATTAAACTCTAATTAATAAACTTTTTAACAGGATGTCAATAATTTATTTTCAGAATGGTGGTGAACGGAAGAAAACAATCTTATAAAATTCGGAACCCGTGCCGGTCTGAAAAACGATTCCATAAACCCCTTCATGGAGGGCAGAGCCGTCTGCTGCAACTCCGGGCCATGCAATAGAACGGTCGCCTTTGGATTGATACCCATCAACCAACGTTACGATTTTTCCCCCGGTAACATCCAAAAGGGTGACCACCACGTCCCGGTCAGACATTAAACGGTAAGAGAGGGAATCGCCGGACAAAACAAAATGAGGAGGGTTAAACTGAACAACGGAGTAAAGATTTTTTTTGATGATTCTATCCTGCAGGTTTGTAACCATGTTAGGCTCGTTGCTGAGATTCCGCCAGAACAACAAGCCACCGCTGTTATTCCCGAGGAAAAGATCAGCATCGCCGTCTGCATCAATATCAGCAAACGCCGGCACACTGAAAAAACGCACATCGATATTCAAAAATTTTTCTGTCACTATATGCCATTTCGGTTTTCTTACGGTGCCGTCATTCCTGATGAAAACAAGGTTGCCATCTTTTGTCCCTACAATTAAGTCCAGATCACCATCATGATCTATATCCAGAAAACGGGGCACCGGTCGTAAAAACCGTTTTGAATTCAGATAATTTTCATCTTCAAGAACCCATTCAGGGCGCCGTTTGCTGCCGGTGTTTTTGATGAACTTGATGCCTTCACTGGAGGTACCAACAAACAAATCCATATCCCCGTCTGCATCGATATCAGCCAAAGCGGGAATGGCTTGTTGCTGAAAGTTGAAGGCTTTAAAGGCATCTGTTTTTTTTACCCATTCCGGACTGTTTTTCGCGCCCTTATTTTCGAAAAGTTCAAGCCGGCCGAATTTTGCTCCACAGATCAAATCCTGGTCTCCATCGGCATCGATATCGGCAAATACCGGCGCGCTCCATTGTTTCACCACAACATTGTCAAACATTGATTGCAGTTCCTGCCAGGCAGGTTTTTGCGGCGTTCCCACATTCTCCCAACAGGTTAATTTACCACTGTTTTCTCCCACCACAAGGTCTAAATCCTTGTCGTTGTCTAAATCCACAAAAGACGGAACACACTGATAACCGACATCCAGGCTCTGTACAGGCAAATTTTCTCCGGATGGCAGAAATTCATACGCTGACTTAGTCCCTGCATTCCGGAAAAAAATTACCTCCCCCTTTGCATCACCAACGGTTAAATCCAAAACACCATCGTCATTCAGATCGGCAAAAGCGGGAGATGTGATATCGCCGGCCTCCAGCGATTGAAAGTCTTTTGATGAAAGTTGAAAGTGTTCTTTTTTGCTGTTCCCGTCATTTTCATAAAAAAATATTTTCTTTTCCCGAATTCCGGTGAAAAGGTCCAGGTCGCCATCGGCATCGATATCGGCAAACGCAGGCGAGCTAAACGAACCCACATCCACATGTGCATACATATTTGAAACCAGACGCCAGACATTAGCAGATTCTCTTTTATAGTACGCAAAAAAACCTTCCGCATTGCCGATCAACATTTCCGGGACATCGTCTCCGTTGAGGTTAGCCAGGGCCGGTGTTGCAGTGGACTGTACTGAAAGATATTGACCATCGGTATTTTTCAGTCTCCCCCGGTTCTTCCAGACAGGGGAATAAACCGTCCCCTCATTGCGATAAAAATGAACAAACCCTTCTGCATCGCCCACAAATAAATCGGCATCGTTGTCAAAATCGATATCGTAAAAAGCCGGGGCGCTATTCTCTCCCACGTCAATATCGGCATAATTCGCATCGATCAGTTTCCATTCCGGCGTCGTTGCACTACCGTCGTTCCGATAAAATAAAATGTTCCCATCATAGGTCCCCACAAACAAATCTGCGTCTCCGTCGCCATCGATATCCGTATATGCAGGGCGCGCTAACCCCAGACCGCCGCCATAAAAGTTCGCACTGAGTTGGCCATTAACGGTTGCGGTAAATTCCTGCTGCCAAACCTGATTAACCGAAAACTGCATATCATCCAGGTGAACAACATTGTCGTGAGAATTTGTGGAACCCACAACGCAAAAGCCAATCCACACGGATGAGGCACGGTTGACATGTTTGAGTCCCGGAATCCGGCCGACATTCAAATCGACAAACTGCCAGCCTTCCGAGTTACCCGAGGTTCCGTATCCATAAAAGTCCGTGCCATTTGTGGAAACGCCCCAAAAGAACAAACTTCCCGAATTCAGCCGCACGTTTTGATAAAACGTCAAAACGGCCTTACGGATTGATTGTACCTGAAACGGCCCGCGCACCAGCCAGGAAACGATGTCCTTTTTTGTGCCCTCAGATGCAACGCTTTTACCGGCGATGGAGAAACTTCCGGACAGGGCGTCATTCGACCGCTTTTTCCAACCCGATGCTGCATTTGTTGCAAATGACTGCCAACCGGCGGGAAAACTGCCCTCGAAACCTTCCCGAAAGACAACCGCTTGCTCCGGCTGAACGTTGAAAGGGGATGGCCATACCGGGGCAGAAGAAAGGTGACCCTGGCGTATCTGCCGGGAAAGACTCAGGTGCAGAGAATAAAAATCCTGAGTCGGACTTTGCTGATAATTTAATCGAACGGAACGGGTGATTTTTACAAAAGCATCGCTTTCAGGAATTTGTCCGAATGGCACCGGTTTGGCGGGTGATTTTACGGGTGCATTTCCGGCAAAAAAAAACATCATTGTTAGTAGGTAGGAAAAAGCGGATCGTCGCATCATTTTCTTGGTTCCGGGTCTACGGGATTACAAGTCATATTTTTTAATCTTATAGCGCATGGTGCGCAAGCTGATATCGAGCATTTTTGCCGCTTCGGATTTGTTGCCTCCGGCGTCCTCGATGGCTTTTTGTAAAATCAGTTTGTCGGCTGCATCTATACGATCTTTGTACGTTTTATCCGGACTGTTTAAAAAGCCACAAGCCGCTTTTGATTTTTGCCGGTCTCTCAACCCGAAAGGCAAATACTCTGGCAAAATGGTGTTTTCGTCACCTAAAACAATGGCATTTTCGATAGCGTTTTCCAGCTCGCGAACATTACCCGGCCATTCATATTTCATACACATTTCTAAAGCCTCCGGAGACATTTCCATGGCCGGCACTTTGTTGTCCAGACAAAATTTTCTGATAAAATGCGTAATCAATAAAGGAATATCCGATTTTCTCTCACGAAGCGGCGGCATAACGATAGGAATCACATTTAAACGGTAATAAAGATCTGCCCGGAATTTTCCCCGCTCAAGCGCCTGCTCCAAATCTCGGTTGGTCGCGGTTATGACCCTGACATCCACTTGCAATATATCCGTGCCCCCAAGGCGGGTAATCTTTTTCTCCTGCAAAACCCGGAGTAACTTCACCTGAATATTTTCGGAAATGTCACCGATTTCGTCTAGAAAAATCGTTCCTTTGTGAGCCAGTTCAAACCGGCCTTTCTTGCGATTGTCTGCGCCGGTAAACGCACCCTTTTCATAGCCGAATAATTCGCTCTCCAAAAGTGTTTCCGGAAAGGCCGTACAACTTATTTCCACCAACGGATGTTGCCGGCGGGGACTGTTGAAGTGAATTGCTTTGGCAACAAGTTCTTTACCCGTTCCACTTTCGCCACGAATCAAGATGGTGGATTGCGTTTTAGCAACTTTTACGATTGTATCGAATATTTGTTCAATTTCCGGACTCTTCCCAATGATATTTTCAAAGCTGTATTTCGACGAAACCTGTTTCTTTAATTCGATATTTTCCCGCAGCAAATTTTGCTCACCGATGGCTTTTTCCAGAATCACAAAAAGTTCGTCGAGATCAAGGGGTTTGGTCAGATATTCATAAACACCTTTCTTCATAGCATCCACAGCTTCTTTCACGGAGCTGTAAGCAGTCATAACCACCGTCTTCATATTCGGAGCAATGGGCAGGGAACGTTCATACAATTCCATGCCGCTTATTTCCGGCATTTTTAAATCCGTCAGCAACACATCAAACGAATCACTTTTCAAGTAATTCAACGCGTTGCGCGGATTACTTGCCCCCTCGGCAGCGTACCCCTCTTGCGTCAAAATTTCGATGAGTCCGTTTAAGGTGTTGCGGTCGTCTTCGACAATTAATATTTTAGGTTTCATTTCAAACCTGATGATTATTCGGGAATACACTCAGGATTAATCAGATTTTCCGTTTTGCCGTATTTCAAATAATCGGCGATAACGGCGGCAATTTCTCCGGCGACGCGTTCCTGGCCTTCTTTGGTACTGGCACCTAAATGTGGCGTGGCAATAAAATTCTCTAAAGTAAGTAATTTTAGCGACGCCGGCGGTTCTTGCTCAAACACATCCAGAGCCGCGCCAGCAAGACGTCCCTCTTTCAACGCCAGGTACAGCGCCTCTTCATCCACAACACCTCCGCGGGATGCATTTACCAACCTCAGACCGGATTTACACATCCTTAACTGCTTTTCGCCAACGAAATGACGGGTATATTTATTTAACGGTACATGAATGGTTACGAAGTCGCTGCGACTGAATAAGTCATCTAACGTACAGGATTCAGCCATACATTCCGCAAAGACCTCTTCCGGAATGAGCGGATCATAAGCGAGTATTTTCATACCAAAAGCGCCGGCGCGGGCGGCTACTTCCCTGCCGATTTGGCCAAACCCGACGATGCCCAACGTTTTCTCAAACAACTCAACGCCCATAAACCGCTTGCGCTCCCACGACTTGTTTTGCATGGAAATGTGAGCGGCCGGTATATTCCGAGCCAGCGCCATCATGAGAGCAAAAGCATGCTCGGCCGCTGAAATCGTATTGCCGCTCCTGGAATTAAACACCCCAATCCCTTTTTCAGTGGCACACGCCACATCGATATTGTCGACTCCGGTACCTGCCCGGCCAATGGCTTTAAGATTTTCTCCGGCTTCAAGGACATCCCGGGTGACGTGCGTGGCACTGCGGACGATCAGGCCATGAAAAGCTCCTATTTTACTCAGCAGTTCATCTGGCGCCAGACCTGGCGAATAATCGACGCTGAATCCTTCGGTTTGTAAACCGACGATGCATTTTTCCGAAACATGGTCGGAAATTAAAACGTTTATCATAGTCGTTATTTTATTTGTTCATTGTTTTTCATGAAGACATTTTGTACAGCAAATACACCGGAACCGGGTTCAAAATTCCAGCCGAAATCAGCCAGGGCCTGCTCCATTGCCGATGTAAAGGCCACCATATCCAGAGCGTCGTAATATCCCATGTGGGCGACACGAAAAATTTTGCCTCTGAGATGCGCCTGCCCACCGGCCACGGTAATGCCGTATTTTGTCTGCAAATGAGAGACGAACTTCAACCCGTCAATGGAATCGGGAATTTTAACCGCGGTCAAAGAATTCGACGGTGACTTTGCAAATAGTTCCAGGTTCACGGCTTCGACGCCTTTGCGGGTTGCATGCGCCAAAAGCCGGTATTTTCCCCACATCTTTTCAAGGCCTTTTTCCCGAATCATCTGCAATGCCTTCTGCATACCAATGAACAACGTAATGGCAGGCGTCCATGAGGTTGCCATTTTCGCTTGAGCTGCTTTTTCCATTTTTAAATCAAAATAGAATTTAGGCAAATTGGACGTCGTAACGCATTCCCATGCTGTGCTGTTCAAAGCGATAACTGCGAGTCCCGGCGGGATCATCAGACCCTTTTGTGAACCGGTGACCGCCACATCGATTCCCCATTCATCCATTTTAAACGGCAAAACACCTGCAGACGTGATGGAATCAACCACCAGAATCGCTTGCGAATTTTCTTTGACGGTTTTAGCGATTTGCTCCACATCCGCAGCGACACCGGTGGAGGTCTCGCTGTGCGTTACAAAGACTGCTTTGGTGCGCGGCTTTTGCTGCAAGTACTGCCTGATAAGGTCAGGATCAACGGCTTCACCCCAGGGCACTTCAATGGTGTGTGTATCGACACCGTAGGCTTGACACAACGCTCCCCAGCGCTCACCGAACTTCCCGCCATTGACAGTCAAAACCGTATCGTCTCGGGAAAGTAAATTTACCACACAGGCCTCCATGGCGCCGGTTCCTGAAGAGGTGACAGGTATCACGATGCCGCTGGTTTGAAAAAAATATTTCAAATCCTCAATGACGGCTTCATAAATTTTTTTAAATTCCACACCGCGATGGTGCATGAGCGGTTGGGCCATAGCGACCTGTACCCATTCGGGCACTTGCGTAGGTCCGGGTGTAAAAAGCCTTGCTCGCATTTTCACCTCAATAGTTGGTCAATAGCCTGCCAAACGTCGCGTTTGCCGGTTCCCGTAACCGCAGAAAACGCAAGAATCGGTATAAATAAATAAGGGTTGAGTTCTTTGGTTATCTTCGCAAACTGCGATCGCAGGGAATTTTTTGACAGCTTATCACATTTTGTAGCCACGACGATAACCTTTACATTCAAACTTACCAGCCACTCGAGTAATTGGTGATCCAGTTTTGTCGGCCCGACTTTGCAGTCGATAATGGAAATGATTCCCTTCAGATTCCCGCTTTTTGTTACAAAATCTTCGATGAGCTTTTGCCAGCGCTGCCGTTCCGTTTGCGAAACTTTCGCAAAACCGTAGCCGGGAAGATCAACAAAATAAAAGCGATCATTTATTCTGAAATAATTCAGTTGCCGTGTTTTTCCTGGAGTTGAACTCGTCTTCGCTATTTTTTTTCGCGTTAACAGACAATTGATCAAACTGGACTTGCCAACATTGGACCTCCCGGCAAATGCTATTTCAGACAAACCTTCCTTCGGCAACTGATGCATCTGCACGACACTTTTTACAAATTCAACCGATGTGATTTTCATAGACTTTTTGTTGATATTCCTGTTTGACAGGGATAATAGCCCTCTATATCAACCCGGTCCTGCAGTCACCGGCGAGAGAGTGACAAAAGTACATCTCTTCTGTAAATTACAAAGCACATTCTTTTCACGATTAAATGAATGCCTGTTTGAGCACCTGGCCCATTTTACGCACTGTAATGATATTGAGTCCCTTCGTCACCTGTTCGTTAATTTCAGTCAATTCCCGTTCATTCTCTTTTGGGATAATGACATTTTTAATATGAGAACGTTTGGCAGCGAGAAGTTTCTCATTCAATCCGCCAATGGGTAGCACATTGCCCCGTAATGTAATTTCACCGGTCATGGCCAGATCACTCTTGACCTGCTTTTCCGTTAATGCAGAAATTAATGCCACGGCTATGGTGATACCGGCAGAAGGCCCGTCTTTGGGCGTTGCACCTTCAGGTACGTGAATGTGAATGTCCTGTTCTTTCCAGAACTCACCTTTGATGCCCAGTTTTTTTGCATTTGTCCGGGCATAGGATAGTGCTGCTTTCGCAGACTCCTTCATCACATCACCCAATTTTCCTGTAAGGGATAAATCACCTTTCCCCGGCATCAGATTGACTTCGATTTGCAAAATTTCTCCGCCGTAACGCGTCCACGCCAGTCCGTGGGCGGTACCGACCATTTTTTCATGGTTCAATAGCTTTTCAGGAAACTTTGGAACGCCGAGGTATTTCTGAATGTTCTCCTTTGTGAGAACAACTTTTTTGACTTCCTTAAATTCAACAATTTCTCTGGCAACTTTCCTGCATACAGCCGAGAGTTCCCTTTCCAGATTTCGTACGCCGGCTTCCCGGGTATATTCCCGGATTATCTGCACTATGGCAGAATGATTGAATTTCAAATTGGTCGCTTTTAAGCCGTGTGTATGCAGCAGTTTCGGAATCAAAAATCCTTTGGCGATCTCAACTTTTTCATATTCCAGATAACCCGGTAAGTTAATGACTTCCATTCGATCATACAGAGGCTCCGGAATCTGGCTTTCTAAATTCGCAGTGGTAATAAATAACACTTGCGACAGATCATAGTCGACTTCCAAATAGTGATCGTTGAATGTTTTATTCTGCTCCGGGTCAAGAACTTCCAGCAAAGCGGCAGACGGATCACCACGAAAATCCATACTCATTTTATCAACTTCATCCAGCAGGAAAATCGGATTTATTGATTTTGCCTTTTTCATACTCTGAATAACCTTACCCGGCATTGAACCGATGTACGTCCGCCGGTGACCGCGTATTTCTGCTTCATCGCGAACACCACCCAGTGAAACACGGATGAAATTCCGCCCCATTGCTCTGGCGACCGATTTACCAAGGGACGTTTTACCAACTCCCGGCGGTCCCACAAAACACAGGATCGGTCCTTTCATGTTTTTTGAAAGCTTTAAGACAGCTAAGTGCTCCAAAATACGTTCCTTAGGCCTTTTTAATCCAAAATGATCCTCGTCCAGTATTTGTTTTGCGGCCTTAATGTCAAGAGTGTCGGTGGTTTTTTCACGCCAGGGCACGGACAACAGCCAGTCGAGATAATTTCGTATGACGGTAGCTTCCGGTGAAAAAGGCGGTGTCATCCGTAATTTGTCCAATTCCTCAAACGCCCGCTCTTCAGCTTCAGCAGTCATTTTAGCTTTTTTGATCCGATCACTCAAAAAAGCCAGTTCACCATTTATTTCACCATCCTCGCCTAATTCATCCTGAATAACCCGCATTTGCTCCTGCAAATAGATATTTCTTTGGGAGCGTTGAATGCGGCCCCTAACCTTGTCTTCCAATTCTTTTTCAATTTCTAATATTTCGGTTTCAGACTCAAATATTTTAATGAGCTCCATGAGTTGCTTTTCCACTGTCGTGCATTCAAGGATCCTTTGCTTGGTTTTCAGGTCCGCTTGCAAGTGCGAAGCGATCAAATCCGCAAACCGTTTCGGCTGATCTACTTTTTCAACAGTCAATATAATTTCATCAGGAACATTGCGGTTTAACCGAATATACTCCTTAAATAAATCAGTCACGCGGCGCATTTTTGCCTGAATCCTCGGGGTCATTTTTTTTTCACGGTCAATCACTTCGATGGTTGCCTGAAAACTATCTTTCACCGCGAGGAAACGTTTTATCCGGCCACGCACGACTCCTTCCACCAGAACTTTCATCAGGCCATTGGGCAGTTTCAACACCTGCAGAATACGGGTCACAACACCGACCCGAAACAAATCTTTACCGGTGGGGATCTCCACGGACATATTTTTTTGCGCAACTAGAAGAACAAATTTATCCAGTAACATCGCCTCTTCAATGGATTTTAAAGAAGACTCTCTGCCGATGAGTAACGGATAAATCATGTAAGGGAAAAACACAATTTCTTTTAGAGGAAGAACCGGCAACCGGGAATTTATCTCGATAACGGCATCGTCACGTAACACTTTTTGCATGTTAAAATTTACTCCGATAAATGAAAAAATCTCCCTGCTGAAAAAAGCGGAAGATTTACTGAATTACTCGATTACATCGTGAAAAACCTGACCCCGACATGCCGGAAATCCCAATATCCAATAATCACATCTTTGTCATTTCGACCCTTTCAGCAAGCGCAAGACAAACTCTGAAAGAAATCCGGTCTGTGTTAACCAGCACCTTTTCACGCCGCAAGGCAACACGTAAAACATAAACAGCAGGCTCTAAATCGTAACCCTGGAAGCAAGAGGTCTGCATCCGCAAGGGCACATTTAAGCACTTTTTTTAACTCTTTTATACGTATAAATCGGATCACCCTTTTTTTGAATAAAACCCTTCGTAATGATACAATGTTTTATATCATTCCTGGATGGAATTTCATACATAAGCTCAAGCATAAAATTTTCAAAAATGGAACGTAAGGCGCGGGCGCCGGTTTTTCTCTGTTTAGCAAGTTTAACGATTTCCACTAAGGCGTCCTGCTCGAATTCCAATTCAACATTGTCCATTTCAAACAACCGTTTGAATTGCTTTGTCAAAGCATTTTTGGGCCTTTGCAAAATCTCCAGCAGGGCATCCTCATTCAACTCTTCAAGCATGGCGATAACCGGTAGCCGGCCGATAAGCTCCGGAATCAACCCAAACTTCAATAAATCTTCATGCTCTACAAAATTTAAAATATTCTCATCCTGTTTTTTTAACTTTTTATTTTTTTGTTCTGCACCAAACCCAATGTTCTTTTTCCCGACGCGGGCACCAACGATTTTATCCAAACCGACAAATGCCCCACCGCAAATAAACAGAATATTTTTCGTATTAATGTTAATCAAATTTTGCTCCGGATGCTTTCGTCCGCCTTTGGGCGGTACAGCAGCATGCGTACCTTCCAGCAGCTTCAGCAATGCCTGTTGCACACCTTCACCCGACACATCCCTAGTGATGGACGGATTACCATCTTTACGGGATATTTTGTCTATTTCATCAATATAAACAATACCTTCTTGGGCCTTTTCCACATCATAATCGGCTGCTTGCAAAAGTCGCACCAAAATATTTTCAACATCCTCTCCCACATAGCCGGCTTCGGTAATGGTTGTTGCATCAGCGATGGTAAACGGCACTCGTAAGAATTTAGCCAGAGTTTGCGCTAAAAGAGTTTTCCCCGTTCCGGTGGGACCAATTAGCAGAATATTGCTTTTCTCAAGTTCGACGTCGTCAAATGTCCCATAGGATTTAATACGTTTATAATGGGAATAGACAGCAACGGCGAGATTTTTTTTGGCAATCTCCTGACCGACCACATAATCGTCCAGAGCGTTTTTAATGTCAACCGGAAGAAGGTCATCATAGGCAAAGGACTTGCCACGCCGGATATAATCGTCTTTGATAATCTCACCGGCGCTTTTAACACACTCATTGCATATGTAAACATCGGGACCCGTAACAATGCATTCCACTTCATTGGAATTTTTATTACAGAAAGAACAGACATACAATTTTTCTTTTGGGTCTTTATCGGACAAAGCAGGTCTCCAAATTATTTAGCCTTTTTCTTACCGGGCTTTTTCTTTGTTAAACCTTTCCTGTCAATAACCTCGTCAATCAATCCGTAATTTTTTGCTTCTTCCGCACTCATATGAAAATTCCGATCCGAATCGATGGCTATTTTCTCAACATTCTGCCCGGTATGGTACGCTAAAATTTCATTGAGTTTTTCCCGGATGATTAAAATTTCCTTAGACTGGATTTCAATGTCTGAAGCCTGCCCCTGGGCACCACCCAACGGTTGATGAATCATAATTCGGGCATGCGGCAATGCAAATCGTTTCCCTTTGGCCCCGGCAGCAAGCAAAATCGCACCCATGCTTGACGCCTGACCCATGCAATACGTAACAACATCCGGCTTGACATGCTGCATGGTATCGTAAATAGCCAGACCGCTGGTCACATATCCGCCCGGTGAATTGATATAAATAGCGATATCTTTTTCCGGGTCATCAGCTTCAAGAAATAGCATTTGTGCAATGGACAGACTGGCGACATTGTCATCGATGGCTGTGCCGATGAAAATGATCCGTTCTTTCAATAACCGTGAAAAAATATCGTAGGCGCGTTCTCCGCGACCAGTTTGTTCAATAACGACAGGTACTAATCCCATATATTTATTCTTTCAATTTTAATTAAACCGATTCCAACTATCTAAAACAGCCCCCTTAAGAAGCGACTGCTAAATCTTTATTTCTTTCCAAATCTTTCCAGGAAATTTTTTTTTCTTTTATTTTAGCATTTTTCTCTAAGAATTGCACCACCAGATCCTCGAGGGCGTCGTCCTCAAAACGATCTTTTGCTGCTTGTTTCTTCAGAGAACTGCGGATTTTATTTTCATCGACATTCTGCTCCTCGGCCATCCTGGCAATAAATTTATCCTTTTCTTCATCTGTGAGCACAATATTCTCCAACTCAGTCAGCTTATCCTTTGCGATTTGCCACTTCAGATTCCATACCGCCATGGGACGGTATTCCTGCCTAATTTTTTCCTCATCAATTTGCCGGTTCGAATTTGCGCTGGCGCTTTCAATGAGCGTGTCGAGGTAACCGGACACCATCGATTCCGGCAAGTCAAATGAATTATTCTTCAACAGCTCATCGATTAAATTATGTTTTAATCGTCGCTTACTATCGGCTTCGGTTTGCCTGGTGAGTCTCGACCTAATATCTTCTTTCAAGGCATCCAAACTCTCAAACTTACCCATGTCTTTTGCCAAATCATCATCGAGGTCGGGAAGTTGTTTTTCTTTGATTTCTTTCACAGTAACCTGGTAAAATTCCGTTTTCGCTTCCTCGTCTCCGTCATTGCTGACAGGGAGATTCACTTTCCTTGATTCACCAGCCTGGATACCGATTAACTGCTCAGAAAGTTCTTTATTGTTCTCATCTTTATTGAGCGGGAAAAGACGATCGTCAAACTTTTTGCCGATGATGGGGACACCGGTGTGATCCAATTGCTGAAAATCCGCCAATACAAAATAACCTTCTTCCGCCGGTCCTTCAACCGGCTGCATGACCGCCAAACGTTCCCGGATATCTTCAAGCGCCAGGTTCACATCCCGCTCCTCAACCTGGTACACTTCCCGCTCCACTGAAAGTCCGGTATATTTTTTCAACTCGATATCCGGAACAACTTCTACAACCGCTTTGAAATGCAACCCGTCTTCAGAATTATAATCGATATCCTCAAGTTTTGCCGGCGCCACCGGTTTGAGGTCTTCCTTTTGTCTGACTTCAGAAAACACACTTTGTACCACATCGTCTATGGCTTCACTCTTAATGGCTTCACCATACAACCTCTTTATTAAACTGAGAGGAACTTTCCCCTTGCGAAATCCCTCCAATTTAACCCTTTTCCGGTATTTTTGATACAACTTATCAAAATGCGGGGTCAACTCCTCTTCCGAAACATCAACCTCCACAACCCGTTCAAAATTTCCTCTTTTTGTAACTGTAGATTTCAAATTATTCTTTCTGTTTTATAAATAAAAGATACCGTTGTTTCATTCGCAAAAAATAGTATAAGTGCGAGAGGAGGGACTCGAACCCACACGCCTTGCGGTACTAGATCCTAAATCTAGCGCGTCTACCAGTTTCGCCACTCTCGCAAAGTTGGAAAATATATAAATATAAATCAAGAAAGTCAATATATTATTTGATGTTACCACCTCCCGCAAAAACATCCCCCAATGCCATAAAAAGCTGCCCCTTGGTAAAGACTGTAAAATGAAAAATGCCCGGCAAATCCGGACATCTGAAGAATATAACTTATTTGATTCAGGCCCACCAGAATGCTACCCGACCTGACGGCCCAAGACTGTATCCCGCTCGACTGATAATAAACGATTTTTCACAAAAGGCGCCACCGAATCCGGTGGCTGTACACAGGCATCAATCTGAGGTCGAACAATCTTTAACACTAAATAAAAACCGCATGTAAAGAGTCGGAAGATCTGCCAATCTTCGACCAATTCGTCGAATAAACACTTTTATCAGGAATGGGGATTTCAACGGTAAATGTCGTACCTGTATCCTCGTGACTATCAACCAGCATTTTACCCTGATGACTTTTAATGATACCAAAACAGATACTTAAACCGAGACCGGTTCCCTCGCCCACTTCTTTGGTTGTAAAAAACGGATCGAATATTTTGTCTTTATTTTCCGGTGGAATTCCTTTGCCGTTATCAATTACCTGAATTTCAACATTACCCTGTCGTTGCCGCGTAATTATTTTTATTTCTTTGACGGTTTTATCAACCCGTGTTAATGCGTCCTGGGCATTATACATAAGCTGTAAAAACACTTGCTGCAACTGCTGAAAATCGCCAATGACCTTAGGTAAATCAGGATCAAAATCCCGTACCAGATCAATAAAATCCAGCCGCAATTGATACTGATTTAAATCCAACACGCTGTTCAATATGGCATTGACATCGATGGGTTGGCGCTCGGAACTGGACTTTCGAGCGAAAGTCAACAGATTTCTCACGATATTCTGGCAGCGTTTTGCTTCATTGAGAATGACTTCAATGTCTTTTTTGACGGTCGCTTTCAACGGTTCTTCAAGTAAAAGCTGAGAATAACCCAAGATACCGGCCAACGGATTATTAAGCTCGTGAGCAGCGCCGGCAATCATTTGTCCCAACGCCGACAGCTTTTCAGATTGAATTAACTGCTTCTGCAGTTTGGCTATTTCGGAAATATCTTTGATTACCATTAAAAACTTATCCTGACCCTTTAAGCTGGATTGCGAAATCAAACA
The DNA here is from genome assembly GCA_964455375.1 of uncultured Calditrichaceae bacterium. Lineage (GTDB taxonomy): Bacteria > Zhuqueibacterota > Zhuqueibacteria > Oceanimicrobiales > Oceanimicrobiaceae > CAYVXE01. The sequence continues at coordinate 38,120 of CAYVXE010000026.1, forward strand.
GGGCATAACCTCACCGTCAGGCAATCGTATTTCCGTCTCATAAATAGACGCCGTACCTGATCTCAGCTCATCTAACTTCGATTCAATAAAATCGTTTAAGTGCTCAGGCACAAAATCCAGAATATTTTTTCCAGACACTTCGCTCACATCATACCCAAAAAAGTCGACAAATCTTTCATTACAAAAATGGATGACGCCATCATGCCCTATGGTCACCATCAAATCGAGGGAACTGTCAAGCACATTCTCAAAATTATTTTTTAACTTCTCTGTCTGCTGATAAAGTTTTCCATTTTCAATGGCCATGCTTATCTGATTACTGATGGATTTAAACAAATTTACATGTCTGGGGTTAAAAAAATCTTCGTGCTGGCTCCCGAAAAAAATGACGCCTAAAAGTCGTGCCTTATAGTTCAGGGGCACTGCAATGAATGCTTTTAAACCGGAATCCAAAAGCGAGTTTTTAAAACGGAGCTCCCTTTTCTCGAGAAAAGAAAAAGCCGACACAAAATCGTTTTCATCCTGAATATTTTTCACATTTACAATTTCGCTAATGGTCAGTTTAACGTTGGATTTAATGTTTTCGAATACCCCTTCACCGGCCCTTTTCACCAGCAGGTCGGTCCCGGCCTCAGATAAATAAATCGCTCCGGCATCTAATTTTAATTTTTGTACAATTTTTTTTAAAGCATCCTGCAATGTTTCTTCAACGATCAAAGATTGATTTACAATTTCAGAAACAGCATTCAGAACTTCCAATTCATTATTTCGGATGATCAGTTCAGCCTCCATGCGCCTTTTTTCCTGATAAATCCGATATTTGTCGGTGACACGTTTCACCACATTTGGCAAAATACCTGGATAATCACCGGATTTGACCACATAGTCAAAAGCTCCTGCTTTCATCGCTTCCACAGCAATTTTCTCATGGCCATGACCGGTCACCAACACCACAGGGGCATCCGTGTAATGGCTCTTCTGCAATCGTTTCAGAATGGAAAGTCCGTCTTCCAAAGGCAGATTGTAATCCAGCAAAACGATACTGAATTTTTCCTTTTTCAACGCTTTCAAACATCCTTCGGAAGAAGAGACAATTTTCACATAAAAATTCGGTTGTTTCTCAAGACACATCTTGGCAAGAATGGCGTGGTCGGAATTATCTTCCACCATTAAAATGTTTATCAGTTTCTCTTTCATAATGATGTCTATTGAATGGGTTTGTGTGTGGTTTAGAATTTAATTTATACCCAAGACTGCACTTAAAAAAACCAATACCCTCATTGTTGAAAATAATATAATGAGAATCCTGTAAGAAGCAAGGTTTATCGCTAATTTTAAAGATAATTTAATTTAAGTGTACGTCGGTTATTATTTTTTGCAAGAAAGACAAATGCGAAAGATTTAGGCAGTATTTCGAGTTCAAAACAGCAACAAAAAAGAACTGGGACCTTCCCATACATCCCTGTATGAAATGGTCCCAGATCAGAAGAGTCAATTCGTTCCCTTTCCAACCGACTCACCTGATTTTAAAATCCCGACATCCGTGTCGAAAAAACGATTCGTCATTGAATTGCTGTATATCTTATGCAAACCACATGCCAGCTATATTTACCGATTTCAACAATTCTTACTTCTACTGTTTCTATTAAATTTATACCACTTACTTGACTGAAACCACCTGTGTAGTTATTGGACATTGTATCAAACATGATACATCAATGTTAAATGACAGCCAGGCTAAAAACCACACAAACCAGCGTCAATGGGATTGCTACAGATTGTAGATGTTTTTATTTTCTCCTTATCATTTCGAATTCCCGCATACGAAAACATGACATGGATTGAAACATGCCAACGAAGATTTCGCAGACATGTTGGTTCTACTACTTTGCAGTTTTGGCCTCCACAGAAATAAGTCCGGCGAAAAATCAATCTTCATTTATTTTCGTCTTGATTTTTTTCATGGTTGAAAAGGCGCCAAAAACAATTAAACCTAACACAAAGCCGTACACCCAGAACGGAACGTTTCGTCCCACCACGATGAGGTAGAGATAAGCGGAAACAAAGAAGAATCCTGCAAATAAGATGGGCAGTACAATGGATTTGCCATTGCGATAATTGCGGACAATCCAGGCCATTGAAGCAGTGAAGAATGGAATCGCCCCCACATAAATACCTCCAAACACGAAAGGATTCACATTATACTTCTCGCCCAACCCCATAAACCAATCAACAATTGAATTCCAATCCATGTTCTTTTTCTCTCCAAAAATCTGCAACACCGGTCGTCATGAACCAAACATCTAAAAAATGCAGATGTAACCATATAAAAATACTTTTTATTTCCTGGCAATGCAATGAAAAAATCAGGTGGAGGCAGTTTTCGGTTTTCCTTCTCAAAAGGTGGGAATAAAGCGAAACATAATCACGTTATCATTTATTTATAATTATAAGTAAATTTCACTAATTTATGGAGGATCATAAAATGGAGATATTTTCTTCACCCAGGAAGCTCTATGGGCTTCTAAACTGGACATTGGCCGCAAGTTGTACATTCTTGTTGTCAATAAACGGAACTGTCTTTGCACAAGAAGGACATCCGCCGTCCCCCGGCTTACACGCATACACCATGGGGCACGCAAAACACCAGCAGCCTGCTGATTTGTTAGGCGGGCCTTTAACGGTGAAAGTGACGCAAAAGAACGGCAGCACACGCTGGGTTCTCCCGGGGCCACGCTTTCTGGACCCGGCAGCTTTCGGCAGCCCCGACCATCCCGTTGGGTTCGACCCGGCGCCATTCCCATTATTAGGAATCCCTGTGGCGATGCGAAACACCGCCAATGGCAAGTTCACCTTTGTAAATAAAGCAACGCCGTTTAGCCAGTGGCGTGAGGTTGGCGTTGGCAACATCGAAATGGAAGTGGTCGACGCAACTGCGACCGACGGGGCGCGTACGAAGGACAAGGTTCATTTTGTCGCCACATTTAGCAGCCCGGATGGTAAACATCAATACAAAGTAACTGCAGACAAGGCAATTTCACATGGCATGGCCTATCCGTTTTTTGGCGGCGTTGTGACCAATCATTTACTGCACGGTGCAACAGGCATTGGCACCCGCTTGATGCCCACTGAGTTTACCTACGCAGGGTTCTGGGCAATCGGCAACATTTACCGCGATGGTGAGTTAGTAAACGCCAATCATCTTGTTCACGTTATGGTAACCGAGGTTGTTCGGGGAGATAACTACAAGCTTCAATTCGATGGTGGTGTGGGCAATCCGCCTTCCGGCATTACCCTTCACTTGATGGTTCCACCGTTTAAACCTTCGCCAAAAGGTTTGCAAAAGGACGCAGTGAAAACGGGTTTTGTTCCCTTCCCGTTCATCAAGAAGCACATGCAAGGTGCAATGAAGGCTGCAATGCAGTTACCAGCCGGTGAAAAGGAAAAACATCTCGCCATGCTCAAACAGGTCAAGGGGATGATGGATGAAACGAAAGAAGAAATGATGAAAGCTATGAAAGCCGGCATGATGGACGGACAACCGTTCTTCCATGTAATGTTCGGTAACATCGAAATGAAAGCCAGCCATTAAATGAACATTCGGGAGTGCCATACTGTATTTTGGAACTCCCGATTATTTAAATTTTTCTCAATTCAAACAACGGAATCACACTGTATGCTTCAAAAAATAAATTTAAGCATCGTCGCGTTTTTATTAGCCCTCTTACTCTCAGCCTATGGGTGGGCAGACGTTTTCGCAACTGAAGGGGGGCCGTCTCACATTATCAGGCTTACCAATATTGAATTCAGGCCGAATAAACTGAAAGTGAAGGTAGGAGATACCATCACTTTCATCAACAAAGACAAATTCAAACATGATGTTTATATTGTGCGAACGGCAAATCCAAATGATGTCTTGATTCCAGCGACAACTCTGGAACCTGATAAGGAAACCGCCGTGACAATTTCTGAGCGCGGCTTGTTTACGGTTTACTGCACGATTCACGGTGGCATGCGTGGTAAAATCACGACGACCGGCTCTTTTGAATTGACGGATGAAGAAAAAAAACAGGCCCTCGCCAAACATGTACTTCCTCCAATCGTGAAAACGGGTGAGACCCTCTTTTGGGGAGCAGCTCAATGTCACCAATGCCATAAAATGGGCGATCGCGGCAGCGGGATACGCGGGCCTAATCTGAGCGATATCGGACTGCGGTCCACCATTCGCGCCCAAAAGCTCGGGTTATCCTCAGGAACGGAATATTTGGTGCAGTCCATTCTCGAACCACAAGCTTACCTGGTGGAGAACTACTCAAACGATATGGCTACGGTTTACCAACCGCCAATAGACCTTAATGCGGAACAAATCAAAGCGATTGTGACCTACCTGCAGAGTCAGGGTGGGGTCGTAGATGACTGGTCCATCAATATAGATGAAGATAAACTCAAAACCATTCCTACCATGAATCCATTCACGAACGGTAATGCTGAACGCGGTAAAATCCTGTTTAACGATGCCGGATGCAACAGTTGTCATACGGTTGGAGAGCAAAAGGCCGTGTCCCCGGCCCCGGACTTGACTGAAATAGGTGCTTTCCGTAATTGGACCTGGCTGGCAGAGTCAGTTATCGATCCCAATGCAGAGATTGGATCAAACTGGAAGTATGCCACCGTGTATGTTAACGAAGTGAAAAAAGGGTTTAAAACTGAAAAGACCTTCCTGGGCTTCCTGCGGGAAAATACGGAGGACAGTGTAAAAGTCCTGGGAGATGGACCTCGAATGTTTGCCTTTCCACGCTCTCAAGTGAATCATGTCATCGTCAATAAGGAAACCAAAATGCCTGCGGACTATGCAGAGATTTTGACCTTTCAGCAGATGGCAGATTTAATTACATATTTGCAGTCACTGAAAGGAGACACAAAGAAACATTAAGGAACTATCTGGCAGACGTCAAGACAAAAGACTCGGCAGAAAGCAAATTAACAGGAGTTTGCTTTCTGCCGTGCAGGGCCGCCGTTAACCGGACACTTGGGATTCAAAAAATGATTTAAGAACACCGTTTAACGATTTTTGATTTGAAAAGATAGAACCGGCTCATTTAACTTCCGCCCGCGGGGCTGTAGAACGACATTCATGTCGTTGTGCAGGAAGGTGATTTCACGACATAAATGTCGATCTACATATTTTCATGCCTCTTTTTAGACAGTCTCCTGCTGTCAGGAGCCAGTTGGCATCCACCCGCATGATCCCACTGACGTGGGAACTACAAACCTAGCCGGCAACCTCAGTGGTGACCTTTAACTTCTTCGTAAATTCTTATTCATCATTCCTTGTTGGTAATTCAAAAAATGATTTGAGAACACCGATTAACAATTTTTGATTTGAGAAGATAAAGCCCATCCGTTCGGATTCTTCAAAAATCTGCGGTCATCATTCTTGTAGGATATTCAAAATTATGGGGTTAGGTACGGACGTTTCAATGTTGTTCAGATGCGGTGTTGTGTACGTCGGAATCTTGAATGATATCAGATGCAGTCACGCCCTCGTCCCAGGGCAGGTTTTTATATTTGAATTTTCGACCCTTAACGATATTAAACTTAACGATTTTAAACGTTGGGCTGAGGTCGAAATCACGGGGCAATATCTGGCTGTGATGGCGCATGACCAGTTTGCTGCCGTAGGGATTTTGACTCAGATTGTTCTCGTCGCCGGAGAACTGTTTCAACGCCGGGTTTACCGGATAACCAACCTTCTGAAATGCATTGGCGATCATGCCGGAACAGATGACCTTATAGGTGCTGCAATGTCCGAGACAGGCCACGATGCTTTGTCGCTGGAACGGGTTCAGCCATCTTGGCAAAAGCATTAATGCAATATCGATGATGTTTTGCTGGTCATAGGATTTACCTAAATTGCTGATCACCTCGTCAATAACGGTGCGTAAGTCAGCCGATTTGATACCGAATGCCCGACATACCCGGAGGTTGTAATCTTTATATTTATTGAGGGGCGACGCGACAACCCCAAGTCCCGTAAACGCCTCGATGACGAGATGCTCTGCGTCGTCACCATAAACCGCGAGATACTTTTCCCTCAGTGGGTTGTCCTTCTTGATCAACTCATCACCAACATACATAGAAATATGACTCCAGTGGCTCTGCGAGAACAGTTTGATGATCTGGCTCAGACGTGAGCGACCTTCAACCAGAACGACATCACCCTTTCGGATATATTTTTTCAGGTTATCCAGATTGTTATAAATTCTTTGGTGATACCCACCGGTGCGTGTTTCCAGGCGACGAGTTAAATATCGGCCAAATCGTATCGTGAACTTATTCGCTTTACTCATGATGGCACAAATTCTCTACATGGATGATTCAGATATCGTGGCTATGGGAGCCGCCAGACATGCATCGGGGATGCCGAAAGAATCCACCAGCGCCACAGCGTCCGGTCGCAATTCCTTACAAAGTTGCTCAACCTGGTTACGGATAGCTTTTGCTTTGCCGCCTTCGAAATATCCGTTTTCAAGAAACCAGCCTCTGTTCTGCTCCAGCGTGGACAAAGCAAACAGCATGTAGATTTTAGAAAGAATCGTTTGTACCTTTTCATTCCGGATGGTTTTTAAGCCCGTTTGAAATTCTTTCAGCATGATGTGTTGCACATGCGCTTTGGCCAGCGTTATCAGATGGTTCTGACAATCTAAAAACGCCTGATAAGAATCGCTACCATTGTCAATGCGATTTTTAATACGTCTTGCCGCAGAGATGAGAAGCCTTTGTTCACGATAAGAGAATGCGCTCAAATGAAATTCCGGATCGCGCAAATGAGTTTCATCGGTGAGGCGGGTTATGACTGGATTCAGTTCAGAAATTTTTTGGGCAGCCTGGCGCACGGCGTATTTTAAGACTCCCAGGGTGTTCATTTCATTGAATTGATGTTTGAATTCGGTGAGCAGTCCTTTGGCCAGCAGTTGCAGAAGAACGGTATTATCGCCTTCAAATGTGGCAAAGACGTCCGTATCTGCTTTCAACGCGGCAAATCGATTTTCCGCCAGGTAGCCCTTGCCACCGCAGCTTTCCCGGCATACCTGAATCGTTTCTGTGGCATGCCAACTGCTGAGCGCCTTCAG
>CAYVXE010000027.1:0-43096 GCA_964455375.1 uncultured Calditrichaceae bacterium
TAGCACAAGGTCTCCTTGTTCTGAATCACGATCCTTGCGCTCCTGGTATTTCACGTATTTGCGAATCTTCTCTTCGTCTAAACCCACGGTGCTGACACAATAACCACGGCTCCAAAGATGGCGACCCCAGTAACGCCTGGCCAAGCTGCCCATAGCGAGAGAAAAGACGAAGAGATACTTTGCCCTTCAAAAAACCCATAAAAGACGATGCCGAAAACTTGGGCGGTATCGACAATACCATGTGAGTATGATCCGCTTGAACATTCAACTCAAGCACCTCAACAAGATCCTTCTGACGACACAAACTATAAATCTGTTGACGCGTGTACTCACGAATATCCTCCCGGAAGATCCTGAAGCGATATTTCGGGCAAAACTCAATATGATACTTGCATTCAAATATCGTGTGACTTAACTCTCTTAATCTACTCATTTATGTACCCTCCCTTCTTTTACGCACCTTTCAGGGAGGTACATTTTAAATAACTACGAACAACTAAGCAAACGGTCGAACCATATTCAAAGCTACCAACAAACAGGAAAGTCGCACAGGCAGTCTATTTCAGAAAAACTTCAAAAGAATTTTGATTGATGACGACCGGCATTTGTCTCATATCATCGTGATTGACCAAAAATATGATCTTATTCACAAAAGGAGACATTCTCCATCCGGCGGCTACCAGGAGAGAAATGATAGGGCGAAAAAGGCGGTTTCAACCAATTCCTGATAAATCTTACTCATTTGATTTTATTTTATCGGGTAAGAAAAGAAATCTGTAGCAGATCAACGGGGCATTGCCAAAAATTGGCGGCTTTTTTCCATATCCCCAAGTTTATAGTATAAACCAGCCAAACGTTTTCTCAGTTTTTCGTTACCAGGCAACATTTTTTCAAGATCGGTATAAACCTGCACCGCACCGGTTAAATCACCTGTTTTAATAAACAACCAACCGAGTTTGTCTCGCATGATTAAATCGTCCGGGTACAGTTGGCACATTTTTTTGAGACATACCAACCCGGCTTTAAATTCGCGAAGAGCAATGAAACAATCGGCTAAGTAGGTTAAAACTTCCTTGTTTTCGGGTTGCTGTTGACTTGCTCTGTTTAAACAAATCTTTGCTGATTCAAAATCAGAGTCGGCGAAATAAAGCTTTCCTAAATTTAAATACAAAAAGAACGGATGTACTGAAGTCTCTGCAGAAATGTCATTGTAACATGTTTTTTTCATTTCCATCAATTGACGCACTTGCTCAAGACAAGCGATTTGTTGCCGCCGGTCTCCCAATTCCCCATAGAGTTTATACAAAAGTAAATAAGCCAGATTCTGGTGCGGATTTTGCTCGATCGATTGATACGCGTAATCGATAGCTTTTGAATAGTCCTGCAGATGAAAATACACATCAGCATAATTATTATAAACGGAGCATCGAAGATCGTCCGGCAAGTCACTTTTAATTAATGCACGCTGCAGATGAGGCAGGGATTCCTCATACCAACCGGTAAGAATAAGGTTCTGTGCATACGTATAATGGCAATACGCATTCTCAGGATCTTCAGCTAATTGTAATTTCAGTAACGCAGCATTTCGGGCATATTTTTTTTGCATTTCCAGGGTACTTTTCGCATATCCCAAATGTTTTATCTTGATGGATGAAAAAAGCTCTTTACCATCAACCTGGGCAAAAAACGGCGAAACCTGTTCATGAATTCTCCCGGAAAAACATACCCCGGGAGCGTTGCGGAACAAACGGTGTCCTCGGGTTATCTGCACGGTTTTACCGTCCGGTTGCACATTTTCAATTAAGAGGTTAACATAAAGACAATCTTTCCTACGAATAATCCTTTGCAGTTCTGGCACACTACCCGGCAGAAGGCGCTCATCGGCATCGAGATACAAAACCCACCTGCCATGTGCATGGCGCAGACCCTCGTTTCTGGCAGCAGCAAAATTATTATCCCATGGATAAACAACGATTCTTGCAGCAAAATTCTTTGCGATTTCAATGGACTCATCTGTGCTGCCGGTATCGACAATGATGATCTCATCCACGATGGTGGCAACGCTTTCAAGACATGCTTTCAGGTAGGTCTCTTCATTACGAACAATCATACAAAGAGACAGCGCCGGCGGTTGACTTGGGTTGTTTTTAAAATTTTTTGATTTCTTACCTCTTCTTGCACTCATTGCATTTGGTATGAATCAGGTTCAAATTGCTTTAATATTCTCATATAAGTTTTGCATAAACTTTCGAAATCTTTCCACAAAACCGGATTAGCCGGCGTAACTGCAGGACTCTCTTTGGCCAGTTTAAACGCCTTCTCGAAGTAAAATACAGATTTACGCCACTCTCGCTTCTGAGCAAATAAATATCCGATGTCTGCAAAAGCAATCCAAAAGGTCGGATGTGATGCGACTGATTTTAAGAAAGCGTCAAGAGCCAGCTCTGCTTTACCCTCTTTACGGTAGATTTTCCCTAAAAGATGATACACCTGAAACAGATACGCGTTTGCGGAAAAATCATAAAATTTTACAGTATCAGCCCGATTTAACTGTTCATGCTTTGACAGAAACTCAAGAAAAGTCTTCTTCGATAATTCCATCTTCTCTTCCCGGTAAAAGCTCACTGCACTAAAAAACAACGGCATGATATACATTGCGTCACAGGTCTGCGCTCTGCTGCAAATCCGCTGTACCTCTGAATCGTTTTGTTCCTCAAGAGCAACAGCCGCAAGATTATTTAACGCCATCAGATAAAAGATCTTATTTTCCCCAATTCCTTGATCAAAACGCCGGCACACACGCTCAGCATATTTTTTAGCTGACGCATATTCTTTATTATACAAATAGTGTTGGGATAAATAAAAATTCATCTTCGCATCCTGCGGGTTTTCAGAGAGTTTTTCCAAAAGAATCCGGGCATTTCTGTCACGTTTTTCTGCTAAGAATTCCTCGTCCAAATTGTAACCGTGATGCAGCAATTTGATATTTGAGAGCTTGTATTTACCCTGCAACCGTAGATTTTCGTGAATCGGATTTTCGTAAATTAATTCCTGCCGGTTTCGGAACAATCGGGGTAAAAAATGGATGACAGGCTGATTATCGCCAAAGACCGAAGATGATTTGTTGTGAATGGCAACAAAAAAAATATCAACTTCCTGCTGTTGTAAAAGTTTCCTTATATCCGCCTGGGCTTCACGCAACAGCTCTTCGTCCGCATCAATTTGTAAAATCCATGCTCCCGACGCCTTGCTCCTGGCAAAATTTCTGGCAGCGGCAAAATCATTGCACCATCTAAAGTGATGAATCTCTGCATTAAATTGCCTGGCAATTGTTAGGGTTTTATCGGTAGAGCCGGTATCCACAACCACAATTTCATCTGCGATACTCTGCACACTGCTCAAACAGTTTGCCAGATGCTTTTCTTCATTCTTGACGATCATGCAAACAGAAAGCCGATTTCCACCGGGAGATGGCTTCTTTTTTTTATTTGCACAATTCATCGATTTTTTTAGCCCCTCTTTCATAAAAATTTTCTGAAACAAAAATTGCCGACAATCAACAGGAATTATCAGCAATTCTTTTACATCTCTATTTTTATACCTAAGCGGCGGCTTACTTTGCTGAAAACAAGGCGTTTAGCAGATGCAGGGCCCTATGGTTGTCCGGTTCAACCTCCAGGACCTTTTCCAATAAATATTTTGTGGATTCGTTATCCCCAATATCTGCATAAAGTTCCGCAACTGCCAACAATGTTTCCACATCGGTGGGGTGAAACCTAAGAATATCCTGATAAAGTTGGACGCCCTTCGTGAATTCTTCCACCTCCACATACACCTGGGCTAAATTTCGCTGTGCATCAATAAAGTCAGGTTCTTCTTCAAGCGCCTTCTCAAATGCTTTTTTGGCCGAAACCATATCACCCAGATAGGCTGAGACAATGCCGAAATTGTTTAAAATCTGGGCATTAGCATCACCCACCTTTAAAGCTTTTTCAAAAAGATCTTTTGCACTCTTATAATCTTCTTCATATTGACAAACAATACCAAGCCCATAGAGGGCTTCTAAATTATTACCATCGGTTGCAAGAGTTTTTTTGTAACTCCGTTTGGCATTCAGTAAATCACCATTTTGCAACAGGATACTGCCTTCAAGAAACTGAACCTCCGTGTTCATATTTATTCCACTCCGTTATTATTGGACAAAATCCACTAAACTTCTTTGCAGGGTTTGGCTCATTGTTCTTAAACCAGATTCTATAGCAACTTGCAGAATTTGACTGTTAATAATTGCTTCAGGCATATTCGTATCCTGAAGTTTAGATATTTTATCGGCCAGGTTAATATTTTCATTATTAATCATTTGTTCAGTCAGTGACATCCGGTTTTGCAAAGCACCAAGAGATGACGTATTATTAATAATTTGCTTGCCGGCCAAATCTAATGTGTCAATCGTTGCCCGAATCGCTTCCGTATCGTTATTCTCCAAACCCTGTTTCAACTTGATCAGTTCGGAAAAAATATCCACACCACCGGCAGGAGCGAAAAGTTCACTTCCGGTTTTGTTGTAATCCACCATCGTATCCGCACCGATTTTCCCCTGAATTTTCGCATTATTACCGTTATACGTGACCGTATCACCTGAACGCGTAATAGCTTCAGTTGAGGTTTTGTTGCCGGCAAAAATATACTTATTCCCATATTTGCTATTGGCTAAATTTACCACGGAATTAATAAGCTCATCTACTGACTTTGCAAGTCCCGCCCTCGCAGTGCTATCGAGCGTTTCAGAAGTGCCCTGAATAGCCATGTCCCTGGCATCCTGCAAGCGGTCGGTTATGGCATCCAGAGCTGACATAGAATTTGTCATGAAACCGGATATTTGTGAAATGTTACGTAAATACTGTTCATTCCGGCCCACCAAAACATTGTATTGTTGAACCTGGACAATACCGGAAGGATCATCTGACGGACGACGCAACTTTCGGGTCGTGGCAATATCCAGTTGCAGATCAGCAGCAAGTTTTCTGTTCCTTCCAACCACCGACAATAAATTGTTCGCTATCATTTTACTTGTTATTCGCATAGCATCGACCTACTTTCGTAACTAAATCATATTTATGATGGTATTGGTCATCTCATCCACAGTTGTAAGGACTTTTGCAGCGGCATTAAACGCCTGTTGTGCTTCAATCAGGTTGGTCATTTCTTCATCCAGAGAAACACCTGACACTGCATTTCTGTTATACTCCAATTTCTCAACGGTTAAGCTGTAACTTTGTGCAAGGAAGTCGGATTCCTGTGCCTGGCTACCAACATTCGAAATGAGTGAATTATAAAAATCAAAAAATGTTTCCTGATTATTATTCATGACTTTACTGTCTTGCAAATTGACAATTGCCTGAGCGACAGCATTATTCCCGGGTTCTCCCGACGCATCCGCGGTAGCAATAAGAGAGGGATCATTCATAATAGCTTTATCCACAGCAAAATCATGTGCCCCGGTAATTCCGGTCGTAAAGAAATTTTTCCCGGTTAATCCGTCTACATTGTAACCGGTGGTATGAATAGAATTGATTTGTTCAGCGAGACCCACGGCAAACTGATCTAATTTATTCAGGTAACTTTCTACATTAACATCTCTGATATCCAGAAGGCCCTTGATGCGGCCGCTGCTGATATTCGCGATGCGGCCGTCGTTAACAAATGCAACCAACGGTCCGGCAGCACTTGATGAATTTACGTCTAATTTCAGATCCACTGAACTCGACCCCGTCACCAGAAATCTGCCGGCTACGGAGACGTTCAGGGCACCATCTCTTGTGTCGAATGTTTGCACATCAACCAGTTCCCCCAGTTTGTCCACAAGCTTGTCACGTTGATCCCTTAATGTAGGGTCTTGTTGATTACCGATTTCAGTAGAAACGATTTTCTTGTTCAACTCAGCAATGGACGCAGTAATTTGGTTGACCTCCTTCACCCGTTGTTCCAATTCCGTATTCAGCGATTCCTGATAATTCGACAATTGCCCATTGATACGCTGAAAACCATTTGCAAGAGTAACGGCTTTTTCTTTTACAACGGATCGAACCGCAGTACTTTCCGGATCATTGGCTAAATCCTGAAACGAGTTGAAAAAATCTTCCACCAATCTGTTTAATCCAAAGTCTGAAGGCTCGTTGAAAATTTCTTCCACAAAATGCAGACCTTCGCTCTTAAATTCATTCATTTTGAAAGAAGGTCGTTCATTATTCAACTGTCTGTCAATAAACTTATCCCGAATACGTTCCAGGTTTTCAACTTTCACACCAGAGCCAAGCAAACCGGCTACAGTCAAAACCGAACGTGTGGCTGTTAAGTTCACACGTTGTCTCGAATAGCCTTCTGTATTAACGTTAGCAATATTATTACTTGCCGTATTCATGGCACTTTGATGTGCGCTTAAAGCACGCCTAGCAATATCCAAAATTCTGATTAGATCAGACATAATTTTTACCTAAATACAATGATTGATCAATTTGCTTTTTTGCAACTTTTTATCGAGTTTCCCATTTGCCTGATAGAATTTTTTTTTCTCCTCGCCATTCAGTAACAGTTCCATGCTCTTCTCAATAAACTTTAATGAATAATCCAGCAGGAACTGATTATTTTCATTTAAATTTTGAACTTTACCCACAAGTGATTTCAGCAATTCACGTTGTTCCTGGAGTCGCAGGGCATATTTAGCCTCGACTTTTTCAATAATCTCGGTTAATTTCGGGTTTACAGTTTCCAGGGAAAGTTTCTCTGCCAATTCCCTGGCCCGTTCCTGTCGTTCCGCCTCTAAAGATTTGGTTTGACCGGCTATTTTGTTCTCTACCTGAACACTCTTATTTAATCGGTCGATTTCTCCTTCAACTATAGCTCTTTGTTTTTGATGTAATGTTTTCAGCAATTCATTAAAGGCGTCTATCTCCTGTGCAATGATCGCAATCAGTTCTTCTATGATATGTTCCATGTTTATAATGACTCATAATAAGTGAGTACTTTCTTCACGTAATTTTGTGTTTCTTTGTAGGGCGGAACATCTCCATATTTTTCAACAGCTCCGGGGCCGGCATTGTAAGCTCCCAATGCCATTTCTACATTATTATCAAATCTATCCAGCATTTTCTTTAAATATTTTGACCCGGCAAATACATTTTCAACGGGATCGTGGCGATTGCGAACACCAAGCTCCTTCGCTGTCTCCGGCATTAGCTGCATTAAACCGACTGCGCCTTTTCCGGAAACCAGGTGCGGATTAAAATCAGATTCTACTTTAATCACCGCCTCAATTAATTTGGGGTCCAGCTCAAACTTCTTAGCAGCCTGTTCAATAATTGAATGGTCCCAATATTTTCCAATAAAATTATTTGTAATCTGCCTGATCGGGTTTAACCGGTAATCTACGAGTGTCAACCCGGTTTTTGTCGATTGGTCTGTACCTGACGTCTGAAAACTCTTAACTATAATATCGGACAAATGGAAACCGCCCTTGCCCGCCACCTCTTTTGCCAGGGCATTGTCAAACATACTCTGATACATACTGCCGGAAAAGCCGTCACCGAAAAGCCCGGATTTCGGCATACTTTTACGCACATTCTGTAATAATTGGGCAATGAAAATCGCTTCAAAGTTCTGTGCCGCTTTTTTCAGTTTATCCGGCTTGGGAGCAACTTTCCTCCTGCCAACAAAAGATTTCTCAGCCGGTTGGAACCTGGTCAATTTATTTGCACCGAATAAGTTGGTGCTCATGTCATTTCCCCCGTGCATTTACATAATCACCAGTTCAGCTTGCAAGGCGCCCGCCTCTTTGATCGCCTGGAAAATAGCGATGATGTCCCTCGGCTTCACGCCAAGTTCATTCAAAGCCGTGGCAATGTCCGTCACCGTTGCGGTATTTTGAATAACGATATTTCTTGCCTTATCAATATCCACCGTCGTATCGGTAAAACCGGTCACCACTGTCTTCCCTCTGCTGAAAGGACCCGGTTGGGAAATAACCGGCGTTCTCTGTGTATGGATGGTCAGGTTGCCGTGTGAAATCATGACTTCCGAGATTCTCACTTCACCTCCGGCAACGATGGTGCCTGTGCGTTCGTTGATGACGACTTTGGCGACCCGGTCCTGTTTCACTTTAATGGACTCAACTTCTGAAATAAATTTAATCATATCACCGTCGTTTTTAACACTGTGCGGCCACTGAATAGACACCGCGCCGGAATTCATTGGCATTGCCAGATTTTTTGCAAAATGCCGGTTAATCTTTTCGGCCATACGAACGGAGGTTGTAAAATCCGGCTTGTCCAGGGTAATTCCCAGGGGTTCATGCATCTTAAAATGAAATCGTAATGCCTTTTGCACAATTCCACCGTTGGGCACTCTTCCCACAAGCGCATAATTCTGCCGAATTTTTTCCCCATCACTCGATTCAATATTAAACCCGCCGATGGAAACGGGACCCTGAACCATCGCATACAATTCTCCATCCGTTCCTAAAACCGGCGTGGTCAACAAAACACCACCTTCAAGACTTTTTGCGTCCCCCAGAGATGAAACGGTCGCATCTATTCTTGCACCCATATTTACAAATGGTTCAATCGTCGCCGTAACCATCACCGCAGCAACGTTGCGCACTCTCAACCTTTGAACCGGCACGGAAATCCCAAACTTCTCCAGCATATTTGTAATGGATTGTACGGTAAAAATTGCGCCTGTGGCGCCGCTGCTGCGATCACCTGTGCCGTCCAGGCCGACAACCAACCCGTAACCGATTAGATTTCTCGCCTGCATTCCTTTAAAAGAGGAAATGTCTTTAATCCGCACCTGAGCTTGAAGTCGATTTATTGCGCCCGAACCGAGGCTCAAACAAGCTAAAATCAGAAACAATGCCTTTTTCATCCTATAAAAAATCCCATTCGTTTTCAATTTAGTTCCGTTTACCGTATGCGAGCGAACATTAATTACGCGTCAGAGAAAAATACGCGGACGCGCTTAAACCGGCAAGCATAAGCCATGTGGTCCAGCGTGTAATAAGACCGGGTTTCCCCAATTTATTGATAAAACCGTCCTTCTTATATTTTATCTGAACATTTGCCAAATTGTAAGAATTCAAAATGTTATCGGATGATATATCCTTCTGCCTGGCAACACCTCTGACTTCAAGGACATAGGTTTCACCGCTAACCTCCAATTTTCTCCGTCCCTGTAAAACGAGATTTCCATTTGGCAATATTCTGGTCACGACTGCGGTTAATTTACCGGTAAGATCATCCTTCTGAGCAGAACTGGATTTTGCTTTGTTATCTGAAGAGAATTTTGACGTCGCTCCGAGAATCGGTAAAAATTTTGTCAAATTACCCGTGACACTGCCGTCGGCTTTGACGGTCGCATCATCTGCGGCCTTATTGTCCGATTGACCTGACCCTGTTGTTGATTCCACGACTAAAATCGTTACGATATCGCCAACAGCCTTAGCTTTAAAATCCGTGTAAATTGAATGTTGTTTAAACTTATCGTAATTTTGCGAAAAAACTGAGCCGAAACAACAAAACATCACCATGACTGTACAAAACAACGTTAACTTCATTTTCTACCCTCTTAAAGGTTTACGTAAACAGTTTGAGCGTTTATGATTTTAGCGCTGAGAATTTTTCTTGTTTCCAGGCTTTTTACTTTTATAATGTCACCTAACCGGCCATCCGCACGGGCAACTCCGGGCATGGTGATCCGTAAGGCACCCTTTTGGACGACAATCTCCACTTTACTTCCTAAAGTAATGATCGGCTGCGTTTCCACTAAGTTCTGTGTGATAATCTCACCCGCCTGAATGATCCGGTTCACACGTAATCCGATGGCATCTCCGGGTAAAAAAAACGCCCGCTTTCGCAGTTGGGTCGTTTCTCGCCGTGCAAGGGTGACATCTCTTGTTTGCAGGATCGAATGGCGGTCGAGCTGTTTTGTGCTGACTACGACATCTTGAAACCGTTTCACTCTGATTTTAAATGGAATTGTCCGAACCGTGCGATTTTTGAAACGCAGCAGGCACTTCACCATTTGAATGCCTAACCGGACGCGATTTCTCGACGGCAATATTTTTACCCGATCAAAATCCAACTTCACAGCCGTATGAAATGGCGACTCGTCCGGGTACTCAAAAAAGAGATCTTGCTTTTCTACGGAAAGGTTTTTAACAAAATATGCTTCAATGTAGCGTTTTATGAATGCGATCTTCGCCTGTTCCGCCGACTGAGCAAAAAGAAAATGCACCGGGGCTACAGCCCCAAAAAACAGAGAAACCAGAATGACTCTTCGATAATATTTCATAAATAAGCTCATTCTCTTCGTCACCTATCTTTTAATACTGTTGGCAATTTCCATCATTTGCTCCGCAGTACGTATGGCTTTGCTGTTTATTTCAAATGCCCGTTGTGCCACGATGAGTTCAATCATTTCATTTACCACATTCACGTTCGATTTCTCAAGAAAGCCCTGCATCATCTGGCCGAATCCGTCGGCGCCGGGATTACCAAGGATCGGATCACCGGAAGCGGAGGTCGATTCATACAGGTTTCCACCGATACTTTTCAATCCGCCCGGGTTAATGAACTTGGCTAATTCTACCTGCCCAACTTCCTGCGGGGTAGGATCGCCGTTAATCAACACAGACAGCACGCCATCGGCGCCGAAATTGATACTTTGAGCATCTTCCGGGATGGATATGGCCGGCTGCACGACGAGACCGGAAGAATTGACGATCTGGCCGGTCGAAGATACACTGAAATTCCCATCGCGGGAATACACAATGGTGCCGTCCGGTTTTTCGATCTGAAAAAATCCGATCCCGTCTAAAGCGACATCCAGGGCATTTTCCGTACTGACAAGGTTGCCTTCGGAAAAATTCTTTACGGTTGCAACCGGTCGGTTGCCATGGCCAATCTGCAACTCTGTGGGAAGTTGTGTGTTTTGTTGATCCGTTACGCCTGCCGGACGAAGCGTTTGATAGAACAAATCCTGAAACTCAATCGTGCTTCTTTTATAGCCGTTGGTGTTTGCATTGGCCAGATTATTGGCAATGTTATCCACCCGTAAACTTTGGGCAAACATGCCGAGAGAAGCCGTTCTTAAAGCACGTAACATCTTATATGTCTCCTTTAATTATGCAGAAAATAAAGCTTAATTAACCCTGCCGATTTCATTGACTGTTTTGTTTAATAAAAAATCCTGTGATTGTAACAGTTTTTCGTTGGTCTGATAGGACCGATAAATGTCGATCATGGCTACCATTTCAGACACAGGATTTACATTTGAATCTTCCAGAAAACCTTGTTTAACAACCGGTTTCTCCAGCAACTCCGGCTCCCGGGTTGTATCTTTGAGCTGGTACAAATTTCCACCTATTCTTTTAAACTGTCCGGCATCGCCGATGGCCATAACTTTGAGCGTGTCAACCACATTACCATCTACGATGATCTCCCCTTGATCATTGATGATAATTTCAGACGTATTATTCTGCTGCAAATCAATTTCCACAGGCCCTCCCTGACCGAGAACGGTAAATCCGTCCAATGTGGTGAGAATACCATCGCTATTTATTGTAAACCGACCGTCACGGGTATATGCCTCGCCCTGGGGTGTGTCGATGGTAAAAAGACCATCGCCGGAAATAGCCACATCAAAAGGTTGCTCTGTCTTTGCCAAAGCACCTTGTGTAAAATCAATGATGCTCCCCGCTTGCGGCAAACTGGTATTTTTCCCAAAATGTGCCTGCTCTAAGCTCTTAATCTGTTTTTGCAATTCATTCACAAACAAGCCTTCCCGCTTGTAACCTTTTGTGTTAAGATTGGCAAGATTGTTTGTAATAGCATCCATCTGCGCCATTTTGGTCACCATGGAATGCGCGGACATTTTTAATCGATCAAGCATACGTCTTCAACCATTTTTATTTTTATTAAACACATTGCACTTAATTCGTGATTGACCTTTCTGTTCATCACGAATGAACAAACAACTTTAAAGCAAGCGCCGTGCCAAACGCTCCGGACACTCATTAAGTATTATTTTTAAAATACTTACAAAACAACCCTTGAGACTTTTCTACGAATACAAGTAGGAGTTTTTACCAAAAACTATTTTTTATGAAGAAGTTTTTACTACAACATTTTATAAACAAAGGCGGGAAAACCGTAGCGATACCGTTACCCCATATAAAGCCGTTTCATGTTTTTTACAAAGTCGGCGCCGTCTTTACCCATGAGTTGCTCCCTGCTTAGTTCTTTTGAAATATGGGTTGTGGCAGAAATGGTATCCAGGTCGTGTGCGACGTCACTTAAATCAGGCGGTGGAACCGGCTGCACAACTGCAGTTTCAACAGCCTGAGACAGGGATGCAATAAAATGATCGATCTTCACGGTGGAACTAATCTCTGCTAATTCTTCCATCTGAGAAGGTTCGAGCACATCATCCAACGTCGACATTTTTACCGCCTGAAAAGCCGATTCTGTTTGGGCCGCTACCTTCGACTGCGCTGTTTTTTTGTCCTTCAATGTTTCTTTCAGAACATCGACAAATTCCTGATTATTTGCAGGAATCATGTTTCCTGCAACTTGGCGTTTCAATATTCCGCCACGATTTTTTTTATGAACTCGTTTGGCTTTTAAATAACGTCGTTTCTGATACCAGATAAACAGGATGACATCGGTCACCAGGAACAGTGCAAAAAAGGCATAAAACAACATAGACCCCGGTGCTTTATGCACCGGCGATTGGGACGGTTTCATCTTTTGAAGCCGCGTGTGCTGGTTCCGTCTGTTTAACATTAAATCTACGGGAAGGTTTTCACCTTTTAAAGCGGCCAAAGTGCTGTCCAATAAAGAATAAACATCATTTTTATCGTGTTGCGCCGTGCGCATTGCAGAACCAATTCCTGCACTCATCCCGACAGAATGTGCTTTAACCTTTTGCGGCAGATTCGAAGCTGCTTTCTTTGCGTCGGAGGAAGCGGCTTTAGTATGGCCTCCGGCTATATCGATAATAATTCGAAACGGACCTTCAAAACGGTAAGATTTCACGCGAATATCGGAGGACAGCAGTTCAATACCTATGGTAATGACATTGTGAGTTCGATAATAGGACACGCGTTTTAGGAAAGAATCGTTTTCCTCTAACTCAACCTCTCCAAACGGTGCAATGGTATCTACCGCATGCAAATCAACCAGTAATTTCCGCTTTTCAACATCCTTTATCAACTGATACTTTACCGGTCTGTCCAATTCGATGACAATACGAGAAAACGATCCATGAAAACCTGTGCGAACGTCCTTCAGGACGACGGCGGAAGAACGGTTCGTAAAACTCAGCAATAAAACTGTACAAAATATTAAAGATTTTATCTTCATATTTTTCTCATCAAAATTAAAACAGTGAATGTTCCGACAAACAGTAATTCGGCAGACCACACCGGTAATTAAACAATATTTAATTTTCTTATTTTTTAGATTTGTAAGCAGTCAAATCTTTACGTCAATATGGCTGCCGATCTTGTGCTCTTCGGGAATTTTTCGTTCGGAGTCTTTTTTCGATTTGGAAATATTAGAGGTGGAGATATCGACTTTCAGCGCCGGTTTGAAGATTTTTTTCCTGGGTTTCTTCTTTTTTTTCTCAGACTTTTCCCCCTTCTTTCTTTTATTCGGATAACTCTTGTCGCCTAAACGCGAAATCATTTTAGCGTGAGGAACACCAAGAGCGGTTCCTAAATCTTCCATAGTTCATCCTCACTTTACATGTACGGGGTCTCGACCTCCAGGTTTTTCAGTTCATACCGAATGGTCAGCAATGCTTTACCAAGCAAACGACTAACACGTGATTCAGAGAGATTTAAAACCTTACCAATTTCAAGCAGGGTCATTTCATCTGTGTAGTACATTAATATAATCAGTTTTTGCCGTTCCGGAAGTTTTACAATAGCTTCTTTTACCAATTGAATCGTGTCCTGTTTATTTAATCTTTCCAAGGGGCCGATAGCATTTTTATCCGGAATAACATCACTGAGACGCAAGTCCTCGCCATCGTGATTTTGTACATGGTCAAGGGATAATACAAAATTAAGTTGTGCTAATTCTAACAACCGGTGACATTCACGTAAATCTAAATTCATTTCATTGGATATCTCAAATGCTGAAGGTTCACGATTATTTTTCAGGGTTAACTTCGCAATCACGTTTTCAACTTTTTTTAGTTTTGCCCGGTCTGTTCTGCTTACAATGTCAATTTTTCGTAAATAATCAAGAATATTACCCCGAACCCGCCAGGTGGCATACGTTTTAAAGGCAGTATTTTTCGACGGATCATAATCATCGAAAGCGCGGATGAGCCCCATGATGCCAAAACTGTGAATATCTTCCAATTCCGTCCGATTGCGCACTGAAAGGTTCAGTCTGCCAATGACATATTTAACCACGGGTACAAACTTCAGAATTGCCTGTTCCCTGAGCTTGGGATCCCGTGTCTTCAGGTATTCTTTTACGAGATCCTCATTGTTCACCAGCGACTCCTTCTACTTCAGCAGGTTTTATTTGCTCTTTCTCTAACTTTCTTGGGGGCTCACCTGGCGCAAAAATGATTCTTGCGAAAACAAAAAAAACAATCAAAATTAAATAAAAACCGCCAAAAACAATGACCCCGCGTATTATGCTCTCATTTATTGAAATATCACTTATGACACAGTAAATCAACGTCGTAAATGAAACAAACAAACTAAAATTTAGAATAAATTTAGTAATCATCAGGACACAATTAAATTTGCAATTTCATTCTTGTCTGCAAAATGTATATCGTCAGGAACTTTTTGACCATTAGTGATAAATGAAAATGGGATATTCGTTCTCTTGCCCACATTCAAAATATTTCCGAAACGGAACGTTTCATCTATTTTTGAAACCACAAGCCTGTTTATAGACAAAGGTGCAAAATTTTTCACTGCATCCAGCAAACTCCTTGCTCCAGTGGTCACAGATAAAACGAGATGTATTTCATCCGGTGGATGCAGATTGAAAAACCGTTTCAAATCATCCAGATGGTTGCTATTCAACGGGCTTCTTCCGGCAGTGTCTACAAGAACGATCTCATGATTCTTAAACCGTTCCAGTGATGCAGCATATTCACCCGGTTGATATACGATATCCAGGGGTAATTTTGCCAGCGCAGCAAATGTTTTGAGCTGTGCTGCGGCTGCAACCCTGTAGGTATCGATTGTGATAAGCGCAACACGTTTTTTCCCGTAAAATTCAGGATGCGTCGCTAATTTTATGATCGATGTTGTTTTTCCCATTCCCGTGGGGCCGACCATGCAAATTACTTTCTGCTTATTTGATGAAACGTCCAGATTTTCCTTCGTTTTCAAAGACTCGGTAATTTCAGTTCGCAATACCTGCTTTATTTTATTTTGATCTTTCAGATCAGGGCCGTCTAACTGGATGAATGTACTTTGCACCAAATCTGTGGCTAATTCATCATCAATTCCCTGCTCTTCGGTGAGATACCTATGTGCTTCAGGTAAAACCATCATATTCTTAGTCTTCAGATATTCTTTCATATCGTTGAGCGATGCTTTCAGCGCATTTAATTCGGCCATAATGTCAGCGTTGATTTTATCGGTCCTTTTAGGCCGCTTCGGTTGAAAATCCGCTGGTGTATAAAATGATTTTCCCTTACCTGTCGGCGTCTTCTTTTGCGCCGGCTGCTGATACTTGGTTGACGTAGCCGTAATTTCGATAATATTTGATCCTTTGATATCGAACAGACCTCCATTGGAGATTTTCTTTGTATCCAATACCACAGTTTCCTCACCAAAATATCCTTTTGCTTTTTCCATGGCTTCCCGCATGGTGGGCGCTCTAAATTTCTTAATCATAGCTTTCTATCCCTATGCTTCCTATTGTATTAATGACGATATCCGGTAATAACTCTGAAATTGACAGTACGACGAGTTGCGGTAAAACAGGTTCAAAAAATGTTTTGACATAGCGTCGAACCGCGGGGCCGGTAATGATGATGGCCCTGTCTCCCATGACCGTTAATTCATGAATTTTTTGCGATGCTTGTTGATATAGTTCATTCACCGCAGAAGGTGGCAAATTAAGGTTTTGACCGATTGGTTTACCCTCGGTCATTTGATTCATGATATGTTCTTCCAGTTTCGCATCCAGGGTCATTGCGACGATTTCACCCTGATCATTCTTGAACAGACTACTAATGGATTCACTCAATGTGGAACGAACGTACTCGGTCAATAATTCAGGATCTTTTGTCAGCGTACCCTTGTCGGCCAATGTTTCTAAAATGGTTGGCAGATCACGCACCGGAATATTTTCTTTCAATAAATTACGCAAAACATTTTGTACCGTTCCAACGGTCATCAGGTTAGGGACTAGTTCCTCTACAACTGCGGGATAATCCTCCTTAAGCGTATCGAGCAAACCCTGAACCGCCTGCCGGTCCAGTATCTTATATGCATTTCGCTTCAGAATTTCCATCAAATGGGTCGAAATTACGGCGGATGCATCCACAACTGCGTATCCCTTCAGTTCCGCCTGTTCTTTTTGCTGCGGATTCAACCAGTAAGCCGGCAAATTATAGGTGGGATCGATGGTTTTAATTCCCTCCAATGCATCATCTTCGCCATCCGGGGTCAGAGCCAGGTAATAACCGGTCATGACCTCCCCTTGGGCAACGGCATTATCCTTTATCTTTATCACGTATTCATTGGAACTAAGATGAACATTATCACGAATGCGAATTGGCGGCACCACAATTCCGTACTCCTGTGCAATCTGTTTCCGCAGCATGGTAATACTATCCAGGAGATCACCGCCTTGATTAGCATCTATTAACGGAATAAGGCTGTAACCGATTTCAATTTCCAGCGGGTCAACATGCAGATATTCCTCAATTCGCATCTCCGGCTCCGGTTCTTGCGACGGTTCCTCACTCAAACGTTCCTTTTCTTTCAATTCTGCCACCAAACCCTGGGACATATAACCGACGCCCACCGTAAGCGCACCCAGCATAAAAAAGGGCAAAAAGGGTAATCCGGGAACCATTCCCATGAAGAGGAGGACACCACCGGACACATAACTTGCCCGCGGCTTGGAAAACAACTGACTGCCTATTGAAGCAGCAAGAGTCTCTTCCGAAGCGGCTCTGGTCACAATAATACCGGCTGAAGTCGAAATCAAAAGTGACGGGATTTGCGAAACAAGCCCATCACCTACCGTTAGAATTGTGTACGTTTGCAGGGCCTGGTTAAAACTCATGTTAAGCTGCAAAATACCAATGATCAGACCGCCGACAATATTGATGAAGGTAATCAGAACACCGGCGATGGCATCACCACGAACAAATTTACTGGCGCCATCCATGGAGCCATAAAAATCAGCATCTTTACGAATCTCATTGCGGCGCTCTCTGGCTTCTTCTTCATTAATTAAACCGGCATTTAAGTCGGCATCGATGGCCATTTGCTTGCCCGGCATGGCATCGAGTGTGAACCGCGCGGCAACTTCGGCCACACGGCCGGAACCTTTGGTAATAACCACAAAGTTAATGATGATCAGAATAATAAAAATCACCAGACCGACAACATAATTTCCCTTGACAATGAAACTGCCAAACGCTTCGATAACCTCTCCTGCGTAAGCGTCTCCCAAAATCAATCGGGTCGACGCCACATTTAGCGACAAACGAAACAGCGTTACAATCAGTAAAATACCCGGGAAAACGGAAAACTCAGACGGCTTATTTACGTACATGGGTACCAGCAGAATCATCAGCGAACAGGCGATGTTAATTGCCAAAAGTGTATCCAGAAAAAAACTAGGCAGCGGAATAATCATAAACAACAACATGGAAACCACGGCAACGGGCAACAGAATATCCGTGCGCTGCTGAATCATATAAAAAAAACGGAATTTTTGTTTTTCTACATCTGCCAATGCACACCCTTACTTTTTATTCTTTAATTGAAAGACATACGCGAAAACCTCTGCCACAGCCTGGAACAGTTCAAACGGTACTTCTGCTCCGACCTCACAAAGTTTAAACAAGGATCTGGCGAGCGGTTTGTTCTCTATAATTGGAATATCATGTTCCTTTGCTTTTTGTTTTATTTTTTCAGCGATGAGCCGGGCGCCCTTGGCTAAAACAACCGGTGCACCCATGTTCTCATTATCATATTTTAATGCAACCGCTAAATGTGTCGGGTTGGTTATAACCACATCCGCTTCTTCCACCCGATCCATCATACGCTGCATAGCACTTCGCAACTGAATACTTCTTATCCGACCTTTCACTTCAGGGTCCCCCAATACCTGCTTCATTTCCTCCTTTACTTCCTGTTTGGTCATTTTTAAATCTTTCTTGTATTTCTTTTTTTGATAAATCAAATCGACAATTGCCAAAACCAACAATACGCCGGTGGTTTTCATGGCAATATTAAATGTCAGGTTGCCGATAAATAAAATGATGTCGGAAAGGTCTTTCTGAGCCAGTAAAAAATAGTCTGTTTCATGTGACTTTATCGTTTTGTACGTAATCATACCCAGAATGACTATTTTCACAATACTTTTGAACAGTTCCATCAAAGAGTTTGAAGAAACAAATTTCTTAAATCCACTGATGGGATCGACACGTTTAAAATTCGGTGTTATGGGTTTCAGGGTGAATAAAAAACCGACCTGCAAAACATTCACCAGGATACCTGCCAGCATAATTGCCAATAGAAACGGCAGGATTAATCCAACCATGGAATTTAGCCCCAGGAGAAAAAATCTTTGAGCATTCGTGTCCGTAATTTTAAAGTCCATCATGTTCTGATAGAACAGAATGAACCCGTGACTCAGGGAAGACATTATCTTATTGCTCAGAAAATACAATGTCACAAATGAGAACAGCAGAATGAATACTGAGTTAAATTCGGAGCTTCTTGCGACATTTCCCTCTTCACGGGCATCGCTCAGCCGCTTCGATGTCGGCTCTTCGGTTTTTTCTTGAAAAGATGTCTCAGCCATTCAAACCGATTCCGTTTACGCGAAAATGTTTATTCCCCCAAATCATGTCATTTAAAAAATTGTCATAAAAGCTTTTACTAATGTGGGATCAAATATTTTATTTTCATTGCACCGAATGTATTCCACTGCATTTTCTATGGGGTTAAGTCTACGGTGTGGCCGGTCGGACGTCCAGGCGTCAAAAAAATCGGCCAACGTGATAATACGGGAAAATTCATGAATATCGCTGCCAGATAAATTTTTCGGATAACCACTGCCATCAAAACATTCATGGTGTTGAACGCTGGCTACCGTTGCCATTCCATCGAAAAAGCAGTTCCGCACCAGATGACTGAAGCCTTTTGTCGTATGCGATTTCACTTTCTCAAATTCGACATTTTCAAGTTTGGTCTCTTTATTCACAATTTCAGGGTCGATGAAAAGCATGCCAAAATCATGCAGTAAAGCGGCAACAGCGAGCTTGATTAATTTCATTTCATGAAACTGCAATTGTTTCCCAATAAGAATTGAAAAAATCGCCACATTGACCGAATGCTGATAAAGATAATCTTCCTGACGTTTCAGGTCTACAACCTGTTTTACTCTGGTAACAGTATCATCCACGTTTAATAAAATATCCTTGGCCATATTGTGCAACTCGCCTTTTGCTTTATTCAGGTTTGCTTGCGTATTTCGGGACAGTCCTAAAAATATTTTCTTCACAAAGAACGGAGCGCGGGCAATAAACTTATCCGGCACAACAATGCGTTCAGTAAAAATTTCGCCAGGATTATTATCCAAAACAAATATGCTTTTGTAACCACGCTCTTTAAAATGGTTAAAATAGCGCTCATTGAGTTCAACGCCCTTTCTCAGCAGAAGGGTGCCGTTCGCATTATAATGATTTCGCCCAAGGCGTTTTCCTATCACATCAGGGCTCAATTCATGTATCAAAGTAACCAATTTAAACACCTCATTATTATACGAATCACTCAAAAAACCTCAAAAAATGCCGCACCACACGGGAATCAAACAAAACACCGTCCTGATCTTTGATGAAATTAATCGCTTGTTGAATAGTGTGTAACCTCCTGTAAGGACGGTCGGAGGTATACGCATCAAAAAAATCTGCCAGGGCAACAATGCGGGAATATTCATGAACATCTTCTCCCACGGATCCTTTCGGGTATCCGGATCCGTCCCAGCGCTCGTGGTGTTGCAAAGCAACCACAGCCACCAAACCCTTTATGAAACAATTTCTTCCTAAATGCTGGAAACCCAACAACGTATGCTTCCGCATATTCTCGGCTTCTTCCTGAGTCAAGGCTTCCGGCTTAAAAAGGATAGACTCATCGACATACTGCATCCCAAAATCGGCTAACAGCGCGGCCTGTGCCAAATCGAAAAGCTTCAATTGATGGTACTGCATACTTTCGCCGATTAGAACGGCATAACCGGCAACATTAATTGCGTGCTGATAGAGATAGTCTTTCTCTCGCTTCAGGTCTAATATATTCGGCGCTTGCTGCATCTTGATATTAACTTCCCGAATAATAGAATCTGTAAGAGCACTCAAATCTTTTTTAGAATTTGATATTTTGACCTTATCCTTACTCAAAAAACTATCAAAAACACCTTTCAGCACGAGCGGTGCACTTGCCCGCAATTTCTCGGTGAGAACGTGATCACAACAATAGAGAACATCAGTGCCCGGATTATTGAGCGTATAAATGCTTTTATAACCAACTTCACCAATTTTTTTGTAATGAAATTCTTTAATTTCAGCACCCATACCGAGCAACAAACCGCCCTTAGGGCTATATATTTTTTGTCCCAATCGTTTTCCGAGAAGCTTTTCATTTATCTCGTGTATTTCTACATCCATGGTCTTTCTCCTAAAAATGATTTAACAGTCCATTAATGTCATGTCCCCACAGATTGAACATTGTTTGAAAAAGTAAATAGAACACCGGCAGAGAAATAATGACGGCAAACAAACCGACTCCTAATTTTACCGGCAATCCAACAAAAAAGATGTTCATTTGTGGCACAATTCGCGCAACGATTCCCATACTCGCGTCAAGTAAAAACAAAATCACTATCGCTGGCGCGGCTAACTTTAATCCCAATACAAATAAGGCATTAAAGATCGTTAACATTTTTATTAAACTTGTAGACGTTACTTTGAACATTGCGGTAATCGGTATCAGATCAAAACTCTTATATAGTGCTGATAGCAAAATGTGGTGACCATTGAAGAGGAGAAATAACAGAATAGCGGTCAGGCCGTAAATGGTGCCGATAGGCGTTACTTGCGAACCGCTTTCCGGATCAATTAATTGGGACAGCCCTAAACCCATTTGTCGGCCAATGACTCTGCCGGCAAAACTAAAACTCTCAAAAAATAGTTTCGCATTAAACCCTAAGAACATCCCTAAAAATGCCTCCTTCAAGGTCAAAGGAAACAACCCGATCAAGGTTACACTTTCTATATGTACATGTTGTTTTAGCATTGGCATAATCACAATGGTTAAAAAAAAAGAAACAAAAACCCTCACTTTGACCGGGATTGCCCTACTCCCGAAAAATGGGGCAATGGAAATAAGAGCTGAAATGCGAACAAACGCCAGAAAAAAAATAATAAACTGTTCTTCTGTCAACCCAATAACGTCTTGTAACATCATCGCTTTTTAAAATCAGATACTCGTTTGCATTATTTTGAGATAACACTCATCTGTGCAAAAATATTGGTTGTGAAATCTGTTAACATGTGTAACATCCAGGGCATCAAAAACAAAATAATCAAAATGACCACAGCAATTTTGGGGATGAACGTAAGTGTCATTTCCTGAATCTGTGTTACAGACTGAAAAATGCCGACAATTAATCCCACAATCATTCCACCGGCTAAAATAGGCGCAGTAACCATAATTGCTGTTTTAACAGTCTGTTGCCCCCAATATATAACAAATTCGGTTGTCATGGTGAATCCCTTTAGTTTATTAAAAACCTGAAACAACAGATTGAACGACTAAGTACCAGCCGTCAACCAGCACGAAAAGCAAAATTTTAAATGGCATAGAAATCATAACCGGCGGCAACATCATCATCCCCATTGACATCAATATGACACCCACGATAAGATCGATCAGCAACAACGGCATATAAATGACAAACCCCAACTGGAAAGCGATTCGTAACTCACTGATAATAAAAGCCGGTATAATGACATAGGTCGGCAACTCATCTATGGATTTAGGCCGGTGAATTTTTGCCAACCGCACAAACAACAGCACATCTTTTTCGCGCGTCTGTTTGAGCATAAATTTACGCACCGGCGCCATTGCATTATCTAAAGCCTGCTGTTGGCTTATGGAATCGGAGAGATACGGTTGAATGCTTTTTTCATTAATTTCATTTATGACCGGATGCATAATAAAAAATGTTAAAAATAAGGACAAACCAACAACGATCTGGTTCGCTGGCGTCTGTTGCGTTCCAAGTGCCATTCGTAAAAAATGGAACACGATAACCAGGCGTGTAAATGACGTCATCATAATGAGAATGGCCGGGGCAAGCGACAGGACGGTTATTAAAAACAGAATCTGAATGGCCAATGGTGCACTCGCTTTGCCTGCGGCTTTGGAAAAATCCAATGTCAATTTCGGTAACGGCTGGGCAAATAAAGTGTCGGAAAAACCGAATACCACCACGGCAATAAGCCCCGCAACAATAGCAATTTTCCATAATTGAGACGTACGTTTCATTTGTTCATTAAATGCTTTAAAAAGTCTTTAAAATTTGTATCTGTTACCGGATCACTTTTAAGTAAAGCGAGCTTTAACTGTTCATCCAACGCTTCTTTTGGCACCTTCAGCAGCGTCTTCACCTGGTTTTCCGTGACACCGAGTAGCAAAACATGGTCGAGTGCATTAACCAGAGTAAGCGATTTTTTAGGTCCGATGTACGTTGTCTGTAAAATTTTGATATACACCGATTTCCCACCAATTTGCTTCGATGCCATCTGGCTCTTGTAGGCTTTAAGTGCCACATAGAGTAGAAGGCTTAACGCAATGAGCAGCCCAATCGCTTTCACAAATACCGTAAACGGATCGTAATTTGGGTTCATGCGCTGCAGAGATGTATCCGGACTTACCTGCGTAAATTCTGTTCCGGAATGAGCGTGAGAAAAAGCAGGTCGTGGCATCACCAATGCAAAAAACACCGAACACAAGACAACCAAATATAATTTCTGACGTTTTTGAAATGACATCTTCACTATCCCGTACTTTTTATTCTGGAATCATTGATCAACTTTGTGATTCTCACACCAAAATGATCATCGACCACAACCACCTCACCCTCGGCGATTTTGCTCTGATTGACATATATCTCCACCGGTTCGTCGGCGATTTTGTTGAGTTCCACAAGAGAGCCTTTACCCAACTGCAGAATTTCATTGAACTTCATATCCTTGCGGCCGAGTTCCACAGTGATTTGCAAATCCACATCCATCAGCAAATCGAAATTCCCAGGCCCTGAATTCACGATAGTGACCTCGTTATTTTCCTCATCCCCATCATCCGGTGCCGGTTCTTCCATCATCGCCAGCATCGCTTCCTCAGCAGCAATTTCTTCCGGGGTTTTTTCAGGGTCTTTCTCAGTTTCAGACAAGTCTTCTGTTTTCACAGCCATTTCTTCTTCCGTAGAAACAGTAGTCACGTCTTCACTATCTTCACTCATTTCCGTTGTATCCGGATTTAATTCCTCCTCAGGAGGCTGATCTTTCACATCTTTTACATCATCTGCCATATTAAAAAATTCCTATGATAATTTTGTATGATCTGATGAAATGTCCTCTATTGCATTATATATTTTTTAAAATAAAGCCGATTAAATTTTCCTGACACCAACCTCTTATTGATCTTTGTCAATATTTCTGTTTTGATCCGTCCTCTTAAATTATAATCCAATAATTCATCCGGACTTTTTTTCGATAACATGCTAATAATGGCGTCACGAATCCAAATATCTTTCAGAGTGGCCTCTTCCACCACCTTAGGATTGTCGGTTTCCAAACCAATTTCAGTCACAAGGAATCTTCGCCCCTTTGTACCTGCCGGATTAATGACGAGATCATTAATTTCATAAAACTGCCCGACTTTCATTTGTTTTTTATTTTCTGCGGTTTTCTCTGGTTTGTTTGGATCCGCAACTAAAACATCAAAAACAAAATAATAGGCAGCAACCGCCTGGACGAGAAGAATGACAGGGATCAAGATGAACTTCAGTATGCCGCCCTTCTTCTTTTTTCCAACGTCGTTAGTTTCACTAACGTTCTGATTTTGCAGATTTTTCTGTTCGGCCATAAGATATCAATAGGTTAAAAGGTTCATAATTTTAGTTTTAGAACAACACGCCGGTTTTTAGCACGGTTTTCCGGCGAATTATTGGGAACAATTGGTTTGTACGGACCGTAACCTGCTGCCGACAATTTGCGCGGATCCACATGCTCATATTTCACAAAATATCTAACCACACTTAGCGCTCTTGCCATGGACAATTCCCAATTCGATGGAAATTTTTTTGTGCTTATGGGTACATTGTCGGTATGTCCTTCCACCTTAATTTCCTTTGCCTGAGCAAATAGTTTTTCTGAAATTATAGACAATAGTTTTAAATAATTCGGTTTCAATTGTGCTGCCCCGGAATGAAACAGCATCTGGTCTTTAATTTGGATCATCACTTCACCATTTTTATAGGTTAGGTCTACATCTTTCTCAATTTCATTTTCCTTAATAACCTGACGCAGCTTCTTTATATGATCGAGAATGCTGTTTGCCTGAATGTTCCGCTGGTATGGTGAATACCAATTTTGTTCCGGGACGAGTTTAGTTTGAGTACCAAGTATTCCAAAAGCACCCTTCAAGGAACCCATCGCCATTTTAAATTTATCTAACTCCATGGTGGAAAATGACATGATAAGAATGAAAAATGTCATCAATAACGTCATCATATCTGCAAATGTTGCCATCCACGCCGGAGACGACGGCGTATCATCACACGCTTGACATTTTTTCTTTTTGTCACTCATTTCCTGATCCTGTACCAGAGGCTCTTTCAGCAGGCGGAATATATGAAAGCAGTTTATTTTGAATGACCCTTGGGGACTCCTCTGCCTGAACCGAAAGGATTCCCATCAAAAGCATCTCTTTAAACTGCAATTCCTGCTCCGAGCGCTGTTTAAGTTTACCAGCCATGGGCAGAAAAAATAAATTGGCAAATACAGCCCCGTATAATGTCGTGATCATCGCCATGGCCATCGCCGGACCAATTGAAGATGGATCGTCGAGATTTTGCAGCATGGCGATCAAACCAATTAATGTTCCAATCATACCAAAAGCAGGAGAATACATGCCCATAGCCATATATATTTGCTGCCCGATTTTATGTCTCTCTGCCATAATGGAGAGTTCAGCGTCCATAATATTGTTCAGATCTTCTGCTTCCGTTCCATTAACCACGTGCTGCAAGGTCATTTTCATAAAATCTTCGTCGATGTTGTTCAAATCCTCTTCAATTGCTAAAAGACCGTTGGTGCGGGCTTTTTTGGAAATTGAAACAATTTGTTCGATGTATTTTTGTGGGGATATAGGCTGCTCCTTCAACACCTTTTGCGTCACTTTCATCACCCCGAGCACATCACTAAAAGGAAAATTTACAAACGTCGCTGCAATTGTTCCTCCTACAACAACAATTACTGAAGGGATGTCCAGGTAGGGTCCAATACCAACTCCCATCATCATGGAAACTATCAATAGGGCCATCCCTGCAACAATTCCGATTATCGTCCCTTTGTCCATAATGTTTTCAATCCTTTTTATTTTTTGTCCGGGTGACTCTCAGGTGCCACCCGGACGAACATCAACGTCCTGTTGTTACGATGTTCTTACCGTTTCAATTGTGTCACTTCGCTTAAGAATTGATCACTGACCGTAATAACTCTGGCATTTGCCTGAAAGGCCCGTTGAGCAATAATCATTTCCGCAAATTCCTGAGCAAGGTCAACGTTTGACGCTTCCAACGTTCCCGAAACAATAGATGAAGCGACATCTGAACCGGCCTTCCCGATTGCCGGAAGACCGCTGCTGGCCGAAAGCTGGTACAAATTGTTGCCAACATGTAACAGCCCTTCCGGATTGTTAATCGTTGCCATGGCCAATTGCGCAATCATCCGTGTACGACCGTTGGTAAACGAACCGAAAATCTTACCCGTCTCATCGATTGAAAATGAATTCAACTGTCCGATGGACTGGCCATCCTGAAAAGGCATATTAATAGAAGATGAGCCGGCGTACTGCGTAATGCCGCTGAATCCGGTTGCATTTTCAAAATCAAGATTCAGAGAAACATTGGCAGCTCCGTTCCCGGGGTCGAAGGTAAGCGATGACTGGCCTTGATCGTAGTTGATGGTTTCCAGAGAACCATCATTGGCAAAGGTCAATGAACCTGAACTCCCTGCGCTGATTGTTTCATTACCACCCATTGCTACCTTCCAGGTCCATTCGCGTGCGTTGGACGTTTTCGTAAAAGTAATATTCAACGTATGCTTTGTTCCCAGACTGTCAAAAACCTCAACAGAGGCTGTTGTTTGCGGTGAATTCCCCACTGCCGTATTCAAAAAACTCGGCAGCGAAACGACGCCCGTATTACTCGCACCCTCTGCTAAAGTTAAAGATGTTTTACTGGAACCGTAATTGTCATCTGTCAAGACAACCTTTCCAGCGGATAACGTTGCAGTCACATTGGTAAATGAATTATTAATGGACGTAAGCAAATCATCGACGGTTGTTCCATCGTTGGCTGCGCCGTAGGTAAATGTTGCACTAACAGCGGAGCCGTCGGGATTTGTACCATTAATAATAATTGTGTCTCCATCTACCAGCGGCGTGGTCGTTTGACTCAAATCGTTTAACACTGTGGTACCAACTGCCGTACTGCCATCTGCAGCAAGCGTCAGGGTTTTTGTGGACGTCCACTCCTGTTTAACCGGTGTCGCCGTCGCATCCAAATTGCCGTTTATAGAAACATTCTTCGTGCCTGCAGCAGGCGAAAGAACCGTTGCATCAAAAATGATATTATCGGCCGTGGCAGTATCCCCAATCTTCCCGTTCAGGTCGGCCATCCAGCCCTGAACAAAGGCCCCGCTGGACGTAACCAGACGACCATTGCCGTCAAAATGAAAATTACCGGCACGTGTAAACAACCGCTGCTGGCCTTCGCTGGCAACAAAAAATCCGTCACCATCAATCCCAAGGTCCAACTGCTTACCTGTCGCTTGCAAAATACCCTGGGAAAAATTGCGGTCAATACTGCCCGGCCCGACGCCAAGACCCACTAAAATTGCGTTTTGCGTACCGCCGGAAGCTGTCTGTTGCGCAGACCGTAAAACCTGGCTGAATTGTTCCTCAAAATTTATTCTTGATGATTTAAATCCAATGGTACTCACATTGGCGATATTGTTACCTATTACATCCATTTTTAACTGTTGGTTTGATAATCCGGACACACCGGCAAACAAAGATCGCATCATTGTAGGATCCTCCAAAGTTGGTTAAAAGTATATTTATTTTGCCACTGCTTCTATCATTCCACAGTGGAGGACCTCCCCAACTGGGGACCGGTCCGATTTTGGTTAAATTATCAAAGCGCTATCGATATTGGTAAAGACCCGATCGTTTCCGGTCTGGTTTTTGCCCAAGACCGTAACTACGGTTCTATTTTCTACACTCACGACAAATGCGAGGTCTCGCATCAGCAGCAACGAATCTTTTCCGCCTTTTTCAGCAATCGTTTGAACGGCGTCATTTAACTTGCCAAGGTCTCTCTTGGTTAGAGAAATATCCCTCGAGGCAAGCCGTTCAACTGCATGCTGTGAAAATTTAACCGATGCTGCAGAAGTCGCCATTTTCTTTTTGAGCACTGCATCAAAAGCCGGTTGATTTGCCTTTTGCAGACGCTGCGACTGTTTCTGCTGAGAAACCTTATCGATAAAGATTTGATGTTGTAATTCATGAACTTTCATGATGACCCCTATTCTGAACCAATCTCAACGACTTCAGACAAAGGAATTTTCAAATCACCGATTCGGAGAACAGCATTGCCGTTTTCATACTGAACACTGTTAATCAGGCCGACCACATAGGTCTCCGACGTTACAGAGTCTCCATTAACATCCTCTGCTTTTACGGTGAATGAGTAATTGTCACTTCGCAAATGGTTACCGGCATCATCTTTCCCGTCCCATTTGTACACCTGATTTCCGGCAGTTTGCTCATCTAACTGCACCGTTCGTACAATGTCGCCACTTCCATCTGTAATTTGAATGGTTACTTTGTGTGCGGAATCACTTAATTGATAATTTAATTCGCCGTTATTTTGAACGGTATCACCAAAAGCGCGCACCGTCTTCCCGATGAGAGTAGTGGCCATCGTATTGTTGATCGCCTGATTTAAAAGAAGATTCTGGTCCGATGTATTACTCAACGTTGCGTTAATATTTTGCAGTTGTTCAACCGAACTGAACTGTGCGAGTTGAGCGGCAAGTTGATCTCCATTCACCGGATTTGTCGGATCCTGGTTTTGCAACTGAACAACCAATATCTTTAAAAAGTCATCTTTACCTAAGGAACTGTTTCCAGTATTATTAAAGAGACTTTGCGGCCCCAGTTGAGCAATTGAAGGTATATCATTCATACATTTCTCCTTATGTTGTGATAAATTACATCTTCCAATTATTTTAAGCCCAGATTTCCACCGTCTGACTTCCTGAATTTCTATGAATTAATTGCGATGTCAGCAGATCCTGCATTCTCTGTGTGGCTTCGTTTCCATGTCTGTCTTCTGAAAATCCTTGCCAATTCAATGGATTTTGTGTCTGTGACTGCTGATTTTGATTTTCAGACCGGTTGTCCCGCACCGAGACATCCAGTTTGCCAATCTCAATACCCCGCTGTACCATTTGCTCCACGAGTGGTTTCAGGTGTGCTTCCACCAGCCGCTTTGCTTCGTGCGTGTCCACCTGAACCTGTAAATCTATTTTATGCGCCTGTTTCAATGCATCCACGTCAACTTTGCCTAAATTTTGAACATCCATCTGAACGCCTAACCTACGGCCCGTAAACGCTGATTGCGATTGAACCATGTCAGCAATTTTCTGAATGGTCTCCAGCATTTGAGTAGAATTCACCTGCGGTGTTCCGGTAAATTTTGAGGCCTGCAAAGCCATGGAAGATGGCAGGTTATTCTGCATTTGCACTAATATGTCCTTCAGCTCTTTTTCACCCATTCCGGAATGAAATGAATCACCATGATTTTGGGATTGCAAAACCGAACGATTTTGCTGCGAAGAAAGCATTCCACCGGAGGATTCCTCGTGCGGCGTAAATCCATGACTCCCGGATTTTTTGACAACCCGCACCGGCTTTACACCCTGGTTTTCTAAATAGTGATTCACCTGTTTTAAAACCGGCTGAATCTGTTTACGCAGCCATTCTGCAACATTCGCGTCTTTTGCCTGCACGGTTATATCAGATGTATTTCCTGTTGGTAAGGACATTTTTAATTGTCCGGCAAGTTCCTGCAGCGAGCTCCGAATGGCTTTAAGGTGATTTCTTGCCACCGGGTCAGACACAGCCTTGGCTAAAATAGACCCTACCATTTTATCAATTTTCGTATTTATATTCATAAGATGTCGTTGCTGCGAATGCTCCGGATTTTGAAGGTGCAAACGATTCTGTCCATTGGAAAAAGCACTTCGCTTAATGGTAAATTGTTGCGCAGAGAACCCCTTCTCTTTTAAAAGCTCGGCTATTTTATTCTGCTGTTCCGACGTTGTATGCAAATGCTTTCTTTCTGCTCCTGCATCGATCCTGCCAAAAATCAGCGGATTTGTTTCAGATGTTTTAGGACTGTTTTCCTTTTCCACACGGTCAAAATTCAAAGCTTCGGGCTGAGTAAGGAAATCAAGATCGCCAAATTTAAAGGTTGTATTTAACTCACCTGGCGCGTCCTGCAACAATTTCGCTAATTGTGCTTGTGTTTCAGGATTCGATGTGCTGATCTCAGCGGTTGCCCGACCGGCCCTTTTCAAAACCAGAATATCGCCTAAAGTTTGATTGGAGATGTACATGCCTGCATCTGTTGCCGGGCCTGCATTCTGAGA
The DNA here is from genome assembly GCA_964455375.1 of uncultured Calditrichaceae bacterium. Classification (GTDB taxonomy): domain Bacteria; phylum Zhuqueibacterota; class Zhuqueibacteria; order Oceanimicrobiales; family Oceanimicrobiaceae; genus CAYVXE01. The sequence goes on from CAYVXE010000027.1 coordinate 30,286, forward strand.
AAACGCGGCGATCATATCCCGAATTTTTGCTAACGCCGTGGATTCATCCAGACCAGCAATTTTTGAACTTTTAATCGATAGCGTCATTTTTACCAACGCATCGATTTTTACGGTTACAGATTCCAATCCACTTTCATCCAGAAATTTCAGAAACCCCGGACTCATCAACGTCGATGCTATATTCTTACCGGAATGAATTTGTAACTCCAGGTGTTTTTGTCCCGGCAACATTTTCATGGAAAGCTTACCTGTTTTACCGAATTTCAAATCTGTACTTTGTAAATTCACACCATTTGCAGCCGCTGAAACAAGTCTAGAAATCGCAGTTTTCAGTAACTTAGATATGTCAGAGGCTGGCGCTGCGGAATCCTTTAACTCGATCCCATGGAAGCCACCAAGAGTGATGTTGTTGGACCGTGCTGGCGCAAACGGATTTGCCTGTAAAGAAACGAGAAGACCCTGAAAATCCTGGTCCTCAAGTCCTTTGTGGCGTCCGCTGAAGAGTTGTCCCGGTAACGGAGAACCCGTTTTCTTAGCCATAGGCAATGGTGTTGCTATGTTTGCAGGTACAGCCATTTAGTTATTCCTGACGTTCAGACGACCGGCCATATCGGCCATAATTGTTCCTGCCCTTTTCGGTGGCAGTGCTTTTATAATAACCGCCTTTTCACTTTTCTTGGCTCTGTCATAAAGAATCTTTATCAGTTCATCTGGCAAATTCGCCAAAATGGGACCGAGGATTTCCGGCTTCATAGAACTTAATGTGTTGGCTAAATCCTGGATCCGTTTTTGTTCCTGTGCTTTATTGAATGATTTTTTCTCTTGTTCACTGGAAGCAATTTGCTTTTTTAAAATATCATTTTCCTGGCGTAATTTGTTGATTTCACGATTCTTCTTACTAATTGTACTCTCCTTTTCATGCAGTTCGGTGACATAATCCGTTAATTGCGTCAAAAGACCCTCAATGACCACGGCAAGCGAATCGATAGACTCGGTAAAGGTGGTATCCTGTACCGCGGCTTCATCTTCATGGTATGTCGTATAATTCAGAACAGGAACCCTCTCTGTCTTTTCATAGATTTTATCTTTATTCATGTACATTCCCGCAATCATTGCGACAAATGCCAACAAATAAAACGAAGCCCACAATACAATTTTCATGTTATTTCGTCTTGATATAAGTTAATATTTCTTATAGCCAATTCGTCGAGCACTTTTTGCTCCTCCCGATTTTCTTCCATCGCAAAAGCCGCCCGCGCTTTCTCCTTCAAAAGCTCCAATACTTTTTTGTCTTTGGACGCCTGCAGAAGGTCCTGACGTTTTTCCTCTACGGCCTTTTTAAGCATGAAGATGGAATGCCGTTTTTCATAAAGCATCCCCGCAAGTGTGTTTAAATAATCATGAAAAGCTGAAAACCGGTACACATTTGCTGTTCCCGCATCGTTCATTTCAACGGCTAACTGCCGGATTTTAATTTCCAGTTCACGCATCCTCTGCTTTTCCAGCTCCAGTTCTTTCCTTGAAAGAGCAAGATTCCTCATTTTCTCCTTTTCAACAATTTCCCTTACATCGAGAACTTTTTGCAACCTAAATTTTCTATTCATATTCACGTTCAAATCCTGTGTGCTGTCTAACTTTCACGTGTTTGTGGAACGGATGCAGTCAGAACTGCTGCCAGCGCTTTTTCAGAAGCTGTTACATCTGCTTTTTCATCAACCTGTTGTTTTATAAAATTCCGAACCGACTGTATCTTTTGGATGGCATTATCAATTGCCGGATTACTGCCGTTTGCGTACGCCCCGATATTAATCAAATCTTCCGCTTCATGATATGCAGACAATATTTCTTTCACGCGATTGGCTGCCGTTATATGCTGTTTTGATACGACGTCGGTCATCACTCTGCTGATGCTCTGCAGGACATCGATTGCCGGATATTGCCCGGCGGCGGCTAATTTTCTTGAAAGGACAATATGTCCATCCAAAATCGAGCGCACGGTGTCTGCCACAGGGTCATTCATATCATCCCCTTCGACGAGCACGGTATAAATGCCGGTAATACTACCCTGTTTGAAATTGCCGGCTCTTTCGAGCAAACGGGGTAAGAAGGCAAAAACTGATGGTGTGTAACCTTTGGTTGTGGGGGGTTCCCCAACGGCCAAACCCACTTCCCGTTGCGCCATGGCAACACGTGTCAATGAATCCATCATAAGCATCACATTCAAACCGAGACCCGCAAAATATTCAGCTATCGCGGTAGCTACCAAAGCGCCCTTAACCCGAATGAGAGACGCCTGTTCCGACGTAACCGTAACAACAACAGACCGGCGTAATCCCTCTTCACCAAGGTCACGTTCCAAAAAATCCCGCACTTCACGTCCGCGCTCACCGATAAGGGCAATTACGTTGACGTCCGCATTTGTGTGCCGGGCAATCATTCCCAAAAGCACACTTTTTCCAACGCCGCTTCCCGCAAAAACACCAACCCGTTGCCCCAAGCCGCAAGTTAACAACCCATCGATGGCGCGAATGCCTGTGGAAATAGGCTCTAATACACGTTCACGCAATAACGGATTGGGCGGCATATTATGTACTGCCTGAAATTCCATGGTGTTGACAGGACCTTTCCCATCCATGGGCTTGCCCGTACCGTCCAAAATACGCCCGAGCAATTCACGACCCACAGCAATAGCATAAGGTTCATCCCGCAACGTCACCAGGCTGCCTGGTTCTATGCCAACGGTTTCTTCCAGGGGCATGAGCAAGACTTTCTTACCCCGGAAACCCACAACTTCCGAAAGGATCTTTTTGCCCGACCGCATGTGAACATAGCATAACTGTCCAATAGAGACAGGCGGACCGAAGGATTCCATGACCAAACCGATAACTTTGTCCACACGTCCCATTAACCGGAACGGTTGCAGGCCATCTAATTTCTGGAAGTATTTCTTAAGTTGCAGCGTTTCCATACGTTATGTATTATTTAAAATTTGCTTTTTTATTTCAGTGAATTGCGTTTCAAAACGTGCGTCCAACATGCCATAATCCGTCTCAACTAAACACTCTCCCGGTTTTAGTGATGGATTTTCACAAACATTAATGCTCACACTATGTCCTAAATTGGCCTGAATTTCCGGAATCAATGATTTCACAGGTCCCAAAGCGGAGCCATGAACGTGAAGAAAGTACTTCGTGTTATCGGAAAAATAATTCACCGCATCTTCAATCATCTTTTGTAAAACATCCTTATTCAGTTCAACGCTTGTCAAAGCCGCAGCCCCGATAATTTTTCCTGCGACCTTAAATGCGAAGTTCAGAATAAACTTTTCAGCATTTTTTATCACGTTGGCTTCATGTTGCTGTATCGATTTCACCAGATCCGCCAGACTTATCACCTGATGCTTGAGCACGCCTTTTTCCGCCTTTCTCCCAGCCCTTTCACCTTCGGCAAACCCTGCGCTGAACTGTTTCTCCGTAACATATTTCATCTCATCTCGCAGCATCTCTAATTCATTAAGAGTGTGTTTGTATTTATTCTTCATCTCTTCAAAAGGGTCACACACCATATTTATTATGGTTGACCCCCGCAACTCAGGCAACTGATGATCTTCGAATCGCGTGGATCTTTTTTTCGTTTTAATGATCATGTTTATTCCACATATTCTTCCTGAGCCGAACGTGTCAGGACGATATCGCCTCGGTTTTCCATTTCGCGAATTTGTTCCACAATACCCACCTGAGCTTCTTCCACTTCACGGAGACGTACCGGACCGAGAAATTCTATTTCCTCCTTCAACGCCTCCGAAGCCTGTTGCGACATATTCTGAAACATCTTTTCTTTTAAATCTTCAGACGCCACCTTCAACGCCATGGCAAGCGATTTTGAATCGACACCTTTGAGTATCTTTTGGATGTCCTTGTCCCGCAATTTTATCAGATCTTCAAAAACAAACATAAGGTTCTTAATTTCTGTTGCCAGCTCCGGGTCTTTTTGAATAAGCACTTCCATAATGCCGGTTTCCACATTCCGGCTCGTGGCGTTGAGAATTTCTGCTAACGCCTTCACACCACCGCCAACACTCAACGTTGCCCCAAGTGCACCACCCATTTGCGCGGTTAACGCTTCTTCAATTTCCTGAAGCAGCTCTGGAGATGTTTTGCCCAGGGTTGCTAACCGGAAAGCCACTTCACCCTGCAAATCTGTAGACAATTCACTGAGAATACCGGCCGCCATGTGAAACTTCATATTTGCCAAAATAAGCGCTATGGTCTGCGGATGCTCTTTTTGAAGGTAATTCAGCAATTCATGCGGACTGACGGATTGTAAAAGCCGAAAACCCGTAACTTCCGTCGCAGATTTGACTTTCTTCATTAAATTTTTTGCTTTATCTAAACCGAAAGCATTTTCGAGCATCTCCTTTGCGTACATCACACCACCCTGCGTCACATATTTATCCGCCATCATCATTTGGTAGAATTCAAACAAAACATCCGTAATAACCTTGGATGGCAAATTTTTTAATTTGGCAATTTGTACGGCAACGCTTTCCATTTCATAATCATCTAACTCTTTCAGAAGAGGAACAGCATTGTCCATACCTATCCCGATAAACAATATGGCTACCTTCTGGGTACCGTTTAAATTTTCTATATTTTTAATATCTGTAGCTGCCATCATTACTCATCTTCATTTTCTACTAACCAGGTTCGTAATATCCGTGACGCTCTTTCGGTTTCCTTTGATGTAAATTCCTTTACTTCTTTCGTCATCCGATCCTGAGCTTCTTTCTTTGCCCGGTTTTGTTCTTCCATGGAAAATTCTTCTTCAATTTCCGATGTTTCCAACTTTTTCTGTGCTTCTCCCAACAATTCTTCCTTTTGCTTTTTTAAATACTCATCAATTCCCACTTTTCTGAAAACCGATCGCAGCATAAACAAAACAAATAATGCCGCTACGATCATAATGCCTAATTTGACATAGTTCATGATATTTTCTTTTTCCTGAATAGATTCTATCACTTCGCGTTCATGCTTCACCGTTGATTGATCAAATACGAGCTGCTGCACCGAAATTTGATCATTTCGTTCTGCATTAAAGCCAACAGCAGCCCGTACAATCTCAGTGATGATAGAAATCTCTTCATCGGAGCGGGGAACATTCACCTCTTCGTTTGTTGCATTGACTTGAGACACGCCATTAACAAATACTGCTACAGACAAATGTTTAATATCTCCGACACTATTCTGATACTGTTCCGTAACTTTGTTAAATTCATAATTTGTAACTGTATTTTCACGTTGGAAATTGGTTGTATCAGTTCCGGTAGAACGTTCCTCGTTTTTTTCCTCACTCAAAACAGCAACATTATCCGGATCAATCTTCACTGACACATGGCTGACTTTTTCGAAATTCAAAGTAGCATTCACTCGAACGATGGCATTATTTGCACCGAGTACTTGATCCAGCATTGTCTGGGCTTTGCTGCTCAGATATTTTTCCACATTTTTCTGTAACTCATATTGGCTGCTACTCAGGCCGATATCATCGTTTCGTGATTCATTTTTGCTGAGAACTTTGCCAAATGTATCAACGATAATGACATTTTCAGGATTTAGACCTTCAACACTTCCCGAAACCAATTGAGCAATCCCGTTTATTTGTGCTCTTTCTAAAACCACCCTTGGTTTCAACTTAACAATAACGGATGCTGTTGCTTTTTTCTGTTCCTCTTCATACAACGTTCGTTCGGGAATGACCAGATGAACACGAGACTGGACGATAGATTCAATCTGATTAATCGTATTCGCCAACTCTCCTTCCAAAGCGCGTTTCAAGTTGACCTTCTGCATAAAATCCGTCATACCCAGACTCTGGTTGTCAAATAATTCATACCCCACATGACCACTTGAAATCAGATTCTGACCTGCATAGCGCAATCTTAACTCATAAATCTGCTTTTTGGGCACCATAATCGTGGTGCCACCCGCTTCCAGCTTATATGGGATACTGCCAGCTTTCAAATCGTCGATGATTTGTGCCGCATCACCGGGTTCGAGTTTTGAATAAAGCAAAGCATATTCTGGCCGGCTTACCCAAACAAACAGAACAAACAAACTTAAAATAGCCAGAGTGGTTAAAGCAGCGAAGGCCACTTTTTGTTTGGTAGAAAGTTGATAAAATATCTGTTTCAGTTTGTTTAATAATTCCTGATTCAACCTAAACTCCTGCTTTTAAACCGGCATTCTCGATAATTCCTGGTAAGCTTCCACGAGCTTATTCCTGATTTCGAGCATAAGCTCAAAAGATAATTTTGCTTCCTGACCGATAGCCATCACCTCATGCAATTCAATATCCTTACCTGCGATAAAGTCGTTCACAGCCTGTCCGGAAGCAGACTGTAATTCATTGACCTGGTTAAGCATTCCTGACAATGTTTTCGAAAAACTTTGCGTTTCATTCTTCTTTGATAAAGCAGCATTACCTTGCAGCAACTGACTGGCTGCTTTTAATTGCAATTCGCCTACTTTTAGCATTCTCTTATTCCCTACCCGTTAAATTTTAATATCAATAAATTGACCCAATTTGCGATCGACAGTCACTTTTGTTCTTTGCGGATGATACAATTTTAACGTGGTCTTTTTCGATGAATCCAAAGACCTTTGTTTTTCGACCTTTATGTTTTCACTCATCACGGAATTAGCTACCGTCGTACTTTTCGTACGATTAGCCTTAACGCCAGGATGGACTTTGGGAAATTCTCCCTTTCCGGTTTTCTCTGCCGTTGCTTTTCTGACGGCGTCGGATATGAGTTGAACTTCTTCCAGAGTCGGGAATTTTACCGGTCTTATTTCGGACATTTCGGATAACCTAGATTTCTAACGCTCTTTTAACCATATTTTTTGTTGCGTTCATCAAAGTAACATTTGCCTCATAGGACCGGCTGGCCGAAATCAATTCAAGCATTTCGTTCACGACATTGATTTCCGGGTACTTAACCATGCCGTTTGCATCGGCATCGGGATGACCGGGGTCGTAAACCTGACGGAATTTATTTTGCTCATGAATTTGTGTTTTTATTTCCATCATATCGGTTGAATCTGTCCCGGAAGGGAAATTCCTGGATTTTGCAAAATGATTTAGATTATTTGTCCGCAATCTCAATTGAGCACTTTTCAGGCTGGAGCCAAAATGCAAATTTTCAGAAATAGCTTTTTGCGTGACTACCTTCCGTCTGTATGGCGACCCATCTGCCGTCCGTGTGGTACTCGCATTGGCAATATTTTCCGCGGTCACTGCCAATCGCTTTTTCTCCACGGCCAGTCCGCGGGAACTAATATCGAACGTTTTAAAAAAACTGCTTATTTTCATGACGACCTCCTAACGAAATCTACCTTGAATTGCTTCCCGAAGAGTTGTATAACTGCCATGCAACATTCTGGAGACGAATTCAAACCGAATTTGATTTTTTGCCAGTTCAGCCATTTCTGTCTCCATGTTCACAGGACGGTTTTGTGTAATGATACGCGCATGAACGTCTGCCGTTGCTCCACCGACAACCATGTGCCTGGGGTCCGCTCGCAGTCCTTGCGGCCGTTTCCGGTTTACCGCCTCCTGGAGTTGATCTTCAAAACTCACCTTTATCCGGCGATATCCTTTGGTTTCAACATTCGACATATTTTCGGCAATTGCACGCTGCCTCGCAGCGTACGCATCTAAACTTCTCTTTAAGAAAGGAACACTTGTTTTGGCTATAGGATTAAACTTCATGTTCTTTACCTCACTTTTCGGTCTGTTTTCGCAACTAATATGCCAAAACAACCCAAATACATTTCAGATAATTAAACCTTCTTTATTAATTGCTTTAACTTTTTTATTAACAAATAAATATAAATATTATCGTTTCCGGTTATCATCCGTTTTCTACGATTTTCTTTGAACAGGCAAAACCATTTTTTATGGTAAAAAAGTCGAGTATTATGGTACTTTTTCCCAATTGATGTGTGTATATTTTAAGTTTACCCAAAAAACATCGGAACCGAAATCAGCAGTCAGTTACTGGCATTTATTCGATGAATGTTATCCGCCTCAATTCCATACGAAATAATTTTATTTCTCAAGGTCTTTAAAGTAACTCCCAAAATTTCTGCGGTTTTCGTTTTATGAAAATTGTGCCGTTTCAGCGTATTAAAAATCAAAAGCTTCTCCATCTGTTCAATGGACAGGTCCTCATCGATAGTGGTTTGAGTGCTTTGTAAACGTGCCTTCTGCGGTAAATGAGACCGCACCTGGCTTAACTGAATTGACGTCGTTCCCCGACAACTCAGCACACTGCGTTGAATGAAATTTTCCAACTCCCGCACATTCCCGGGCCAGTTGTAATTATAAAGATACTCCAAAACGTCCCGGGAAATATTGGTGACGTTTTTCGAATACTTTGCGGCATATTTATTTATGAAATGTTCACACAAAAGAGGAATGTCGTCCTTCCTTTCCCGCAGCGGCGGGATGCTTACAGCAATGACATCGAGTCGGAAATATAAATCCTGACGAAATTTTTCCTCTTCAATGGCTTTTTGTACATCACAGTTTGAGGTTGCAATAATCCGGACATCGCTGCGAATGACGTTGTTACTGCCTAAGCGGGTAAACTCTCTCTCTTGCAGGACGCGTAATAATTTCGCCTGCAAATGCACCGGCATTTCGGTTACTTCATCGAGCAACATCGTGCCGCCGTCTGCTTCTTCAAATACACCGTTTACTGCACGAATTGCACCGGTGAAAGCGCCTTTTTCATGTCCAAAAAGCTGGCTCTCAATTAAGTTCTCCGGAATAGATGCACAATTTACTTTGATAAATGGGCCGGCTTTACGAGTACTGTTGTAATGAATCGCCGAGGCAATGAGCTCTTTTCCGGTACCGCTCTCACTCTGAATAAAGACCGACGCGTCACTTTCGAAAGCCATTTCAAGCGTTTTAAACAACGTTTTAATTTTTGCATTCTGTCCGATGAAATTATCCAGCGCGTATTTCTCCTTCACCGCAAGCTTTAAATTCCTGTTTTCCTCCTCCAACCGCTTATTCTTAAAATAGCGATCGATACAAAGCCGGATTTCATCCAGTGAAAAGGGCTTGGTGATATAGTTGTAAGCGCCTCTTTTCATTGCGTCGACGGCATCTTCGATGGTGCCGTAGGCGGTGATCATAATCACCGCTGTATCCGGAGCCAACTTTTGTGTCTGCTCTAAAATCTCCATACCGCTAATTTTTGGCATGCGGACATCCGTCAACACCATGTCGTAGGCACCGTTCTCAATCGTTTTGACCGCTTCCTTGCCGTCATTGAAAAGAGTCGCATCAAAACCCCATTTTCTTAGTGCTCTCTCCAATGACGTTCCGATGAGCGGTTCATCATCAATCACAAGAATTCTTCGCTTTTTCATCGTCGTTTATCCCCTTGAAACCGGCAACAGAATATTCACCCGAACACCGCTCGGGCTGTTTTTCTGCAGATCTATTTTGCCATCATGTTTTTCCACAATCAGTTTTGTCGTGGGTAACCCCATCCCCATCCCGTACGTCTTTGTAGTATAAAACGGATAAAATGCTTTATCCAGATTCGCATCTGCAATCCCGCGACCGTCGTCAAGAACGGACAAAAAAACGCCATTCCGCTGACCATTTCCTGCATGCAATAAAATCCGAATATGTCCGCCATCCGGCATGTTTTCCACGGCGTTGTTGAGTATATTCATCAAAGCCCGCTGAATCAGTTGCACATCGACCTCCAGAAGAATATCCGCCCCCAAATGCTCAAATATCAGATGAATCTGCTTCCCATCGGCTTCCAATTGCATTCTGAGAGTCTGAACTAATTTTCTCAAAACATCCGGGAAATTACATTTAATTTTGTGCAGTATAACCGGTTTGCTGAAAACGATAAGATTTTCGACTATTTTATCGATTCGTTGCACGCCTTCCAAAATTCCCTGAATCGTTTCAGAATGTTCGGCTTCATCATCGGAGAGCAATTCCACAAACGTGGAAATTCCTCCCAACGGATTTCGGATTTCATGCGCCAGATTTCCAGCCATTTCTTTCAAATAATCCCTTGGAATATTTTCCCGATTTCGATATGTATCTAATTGATGAGAAATTTTGCCGAAAGCCTTCTGAACATTGGAAATCGATGAATTAAAATTTTCAAAACTCTTTTCAAGTTCAGATATCAAGGAATGCTCTTGCATAAATCCGCTTAAAATTCATTGATTTGATGAAAAAAAGTCCTTGTTAGCAACTTTCAGAATGAACTGACGATAATTAAACATTCACACGTTTCTAGTGTTTATCGTCGGCTGATAGTCACCACTTAACTGTAAACTGAGGAATTTTAGGGGTTGTTAAGGTAATGTAATAGATGCGGACAATCGTTCAGATACTACTTACTTTTCCGGTATTTCGCTTTTATACTTCCTGAATACATTTCATACTTCTGGAACCTGCACTCCAGGCCACCGTTGAAAACGGTGTATTTTTTTGACGGCCGTAAACCGACATGTTTTAATGCCGCTTTATTTGCACTTACTATCCAGACCTCAAATCCGACAAAATTCTGTTTCAGGTGATCCCCGATCATCGTGTAAAAGCTGGTGATATCTGCATGTTGCATCCTTTCACCGTAAGGAGGGTTAAACATCAAAACACCTCCGGGGCTGGCAGGGATCAATTTTTCGAAGCGCTTTATTAAAATATCAATATTTTTTTCGAGACCGGCGCGCTGCACATTTTCTTTTGCAACTTTTACCGCCAGCGGCGACTTATCCGACCCGATGATTTTTATGCCACCATCACAGACCTTTCCCATATATTTTGTGCGGACTTTCTGCCAGAGGCCGGCATCAAAATCCACCCATGTTTCAAACCCAAACTTCTTACGTAACATTCCCGGCGGCATTTTGTTAGCCAGCATCGCTGCCTCGATGAGCAACGTTCCGGAACCGCACATAGGGTCGATAAAATCTGTTTTAGCATCCCAACCGCTGAGCAGGATGAGCCCGGCGGCAAGCACTTCATTGAGCGGCGCTTGCCGGCTGGCCAAACGGTAACCCCGCCGGTGCAGCGATGTTCCCGAACTGTTCAGAGCGACCGTACAGTTTTTCCCTGAAATATGCAGATGAATGCGCAAGGTCGGATTTTTCACATCGATCGATGGCCGTTTGCCCGTGCGCTCCCGGAATTGATCGACGATGGCATCCTTGGTCTTCAACGCCGCGAATTTGGAATGGGTGATAAAATTTGAGTTCACAACCGAATCCACAGCCAGTGTATCATCCTTATCCAAATAATCCGCCCAGTTAACTTCACGGATGCTGTTGTACAATTTTTTTTCATTGAACGCGGTAAATTTGTAAATCGGTTTCAAGACCCGAAGTGCCGTTCGCAGAGTTAAATTCGCAGCATACAGCATCTCCTGGTTGCCTTTAAAACTGACGGAGCGATTTTGCAATTGAATATCTTGCGCACCGAACATCTTTAATTCTTCCGCAAGAACGTTTTCCAGCCCATATAAAGTCGAAACGGTTATCTCCATGGTTCCCTGCATTTGTATGCTCAATAAACTTTTAAAAAATAATACTTCATTACACAAAAGCAAGTTTTGTTAGAAAAATTCTCGTTTTTTATATCTTTATCTTGATTTTTACAATCGAACATATTATTTTAATTGTTCAATAATTGTTTAACTATTTAATAGTATGGTTGACTTTTCCAAACAGGCGGTCAAAATTTTTAAAGCCCTTGCGGACCCGACGCGTTACCGGATTATGACGCTGCTCATCGAGCGTGGCGAAATGGGCTGCGGCGATTTTGATGAAGCATTTCCGTACAGCAAATCGGCCATGTCGCACCACTACCGCATCCTGGAGAATGCTAATTTGATCATTACCCGTAAGGAAGGGCAACATGTGCGTGTCCGGATTAACGGGGAAATACTCCAGCGGTTTTTACCCGATTTTGCAAAGGTGCATGTGCACTCAGAAAGGCTTGCGAATGAATAACAGGAATTCCGGTTTTTTTTGTGCAAACTATTTCAATAATTCATGAATTAATCAATTGAGTTACAATTAAGTCCACTACATAAAACAGGAGGGAGAATAATGCAAAAATATGGTTCGTTATTATCTCGTTTGTTGATATCCATGATTTTCATCATATCTGGACTGGGAAAAATCTTTGATCCGACTTCAACCATGGGGTACATGAAATCGGTCGGAATGCCAGCGGTGGGATTTTTTCTGGTCATGGCCATTATTTTTGAGATGGCAGGAGGAATATCCGTGTTAATTGGCTACAAAGCAAAATGGGGTGCGCTTGCCCTGATCATTTTTTTGATTCCGGCAACGCTGATTTTTCACAATAACCTCAGCGATCAGATTCAGATGATCATGTTCATGAAGAATCTGGCAATTTTAGGCGCGCTTATCGCCATTGTGGTAAACGGACCGGGAGGCATGAGTTTGGACACAAAAGAAACTGCTCCAGCTTCATCATAATAATTCTTATTTAGAATGAGAGGGTGTTTGAGAGTGAGAGTTTGTTCTAACCGAATTTGAAAAGGCTGAGGGGCAAAAACGTTTTCCTGGAACACATAAAGCAGCAAATTTTTAAGTCAACGGTTAAAAAGTAAAATTCAGAAAGGAGTTTATAGTATGAGTGAACCCAAAATAGCAGCAAAATCCCCAGCGGTAATAGAATTGGACGCCGGCACCTATCACTGGTGTGTGTGCGGCCGGTCGCAAAACCAGCCGTTCTGCGA
>CAYVXE010000027.1:43196-44725 GCA_964455375.1 uncultured Calditrichaceae bacterium
CGGGCAAAGAAAGCTGGCGACCAGGCGCCGAACTTCTCATTGCCAAACACCCGGGGAGAAAACATCACCTTAAACAGCTACCTGCAAAAGGGTCCGTTGGTTATCAGCTTTTACCGCGGCGCCTGGTGTCCGTACTGCAACCTCGAGTTGAAAGCGCTGGATGACGCCATCGAACGCATTCGCAGTTCAGGCGCGGAGCTCGTTGCCATCTCCCCCAACACACAAGAGAAATCGGCGCAGTTTGCATCGGAAAATCCGTTTAAATTTGACCTGCTTTGCGACGTTGGTAACGAAGTTGCGCGACGGTTTGGTTTAGTTTTCGAATTAGCCGAAGAGCTGCGCCCGATATATAAACAGTTCGGCATCGACATCCCGGCGCACAACGGAGACGAGCGCTATGAAATCCCCATTCCGGCGACTTACATCGTCCATACCGACGGCAGCATCGTGCATGCCTTCGTAGATGCCGACTATACGAAAAGAATGGAACCGGATGAAATCGTCGCCATACTCAAAAAGATGAAAGGCGAAGACGAATGAAAAAAGACCTGTTCACCCCGATTGAGATCGGACCCTACACATTGCCCAACCGCATTTTTATGGCGCCGATGACCCGGAATCGCGCCCCGGAAACCGTGCCCACCCCAATGATGGCAACCTACTACAAACAGCGCGCCACTGCCGGATTGATGGTCACAGAAGCAACACAGATTTCACCGCAGGGGGTCGGTTACCCGGCAACCCCGGGCATTCATCATGAGCAGCAGGTTAACGGCTGGAAAGTTGTAACCGATGCAGTGCATTCCGCAGGAGGGCATATCTTTTTACAGCTCTGGCATGTGGGACGGATTTCCCACCCGGATTACCACGACGGTGCACTGCCGGTGGCGCCATCGGCCATCGCACCAAAAGGCCAGGCCGCGACGTATGCAGGCATGCAACCCTTTGTAACACCACGAGCACTTGCAACCAGCGAAATCCCCGGTATCGTCGAACAATATCGCCAGGCAGCAAGAAATGCCCTGAATGCCGGATTTGACGGGGTAGAGATCCACGGTGCAAACGGTTATCTCCTCGACCAGTTTCTGCGCGACGGCAGCAATCAGCGCACGGACGAGTATGGCGGTTCGGTGGAAAACCGTGCCAGACTTCTGTTGAACGTCACCGAAGTGGTGGTGGGCGAATGGGGTGACGGCAAAGTCGGCGTGCGCCTTTCACCGAGCGGAACGTTCAACGATATGTCCGATTCCGACCCCGAAAAAACGTTTACGTATGTCGCTGACCGGTTATCGTCGTTGCATTTAGCCTATCTGCACGTCGTTGATGCGCTGGAAGGAGATATCCGCCATGGCGCCAAAGTGGTACCTTTGCAGTCGCTGCGGCAGGCGTACCAAGGAATACTGGTCGTCAATGGCGGCTATGACAAAGCTCGTGGAAACGCGGTGATCGAAGAAGGGTTGGCCGATGCTGTTGCTTTCGGACAATTATTTCTTGCCAATCCGGACCTGGTGCAACGACTGAAGATCGAT
>CAYVXE010000028.1:0-1518 GCA_964455375.1 uncultured Calditrichaceae bacterium
AAAGGACTACAAATACTGGTTAGACAAAGACCCCGACGATCGCATATTGGCAATCGAAATGCTGAGAAAAATAAATTATGGCTACGACCTGGCTACCGAAAGACTTCAGAGAATTTTTGAATTTGCTGAACTCGCATGAAGTTGAATATTTGCTCCATCTTAGGAAAAATAAAAAGCCACCGGCAGGCATAGAGACCTGGACTATCTGGAAAATTTGCCGGAATGAATTGCGTCAGCATCAATCACAGTACTCCGGTTCTAAGTCATTCCCATTCGGATTTATCATAGAAGCCTTCCATCCATCTCAACATCAGTGATTGAATATAACCTGCATTATTCAAACGATCATGCTCTTCGGACATTTTAGCTCAGAAGTCCTGCAGATTCGATGAAATTACTACTTGAAATTGAACGTTTTATTCAGTATTATAAGGTTCAATATTCAAAACGTATCGACACAAATATAGAAGGTGCTATTATGGGAATGACCTTAACCGAAAAAATACTGGCAAATCGTGCGGGCCTTCATGACGTGAAACCCGGCGATCTCATTATCGCAAAAATTGATATTGCCATGGCGACTGACATTTCTTCGCCATTGACCATAAAAGTTTTTGAGGAAATGGGTGGGGAGAAAGTGTTTGACGCTGCAAAAGTGCCGCTTGTACATGATCATTTGGTTCCGGCCAAAGATATTAAATCAGCAGAATTTTCCAAAATGATGCGTAACTTTGCCCGCGAACAGAACATAAAATATTACTACGAGGTCGGCCGGTCCGGGATTTCGCACCAATTGCTTCCGGAGCAGGGGTTAATTTGTCCCGGCGATGTCGTATTAGGCGCAGACTCTCACAGTACGACTTATGGCGGATTGGGTTGTTTCGCCACGGGCGTGGGTAGTACGGATATGGCTGCTGCATGGGTTCTGGGGGAAACCTGGCTGCGCGTACCGGAATCCATTAAAATCCGTTTTACGGGCACAGCTCCGGAGTGGATTTCGGCCAAAGACATGATCCTGCTTGTTTGCCGCGACCTCGGCATCGAAGGCGGCACCTACAAAGCGCTTGAATTCGGCGGCGAGGCCATCGAAAACATGCCCATGTACGACCGCTTTGTTTTTGCCAATATGACTATTGAATGTGGGGGAAAAAATGGCGTGGTCATTCCCGACGAAACGACCCGCGATTATTTGAAAGGTCGGGCGGTTAAACCGGAAGAAGAGTGGATGTTCTTTACACCTGACGACGATGCGGTTTATTGCCAGGAATTAAATTATGATGTTAGCGATATGCAGCCCATGGTTGCTTTACCGCATTTACCGGGTAATGTTGTTCAGGTAAATGAAACAGAACCGGTGCCGGTAGATCAGGTTTACATCGGTTCCTGCACAAACGGTAAAATTGAGGATTTACGCATTGCTGCTAAGATACTGAAAGGGAAAAAGGTCAATAACGCCACACGATTGGTGGTTGTACCGGCGACTGAAACCATCTATCATCAAATGTTGACCGAAGGCTT
>CAYVXE010000028.1:1618-24305 GCA_964455375.1 uncultured Calditrichaceae bacterium
TGAAATCAAAAACTGAAATAGAAAGGCAGAAGCAACTAAGTGAATCATACACATGATGTGTACGATATTATTATCATCGGTGCCGGGCCAAGCGGGCTTGCCTGTGCTATTGCAGCAAAAAAGCACCATCTGAATTATCTGGTCGTTGATAAAGGATGTCTGGTTAATTCTATTTTCCATTTTCCTACGAATTTGATCTTTTTCTCCACTCCTGAATTACTTGAAATCGGGAATATTCCGCTAATCATCCAAACAGAAAAACCGACCCGGGCGGACATGTTGAAATATTATCGCCGCGTTGCCCAACATTACGAGCTTCATATTCGTTTGTTTGAAGCTGTTCATACTCTCGAAAAGTCAGAACATTTGTTTTCAGTTAACACGGCTAAAGGACACTATTCCGCTAAAAACGTGGTGCTGGCTACAGGTCAATACGACACACCTAATCTAATGAATATTCCCGGTGAAAAACTGTCTAAGGTTCACCATTATTATGATGAAGCGCATCCGTACTATCAGAAGAAGGTTGCCGTCATCGGTGGTAAAAACTCTGCGGTGGAAACGGCTTTGGAGCTTTTTCATAACGGAGCTGACGTGACCCTGATTCATCGACATGAAACGTTTGGAAAATCGGTCAAGTACTGGATTCTACCCGATATCAAAAATCGAATTAAAGAGGGCAAGATTAAGGCTTATTTTAACACGACTGTGAAGGAGATCAAGGAGAAATCGCTTGTCCTGAACGTTGCGGACGGAAAGGAAATTGAACTGGAAAATGACGTTGTTTTTGCAATGACCGGCTATCTCCCTGACAGACCTTTTCTAAAAGAAATCGGCATTGGATTTGATGAAACAATGACGCCTGTGCATCATCCAAAAACACTTGAATCTAATGTTTCCGGTGTTTATATTGCTGGGGTTTTAACGGCAGGCAGGGACGGCAGCAAGGTGTTTATTGAAAATTCCCGGGATCATGGGACAAAAATCATAGGAAATATACTCCATGGCCAAAAATAATCAATCGTACGATTTAGCTGTTATCGGTGGTGGACCCGGTGGGTACGTGGCTGCCATTCGTGCGGCGCAATTAGGCATGAAATCGATCGTCATTGAAAAAGACAAACTCGGTGGATTATGTTTGAATTGGGGTTGTATCCCCAGTAAAGCTCTTTTGCGCAGCGCCGAAGTTTACAATCTCCTCAAACAGAGTGAGGAATACGGACTTTCTGTTGAGAAACCCGCATTTGATTCAAAAAAAATAGTGAAACGCAGCCGAATGGCCGCGGAAAAGCTCAGCAAGGGGGTTGAGTTTTTGATGAAAAAAAATCAAATAACGACTGTCTTGGGTACTGCGGTTCTTACAGGGAACAATTCCATTGCCGTTACCGGAAAAGATAAGGCCAAACAAGCGGTGACCGCAAAAAATATCATCATTGCCACAGGCGGCTATACACGGTCTCTACCGGGAATTGACATTGACGGTAAAAGCGTCATTTCCAGCAAAGAAGCGCTGGTTCTGGACAAATTTCCCAAGTCGATCATTATCATTGGCGGAGGACCAATCGGCGTTGAGTTTGCGTATTATTTCAATACATTTGGTGTTCAGTGCACGATTGTTGAAATGATGCAACATATTCTTCCATTTGAAGACAAAGAAATTGCCACCATGCTGCAACGAAATTTCAAAAAAAATAAAATATCGATTCTCGTTGAAACCAAAGTGGAGAATGTGAAATCTTCAGCGAAGGGAATTACGGTTACCATCTCCAATAAGAAAGGGAAACAGGAGTTACAGGGCGATATCGCTTTAATGGCTGTTGGTTTTGGTGGACAAGTGGATGGAATCGGTTTGGAATCAGCAGGCGTGGCGACTGATGGAGGATTTATTCACGTCGATGAAAATTACCAAACAAATGTGTCTGGTATTTTTGCCATTGGGGATGTCATCGGGCCGCCACTGCTTGCCCATGTCGCATCCGCTGAAGCCATTTACACAGTTGAAAAACTCGCCGGCTTAAATCCAACGAAAGTCGATTACGGCAATATCCCCGGTTGTACCTATTGTCAGCCGCAGGTGGCAAGCGTGGGGTTGTCCGAAGAGAAGGCAAGGGAAGCCGGTTATTCTTTGAAAATCGGTAAATTCCCTTTCAGGGCAAACGGGAAATCTATTGCCATCGGAGAAACCGAGGGCATGGTTAAATTAATTTTCGATGAAAAATACGGGGAGCTGCTGGGCGCACACATAATTGGTACGGAAGCCACGGACATGATCGCCGAGTTGGGCATTGCCAAAACACTCGAGACAAGCATGCTGGAACTGCACAAGACAATTCACGCGCATCCGACGCTTTCCGAAGCGATCATGGAGGCTGCTGCCGACGCTGAAAATGGTGCGATTCACATATAACGATGCAAACGGTTCAACTCATAAAAACAGGTCTGCTGGAATATGAAAAGGCCTGGGAATTACAAAAGGACTTACACAAAAGATGTCGGCAAAATGAATCTGCCGATACGCTGATTTTAACTGAGCATCCGCATACCTACACGATTGGCAGAACCGGCAGTGAACGGCATTTAATTGCCAAGGAATCTGCTCTGAACGAACGTGGCATAACCGTTTATCGCACCGATCGAGGCGGTGACATCACCTATCACGGGCCGGGACAGATTGTGGGTTATCCCATTTTCAATTTGCACCACTTTTATTTGGATGTGGGACGGTTTTTACGGGACTTGGAAGAAACGCTCATTTTAATGTTAGCTGATTTTGACCTGACCGCTGGTCGAATTCCCGGCTTAACCGGCGTCTGGGTTGAAGGAGCGAAAATCGCGGCGATTGGTATAAAAGTGAGCCGCTGGATCACCATGCACGGGTTTGCTTTAAATGTGAATACAGATTTGAGTTACTTTGGCAACATTGTCCCGTGCGGCATTGCGGACAAACCGGTTACATCTCTGGAAAAACTTTTGCATCAGAAAGTTGCTATGAATGACATTCAGGAACGAATTATTGCAAAAATGGAAGGCGTCTTTAGAATTGATTTTATACAAAAATCGGTTATGGAATCTGTTTAATGTGAATGAAACGATTTAAGTTGAGAAGGAGAGTAGATATTGGCACGGCTCCATGAGTACAAAGGGAAAGAAATCCTCAAGAGTTTTAAAATCCCGGTTCCAGAGGGAATTGCAGCTTCGACACCGGAAGATGTTTACAGGGCTGCACAAAAAATTAATAAACCGGTCGTGATCAAGGCGCAGGTTTGGGTCACCGGCAGGGCAGGATTGGGTGTCATTCAATTTGCACAATCACCGGAAGAAGCCAAAACAAAATCGGAAGATATCCTTGGCAAACGCGTAAAAGACTTTGTTGTGAATGAAGTTCTCGTTGAGGAACAGATCCACATTAAGCGGGAGTTTTATGCCGGTATCATTATCGATGATTCGGCGAAATGTCCGGTCATCATTTTCAGTTCAAAGGGCGGCACCGGAATCGAGGAAATTGCTGCAAAATATCCCGATAAAGTGGCCAGAACGAACATTGATATTATCGAGGGGCTCAAAGATTATCAGGCGCGCAATTTGATTCGTCAGACCGGAATTTCCGGTAAATTGCAGATGCAGTTGGCGAATACCATCGTTAAGTTGTGGCAGGCGGCAAGAAAGTACGAGGCGCGTTCTGCGGAAATAAATCCGCTCGTCCTCACGGAAGAAAATATTGTTTTAGCGGCAGATTGCCGTATGACGGTAGATGATTATGCCGTCTTTCGGCACCCTGAGTTAGGCATTGAAATTGCCCGCGAATTAAATCGTCCGCCGTCACAACTGGACAAAATCGCCTACAATGTGGAGAAAAATGATTATCGCGGCACGTTTTACTTTATTCAAATGGAAGACAATTTCCAAAAGGGCGAGGGATACATCGGTTTCCACGGTGCAGGCGGCGGCGGTTCCATGATGTCGATGGATGCCGTAAACAGTCAGGGATTTAAAATTGCGAACTTTACCGATACCAGTGGCAATCCACCGGCTTCGAAAGTTTACCGTGCGGCCAGGATCATTCTGTCACAAAAAAATATCGATGCGTATTTCGGTTCCGGTTCAGGGGTTGCCAGCCAGGAGCAATTTCATTCCGCCCGCGGTTTGGTGAAAGCGTTCCTTGAAGAGAATTTATCTATCCCTGCGGTGATTAGATTAGGCGGGAATTCTGAAGACAAGGCCGTAGAGATTTTAGAGAATTACACCAAAGATTTACCTTCTCCGGTGGAAGGGTATAAAAAGGATGATTCGGCGGTTTTCTGTGCCAAACGGTTGCGAAAGCTGGTTGATGATTTTACGGAACCGTCAACGCAACCAACTCCTTTTACAAAACCTGAATTTAAACTGCCGTACACATTTACAACAATAACCGGTTCGATTACGTACGATCATGCAGTGTGCAAATCATGTGAAAGCAAGATCTGTGTTGAAAGTTGTGTGCCGGATATTCTTAAGATTGAAAAGGGTGTTCCGGTGTTGGCTATCAGTGAGGAGGATGCGAAAAAGGGAAAATGTATCGAATGCCTTGCTTGTGAGATTGAATGTATTTTTCACGGTGAGAAAGGCGCTTATATCGATTTACCCATCGATGGCCTGGAAGAATACCGGAAAGAGGTGGCATAATGGCGATTTTAATCGATGAAAATACAAAAGTTCTCGTTCAGGGCATTACCGGCAGAGAGGGCATGACCCGTGCAAAACTCATGATGGATTATGGTACAAAAGTCGTTGCCGGCGTGACTCCAGGCAAAGGAAATCAGACAGTTCTGGACGTTCCTGTTTTTGACACAGTGCAGGAAGCCACTGAAAATGTTGACGGCATCAACACATCTGTCATATTTGTCCCTGCTCCTCTGGTGAAGAATGCTGCGCTTGAAGCCATCGATGCCGGCATCAAGCTGCTTGTCATTGTGCCGGATAGAGTGCCGATTTACGATGTTCTGGAAATTGCACATGGTGCGAAAAAAGCCGGTGCGAATTTTGTGGGTCCCAATACACTCGGTTTAGTCAGCGTGGACATCGGTGTTCTCGGTATGATGGGCGGCAGGGCTAAAACCGCAAAAGAATGGTTCAAGAAAGGTCCTGTGGGCGTCACGTCTCGCAGTGGCGGTATTACGTCATCCATTGCTTATTATTTAAGCAGGAGTGGCATCGGTTTGAGTTCAATCGTACATGTGGGAGGCGATGCCATTGTGGGTATGCCGCACCCGGACGTGGTTAGACAATTTGAACAGGACGATGACACCAAAGCTGTGGTTATGTTCGGGGAAATCGGGACAACGCAGGAAGAGCAGGTTGCTGATTTGATAGAAACCGGTGAATTTACAAAACCGCTCATTGCTTTTATCGGCGGTGCCGCCGCAAAATCGGGGACTCGTTTTTCACACGCCGGCGCTATTGTCGAAGGAAACCGCGGAACGCATGCAAGTAAAGTAAAACGTCTGCGCGAAGTAGGAGCACATATCGTACAGAATTTCGATGATATCCCTAAAGTTACCGCTGATGTTTTAGCAAAGTTAAATTAGTTTAAATAGAGGTAAAAAATGAGTAATTTACATTGGAAAACCGGTATCACCAACGTTAAGCCCAATGAACTTCGGTTACGAGGTTATAAAATCGACGAATTAATGGGTAATGTTACATTTGGGCAGGCTGTTTATTTGACTCTAAAAGGTGAACTGCCGTCAAAGAATGAGGGAAAATTAATCGATGCGATTTTAGTCTCATCAATTGACCATGGGGCAACGCCACCTTCCACGCTTGCTGCCATGACTGTTGCTTCCACAGGCGCGCCGATTAATGCTGCCATCGCCAGCGGAATACTCGCCATTTCTAAATTTCATGGAGGAGCCATTCAAAATTGCATGGGCGTCTTACTGCAAGTTGAAGATAAAATAAAAGCCCGGGAAATTTCTGTCGCTGTTGCCACCAAAGAGCTGGTGGATGAATATAAGCAAATACGGCGCAGGATTTCCGGCTTCGGTCATAGAGTCCACACCGAAGATCCGAGAACAAAAAAGTTGTTCCAATTAGCGCAGGAACTTGGAATCGGGGACACGTTCACAAAAATAGCACGTGGGATCGAATCGGAGCTTGAAGCGCAATCCGGGAAAAAATTGCCCATTAATGTTGACGGTGCCATTGCTGCAATGTTGTGTGAATTGGATTTCCCACCGAAATTAGCCAATGTATTTTTTATGATTGCAAGGCTACCCGGACTTGCAGCGCATGCTTATGAGGAACAAACGCGCTTTAAGCCCATGCGGGCAATTCACCCGAAAGACCACGAGTACGATGGTCCTGACGACAGGAGTATTCAATGATGCAGCGCGATGAACTTATTAAAATCATTCCTGAATTTAACTTAATTGAAAATGCAACCCTCAGAGAAAAAGCGATTTCTGTTTGGGAAGAAGCCGTCCACCATCGGAATTGGACGGCGGAGGAGTTGCTTAACATTCCATTTACACTCTTGGCAGATAATGTGAAAGTAACGTATCTCGAACATGTGCGCACCGTTTGCCAGATGTGCGTGGCGTGTGATGAGGTCCTGACCGCGGCTTACGCCGAAAGGAAAACCCCCATTAACCGGGATTTCCTTGTAGCCGGTGCACTTCTCGCCGATGTTGGAAAATTATTTGAGTATGATAAAGAAAACGGAAAAATCATAAAGAGCAAACATGGAAAATATTTACGCCATCCTTTCAGCGGTGTGGGACTCTGTTTTAAATATGATATTCCCGAGGAAGTCATGCACATTGTCGCAGTTCATTCAAAAGAAGGGGATCACTTTCCACGTTCTCCTGAGGCGATTATTTTGCATCATGCTGATTTTATTGATTTTGATTTAGTTAAGATTAAACAATGACTGAAGAAGACTGGTTTCCGCTCGAGCAAGTAAATTGACAATTATTTTAAGAAAAGTAAAGAGAAGGATATTATGGCCAAATATAGAATTGCGTGGCTTCCCGGTGACGGCGTCGGAATGGATGTTATGGAAGCTGCAAAAATTGTTTTGGATGCGATAAAATTAGATGCTGAATACATACACGGTGACATTGGTTGGGAGTTTTGGAAAAGCGAAGGGAATCCGTTACCTGACCGAACCATCGAGCTGTTGAAGAATACTGATGCTTGTTTGTTTGGGGCCATCACGTCTCTGCCTAAAGAAGAAGCACAAAAGGAATTGGTTCCGGAATTACAGGGAAAAGGCCTGATCTATTCAAGCCCTATCGTACGTTTGCGACAGGAGTTCAATCTGCACACCAATCTCCGCCCTTGCAAAGCTTATGCAGGAAATCCTTTGAATTATCGCGATGATCTCGATTTAGTCGTCTTTCGGGAAAATACCGAAGATTTATATTCCGGTGTTGAGTTTCATCCGTTACCCCAGGAGTTGATGGATACCATTTGTAAATATGCACCAAAGATGAATCGTTTTTCCGATACCGATTTAGATGATATTGCGGTCACTCTACGTATCAATACAAGAAAGGCTTCAAGAAATATCATCACTCAGGCATTTGAATATGCCAGGACGCACGGCTATAAAACTGTGACAGTCGTAGAAAAACCAAATGTGCTGCGTGAGACCAGTGGATTGATCGTTCGCACTGCACGCGAAGTCGCTAAAAATTATCCGGGAATTGAATTGTGGGAAACCAATATCGACGCCATGTGCATGTGGCTCATCAAAAATCCACAAAACTATGGTGTTCTTGTATCGTCAAATATGTTTGGTGATATTATTTCGGATTTGTGCGCCCAGCTTATTGGTGGCCTGGGATTTGCCTCCAGTGGTAATATTGGCGACGATTACGCTGTTTTTGAACCGACGCACGGTTCGGCGCCCAAATATGCCGGGCAATATAAAGTCAATCCCATGGCCATGCTTCTAACCGTTAAATTAATGCTTGACTGGCTGGGTGAAAATAATTTTGCGATGACATTAGATCAGGCAATTGCCAACGTCATTAAAGAAGCCAAAGTGAAAACGTATGATCTGGGTGGAACCTCAACGACTCTTGAGGTTGCAGAAGCTGTAGCAGAAAAACTTTAGATAATTGGTTCTATTAACGGTATAATATAAATTGGTTGCAAAAATGGATTCGATCTCGCGACAAATATCAAGATTTTCTCTCAATCTGAAATACAGTGATTTAGACACAAATGTCATCGATGCGGTTAAACGTTTTCTCTATGATTCTATTGGCTGTGCGCTGGGTGGGTATTCTACCCAGGATGTGAATATTATACAGGAACTTTATGATGATATGGGGGGTAAACCTGAGGCGACGGTAATCGGCAGTGGTGCAAAAATACCGGCCTTCAATGCCACATTCCTGAACAGCCTGATGATACGTGCCCTCGACTTCAATGATATTTATTGGAAGGAAGATCCAAGCCATCCAAGCGATATTATTCCGGTGGCATTGGCCGTTGGTGAACGGCAGAATTCATCAACACAAGATGTGATCACTGCCATTGTCCTTGCGTATGAATTTGAAATGCGTTTGTGTGAATTCGCAAAACCCGGCATACGCGAGCGTAAATGGCATCACGCAACACTGACGCAATTTGTGTCACCAATTGTTGCCGGTTATTTGTTGGGGCTCAATGAAGATCAACTGGTCAATGCGATTGGTATCTCCGGCGCCCACAATTTAACTTTAGGGGCGGTTACCGCCGGTAAGCTCACAATGATGAAAAACACTGTTGACCCGCAAGCTGCACAAAGCGGCGTCATGGCAGCATTGATGGCCGAAAAAGGTTACACAGGTACAGAGCATATTTTTGAAGGAAAAGAGGGTCTCATGCAAACGCTTGGCCCTGATTGGGATGTGGAAAAATTAACGGATAATTTAGGGGATTCCTTCAAAATCCTCGATTGTTCCATGAAGGCTTTTCCTGCCGAAGCGTTAACGCATTCACATATTTCGGCCACCTTGAAAGTCATGACCGAAAATGATTTAAAACCTGATGACATTTCAGAAGTGATTGTAACCACCATAGCAAGGGCAGTCGATATTCTTTTTGACCCTGAAAAATATAAACCGAAATCACGAGAGACGGCTGATCATAGTCTGCCGTATTGTATTGCAGCAGCCATTGTCGACAGAAAAATTACCACTGAGCAGTTTAGTCCGGAAAAAATTAAAGATCCTCAGATCCAGGCCGTTTTACCAAAAATAAAAGGCGTGGCCAGTGAGGAGTTTGAAAAAATGTTTCCTGCCAAACAACCTTCAAAGGTGAAAGTTGTGTTGAAAAACGGGCAGGAATTCTCTGCGCAACTGGATTATCCAAAAGGGGACCCGCGTGAGCCGATGTCGGATGACGATCTCACGAACAAATTTAAAAGTTTGTGTTCAAATTTGATTCCTGATTCAAAACAGGATCAAATTAAAGAAACAATTTTTACTCTGGAACACTTTGACTCCATCAAGGAGCTCATGGAAATATTAAAAATTTGATTTCCTTATTGAATTTTTATAGTTGACTTATTTGAAACCACTCTCTATATTAAAACGAAAATAAATGAAAGGATTCTATGAATGAACTTATAGCGGTTCTGGCGATGATAGTTGGAACCGGTATTGTCGTTCTTTTGCTTCTTGGGCTTTCTCAATGGCTCGGCCCAAAAAAAAGTAACCCTGCTAAAGGTGACGCTTTCGAGTGTGGTAATCTACCAATCAGCCGGCCAGGTGAACGATTTTCTGTAAAATTTTATACAGTTGCCATTCTCTTTGTCCTTTTCGATATTGAAATCATCTTTTTATTTCCCTGGGCTGTTGTTTTTCAAACCATCGGTGTTGCCGGACTTATTTCGATGACATTATTTATCTTTGTTTTGGTCATAGGCTTAATCTATGCCTGGAAGAGAGGAGCATTGCAATGGGATTGAGAAATCTACTGGGCGGTGATAATTTTGTGACCACAAAAATGGACAGAGCAATTGGCTGGGCCCGGAAATTTTCTTTATTTCCCTATCCCTTTGTTACGGCCTGCTGCGGAATGGAATATATGTCTGTGGCGTCTTCTCATTATGATCTAGACCGATTTGGTGCAGCATTTCCACGTTTTTCTCCGCGTCAGGCGGATATGCTTATGTGCGTGGGCACGGTAAGTCAAAAAATTGCACCGGTTTTAAGACGGGTGTATGATCAGATGTGTGAACCAAAATATGTCATTGCCTTTGGCGTTTGTACATGTACCGGCGGTTTTTATGATAATTATTCTACCGTGATCGGCATTGACACTATTTTGCCGGTCGATGTTTATATCCCGGGATGCCCGCCCAGACCGGAAACGGTTATTCAGGGTCTCATGTTACTACAGGAAAAAATCCAAAACCAAAAACACGAATACTAAGATGGCAAATAGCATCTTTCAAACCCTAAAAGATAAATTCCCGAACCACATTCTTGATGCGTATAGCTACAAAGACGATGCCATCGTGGTTGTTGACAGGGAAGGTATTGTAGAAATCTGCAATTTCTTAAAACACACACCAGACCACAATTATTCTGCCCTTATCGATATGACGGCGGTGGATTATTTTGGCAGGGAACCCCGCTTTGAAGTGGTTTATCTGCTACATTCATTCGATTCCAATCGACGCGTCCGTTTAAAAGTACCGGTGAATGAAAGTAATCCCATCGCCCCAAGTGTATCAGAAATTTGGGACATTGCAAACTGGTATGAAAGAGAAATCTGGGACATGTTTGGAATTCGTTTCAAAGGACATCCTGATTTACGGCGTTTGCTGATGTACGACGAATTCAAAGGTCATCCGTTACGCAAAGATTATCCTATCAAAAAAAGACAACCCCTGGTTTCTGCGGAAAAAACAGAAAATCGAATCATCTCGCCTACCGTGGATGAAACCAACAAAGCCATGGAAGAATATATCTCCGCTGAAAACGGCCTGAAAGTGAAACACATGTTCTTAAACATGGGACCGTCACATCCGGCAATGCATGGTGTCGTCCGGATTGTTCTTGAACTTGACGGTGAAAAGGTTGTCAATTCTGACCTCGGCATTGGCTATTTACATCGTGCCTTTGAAAAGCACTCGGAAAATATTTATTACAATGGTGTTTTTCCATACACGGACAGGCTGAATTATGTTTCACCGCTCATAAATAATGTTGGTTACGCCCAGACCGTCGAAAAATTATTGGGAATAGATACAACCGAACGCTGCAAGTATATTCGCATGATTATGATGGAAATATCCAGAATTTCGGATCACCTCACCAGCATTGGTGCTATGGCCATGGAAATTGGAGCTATGACTGCCTTTCTTTATTTCATGAAAGCGCGCGAAGCCATGTACGAGCTCATCGAGGAAGTGACCGGGGCGCGAATAACCATCTCTTATATTCGTGTAGGCGGGGTAAAAGGGGATTTGCCGGATGGGTTTGAAAAGAGGGTAAAAAGCCGTTTGCAGGAAGTCAAGCAGGAGCTTAAGGAGGTGCATAAGCTTCTTACCAGAAACCGGATTTTTGTTGATCGTGTACAAAATGTCGGAATAATGACAAAAGAGGATGCTATTTCCTACAGTTTTACCGGACCTATGCTCCGCGCTTCCGGGGTTGAGTATGATATTCGTAAACAATTTCCATATTCCAACTATGATCAGATTGACTTTGAAATACCCGTCGGCAGCAGGGGGGATGTATATGACCGCTATCTCATAAGAATGGAAGAAATAGAGCAGAGTTGTCGTATTATCGAACAAGCGTTTGAAAAAATGCCTGAGGGCAGCATTATGGTGGATTTTGAGGGGAAAGAAATCCCTGCTGATAAAATGGCAGATTTGGGCAAATTCGGTCAGACACATAACCTTTTAAATCAGGTTGCGGTGACTGACCCCACACTTTTGAGAAGTAACAATCCTTTTCATAATGAAGTTTATACCGACAACAAGTTAGTGACACTTCCGGCGAAGGAAAAAGTTTATGGCAGCATTGAAGGCTTAATGAATCACTTTATGTTGATTATGGAGGGCTCCGGAATTAAGCCGCCAAGAGGAGAAGCTTATTCCGCTGTCGAAGGCGCAAACGGTGAGTTGGGTTTTTATATCGTCAGTGACGGCAGCGAAAAAGCCTACCGTGTGCGCTGCCGGCCGCCGTGTTTTGCTTTTGTTGCTGGTTTTAGTAAAATGATCAAAGGCGCCCAGGTGGCAGATATTATTCCGACTTTCGGTTCAATAAACATGATTGCAGGAGAATTAGACAGGTGAGTGTTGAGTTTTCGAAAAACGTGCGGAAAAAGTGCAATGAAATTATTAATCGGTATCCGGCAAAACGTGCAGCCATGTTACCGGTTCTTTACCTTGCGGAAAAAGAGTTTGGCCATATTTCCAGTGAGGTTGAAGAATATGTAGCTGACCTGCTGGATGTTCCGCCGGTAAAGGTACATGAAGTGATGACGTTTTATACGCTCATCGCCAGTAAACCGGTGGGTAAACATCATTTTCAGGTTTGCCGGGGGCTCTCTTGTGACCTCGGCGGTTGCCGGGAAATCATTAAATATCTTTCCGACAAGATAAACCTTGCTTCCGGAGAAACCAGCAACGATTTACAATTCACTCTCACGGAGGTGGAATGCCTTGGCGCCTGTGAAACCGCGCCGATGATGCAATTGAACGACGACTATCATGGATATCTAACACCGAATAAGATCGACGAAATGTTAGAAAACAAGAAATAAAATGTCTCTAAAAATTATATCTGAATTTTTCGAAATTGATAAAAGTCATACGCTTCCGGTTTATGAACAGCATGGCGGCTATAAGGCGGTTCGAAAAGTCCTTTCAGAAATGACACCGGAGGAGGTCATTCAGGAAGTGAGTTCCTCAAATCTTAGAGGGTTGGGTGGCGCCGGCTTCCCCACCGGACGAAAGTGGTCTTTCATCCCGAAGGACAATCCCAATCCAAAATATCTGGTCATCAACTCCGACGAAAGCGAACCCGGAACATTCAAAGACAGATACATTATCAACAATTACACGCACGGTTTGCTCGAAGGAATCATGATTGCCGCCTATGCCATCGATGCCCATAAAGCATTTATTTATATTCGGGGCGAATATGTGCGACAAGCAGAGAATCTCGTGGAGCAAATAAAAGAGGCGCAAAAAAAAGGTTACCTGGGGAAAAATATCTTCGGCAGTAATTTCGATTTGGACGTGGTCGTTCACCGTGGGGCCGGAGCTTACATTTGTGGAGAAGAAACGGCTCTTCTGGAATCTCTCGAGGGCAAGAAAGGGTGGCCGCGTATGAAACCACCATTTCCAGCCATTGAAGGTGCCTTTAGATGTCCGACGATTGTTAATAATGTTGAAACGATCGCATATCTTCCGACAATTCTAAACAAAGGCGCCGCGTGGTTTGCTGATTTAGGAACTGAGCGCAGCGGCGGCCTTCGCCTATATAGCGTCAGCGGGCATGTGCAAAAACCCGGCGTTTACGAACTTCCTGTGGGTACGCCTTTGCGGGAAATTATTTACGAACACGCCGGCGGGATGAAATATGATCGTGAGCTTAAGGCTGTGGTGCCAGGAGGGTCTTCCTCTCCCATTTTGACTGCGGATGAAATTGATGTCAAAATGGACAATGACTCGCTGGCAGCAATCGGTACCATGATCGGTTCTGCCGGTATAATTGTTATGGACGAGTCAACCTGTATGGTTCGTGCCCTTTACGTCGTCTCGCGTTTTTATCACCATGAATCCTGTGGGCAATGTACACCATGTAGAGAAGGAACCGGCTGGATCGAAAAAATATTGTATCGAATACTATGCGGCAAAGGGCGTTTGGAAGATATCGATAATTTGTATCGCATTGCAGACAACATCATGGGCAACACAATTTGTCCTTTGGGAGATGCTGCGGCGCTACCGGTGCGGAGTTACATCACTAAATTTCGAAGTGAATTCGAAAGTTATATCATTGAGAAAAAAAGAACATTTTACGATGAACCGAAGCAGGTGGTTAACTAAGCCGTGATTGACCGAAAACACCCATTCTTTTGTCATTGGTCGTATTAGGAAAAAAATATGCCAGAAATCACGATTGACGGAATAAAAATTGAGATTGAAAAAGGCACAACCGTTATTCAGGCTGCGGAACAAGCCGGAATAGAAATTCCGCGCTACTGTTATCATCCCGGACTGAGCATCGTTGGGGTTTGCCGTATTTGTCTCGTAGAAATCGAACGGATGCCGAAGCTGCAGGTTGCCTGTTACACACCGGTCACAGATGGCATGGTTGTGCACACGAATAATGAAAAAGTTCTTACTGCAAGGAAAGCAGTCCTGGAATTTTTGTTAGTCAACCATCCGTTAGACTGTCCTGTTTGTGATCAGGCAGGGGAGTGCTGGCTGCAAAATTTTTATATGCAGCACGGGTTGTATGACAGTCAGATGATAGAAGATAAAAATAAAAAGCACAAAGCCCTGCCCATTGGCCCGAACGTCATGCTGGATTCCGAAAGATGTATTTTGTGCTCTCGCTGTGTGCGATTCTGCGATGAAATAAGTCAAACCCATGAGCTTGGCATATTTAATCGAGGCGACCATGCGGAACTGCTTCCTTATCCAGGCCAGAAGTTGGACAATCATTATTCCGGCAATACCATCGACATTTGTCCAGTCGGGGCCTTAACAGACCGGGATTTTCGATTTAGAACACGGGTCTGGTATCTTTCAGAAACCCCCTCTATTTGTCCTGGTTGCAGCACAGGGTGCAATATTACGATTCATCATAACGATAAACGGGTTTACAAAGCTGAAGGCCACCGGATTTCTAGGCTAAAACCCCGCTACAATGAATTGGTAAATGAGTGGTGGATGTGCGATGAAGGCAGATATGGATTTACGTTCATCGATGCACCGACGCGAATTGAATCTCCATTAAAAAAGCAAGAAAACGGTTTTGAGGCAATTGAATGGCCGCAAGTTGTTTCGGAGATTTCGGAAAAATTAAATCAGATTATTGCCACTTATGGCACTGAGTCAATTGCTGTGATTCTTTCACCCCAAATGACCAATGAGGATTTGTTTGCGGCAAAATGTTATTTTGAAAAATTAGGCGTGCAAAATATCGACTTTGAGTTGGTTCCCATTGAAAAGGGATATGAAGACGATTTCCTAATTCGTGCGGATAAAAATCCCAATACTCGGGGAGCAAAAAATATCGGTTTGTCTGCTGATGAAAATGCCGGTAACGATGTTATGAAAATGCTTAAGCTTGCTAAAGACAAAAAGCTAAAAGCGCTGTATGTTTGCTATCATGACCTTGAAAAGGGCTTCAATAAAGATGCGGTTGAGCCGGCTTTGAAGAATCTTGATCTGCTTGTTTTTCACGGCTCAAATGAAAACAGCACGTCGCAAATGGCGGATTACTGTTTGCCTGCCGCTACGTTTGCGGAAAAGGACGGTACGTTTACAAATCACAACAATTTTATCCAAAGAATAAGAAAAGCAGTAGAACCAATCGGGGAATCGAAACCGGATTGGATGATTTTTAGAAGATTAGCGAAAGAGCTTGGGAACGGATTGCCATTTTTTGAGGCGGAAGATGTGTTTAAGCAAATGGTTGAAAATGTAAGTGTTTACCATAATTTAAGCTTTGAGAAGATCGGTGAACACGGAGTGCAGCTCCAGACAACGACATCAAACGTAGAAAAAGCAGAGGAAGCATTACAGGAAGCATAATGGAAATCAATATTATCGCCATAAAGGTGGCCGTTATTCTCATTTTTGTTTTGACCTTTGGTGGACTGCTTACCTGGGTTGAACGAAAACAAAGCGCAGTCATGCAGGACCGAATTGGTGCAAACCGTGCATCCATCTTCGGTCTACGGATTATCGGCTTGTTTCATCCCATTGCCGATGCGATAAAAATGTTCACCAAAGAAAGTTTCACACCGAAAAATGCTGAAAAATTTCTTTTCACCATTGCTCCGACTATTTCAGTTTTCTTTGCTATCATTGGTTTTGCCGTGATTCCATTTGGCGATGTCCTGATTGTTGGCGGAAAAAGCATTAACATGCAATTAGCGCCGCTCAACATCGGCGTTTTGTTCCTGTTTGCAGTTGCAGGCATGGCCGTTTACGGTGTTGTTTTAGGTGCCTGGTCGTCAAGAAATAACTTTGCTTTACTGGGCGGCCTGCGGGCATCCGCACAGATGATTTCCTATGAAGTCGTTCTCGGCGTAAGTATTATCGGTGCATTAATGGTTTATCAAACGCTTGATTTGCAAGCGATTGTCCATTGGCAGGGTGGTTATTTTTGGGGAGTCATCCCGAAATGGGGCATTCTTATTCAACCTCTTGGATTTATTCTTTTTTTTACTGTGGGTATTGCAGAAACCAAACGCATTCCCTTTGACGCGCCTGAAGGAGAGTCTGAAATCATTGGATACTTTCTGGAATATAGTGGCATGGGCTTTGGCATGTATTTCTTAACCGACTTCATCGAAACAGTCATGATCGCAGCAATCACCACAACCCTTTTCTTCGGCGGCTGGCAGGTGCCGTATCTTTTAGCAGACGGATTTCATTTTCCCTGGGGAACGGTTTGGGAGTTACAAAACTGGGCCGTTGCATTTTTACAGTTTCTTGCCTTTACGTTCAAAGTGATTTTCTTTTTGTGGTTACAAATGACTATTCGCTGGACACTGCCGAGGTTCAGGTACGATCAAATCATGCGGTTAGCATGGAAATACATGTTGCCGATTTCATTGGCAAATATCTTAATTACCGGGTTGCTGCTCGTTATTCTAAAATGATGTGATTGGACTCAATTATTTTTAAATAATCATGAATATTCGCGATAAATACAAACCGCTGACATTTTGGGAAAAACTGTATCTGCCTGCAATTTTAGCCGGCGTTTGGTTGACGTCCAAACATTTCTTCAGAAATATGACAGTACACACATTGCGTTTGTTTGGCATAAAACTAAAACGATTGGGCGCCGTAACCTTTCAATATCCCGAAATAAAAAGGCCGCTTTTTCCGAGGCTGAGAACCATGCATCGTTTAACCAAGCGTGCAGACGGTTCACCGCGCTGTGTCGCCTGCATGATGTGCGAAACGGTCTGTCCGGCACATTGCATCTATATCATTGCAGATGAAAAACCGGAGAATCTGCAAATAGAAAAAATGCCGAAATCTTTTGATATCGACATAGGGTTATGTATTTTTTGTGGATATTGTGTGGAAGCTTGCCCGGAAGATGCAATCCGCATGGATACCGGCATTTTAGAAATCTCCAATTTGTCGCGCAACGGCATGATTCTCGATCTTCCAACAATGTTAAATCTTGAGCCTAAAAAGGAACGCTATGTACAATATGATAAAGAGGGAAAAATTATCTCAGACGATTTCTTAAAAATAGATTGATTCATGTAGCAATTTAAATTCAGTACTTGAACTTGATACATAAACTTTTTATATTCACGTTTCAAAAGTGAATGAGCACTTGGAATTGACGGAGACAAAAAATGCCGAAATTTAACCCACCTTTTATAAACGAGGAGAAACAATTTTTAGAAGAAGGTGTTTACGGTGACAATTTGTTTATTACCTCTGTAGATAAAGTTTTGAGCTGGGCAAGAGCATCGTCTTTATGGCCAATGACGTTTGGTTTAGCCTGCTGTGCCATTGAGATGATGGCAACCGCTGCATCGCGCTACGATTTGGATCGCTTTGGCGCCGGTGTCATGCGGCCAAGTCCCAGGCAAACCGATCTGATGATTGTCGCCGGAACCGTAACCTTAAAAATGGCGGATCGAATCAAACGTTTATACGATCAAATGCCGGAACCGAAATACGTGCTCTCCATGGGCAGTTGTGCTACCAGTGGCGGGCCTTACTGGCAACATGGGTACAGCGTTTTGAAAGGGGTGGATTTGATTATTCCGGTTGACGTTTATGTCACCGGTTGCCCGCCAAGACCAGAAGCCCTCATAGATGGTATTTTAAAAATTCAGGAAAAAATCGGCCAGGAAAGCCTTATAAAACGTAAACTGCAAGAAAGGGCCAATGTATGACTGCCGAAGAAATCTATAACCAATTGAAAGAAAAATTTGCTGGAAGCATCCTGGTGTTCAATGGCGAAGCTCTTGAGCCGGCTGTAAAAGTTGACGCGAAGAACCTGTTTGAAATAGCGTCTCATCTAAAAAATGAATCTAAGCTTAATTTTGACTCTCTCATGTGCCTCAGTGGGATCGACTATGGTGCAGAAAATAATTTGGGTGTAATTTACAGTTTAACTTCCATGAAATTAAAACACAAAATTACAATCCGTGTGGAATTGCCACGAGAAAATCCTCAAGTTGATTCGGTGGAGTCGTTATGGAGAACAGCAGATTGGCATGAACGGGAAGCCTACGATTTGTTCGGTATCCGGTTTAATAATCATCCCGACTTAAGACGCATTCTATGTCCGGATGATTGGGAAGGTTTTCCTTTACGAAAAGACTACATTGTGCAAGAGTATTATCATGGCACCCGGGTTCCTTATCAGGAAGATTGGATGAAGTATGAAACGTACCACAAAAATCCTGAACGGGGGAATTACGTCTTCCAATTTGAAAAGAAAGTACCGGATATTCATACCAATGGTGCCGGAAAAACCGAGACCAAAAAAGAAGGGTAAGCGCACATGGGAACCTACTTCAAAAATATCTATCAGGCCATTGTTACCATTTCTATCGGCATGTATCAAACCTGGAAAGCCTTGTTCAGACCTGCGATTACCCTGCAGTATCCTTTAGAGAAATGGGAGTTGCCCGTAAATGCCCGCGGAATCTTGTTCAATAATGTCGATGACTGTATCGGTTGCTTTAAATGTGCCAGAATTTGCCCTGTCCAGTGTATTTATATCGATACAGTTAAAGCTTTACCGGAAGAAGACCTTGGCAAAGCATCTGTCGGAAATCCTATTCGGCAGCATGTCATCCGGTTTGACATCGATATGTTTAAATGTTGTTTTTGCGATTTCTGTACAACCGTCTGTCCCACAGAATGTCTTTATATGACGGATGAATATGAGAATAGCGTCTTCAGTCGTGAGCACGGACTCTATCATTTTTCAAAATATTCACCGGAAGAAGCCTATGCTTTAAAACTCAGGGATCTGGAAAACGAGATGGAAAAAGGAAAAGCGAAGGAAGCCGCAATGGCTGCAAAACTGGCCGCAAAGAAAGCTAAACCTGCTGCGTCGGAAGCCTCGTAATTTATGAAAGATTAATTTGAAATTCAGAAAGTAACGATTATGTTTGGAAATTTATTTAAGAAAAAAAGATATCTCTTTGAAGATGAAGGAACCATGGTTATCGACATGGATCATACCGCAGGCAGGTACTACGATGAAGCCATGAAGAAATTGGAAATTGAATCCTACCACGGCGATGAGATGGTCGTTAACATGGGACCGCAACATCCAAGTACGCACGGCGTTCTGCGGTTGGAACTGGTTCTTGACGGTGAAGTTGTAAAAAAAGTCACGCCGCACATTGGTTATTTGCATAGAAATTTTGAAAAGCACGCTGAAAATACAAGTTACAATGAGGTCATTCCCTTTTGCGATCGCATGGATTACATTGCATCCATGAACCAGGATATGGCTTACGCCATAGCTGTCGAAAAGCTTATCGGCTTAAATGAACTTCCCGAAAAGGTCGAATATCTGCGAATTTTGTGTTGTGAATTAAACCGTATTGCCAGTCATTTGGTGGCGATTGGGACTTTTGGACTGGATGTGGGTGCATTCACACCGTTTTTGTGGGCATTTCGGGATCGTGAAAAAATTATGGATTTACTCGAGTGGATTTCCGGCGCACGCCTTCTGTACAATTATATCTGGGTTGGCGGTTTGGCCCGAGATCTGCCTGAGGGCTGGCTTGAGAAGACAAAGGAGTTTGTTGACTACTTTCAACCTAAAATGGTGGAATTCAACAAGTTACTTTCTTACAACCATATTTTCATTGAACGTACAGCTAAAGTCGGAATTTTACCGGCAGATATGGCGGTAAATTATGGCTGCACGGGGCCTGTTCTGAGGGGCTCGGGGGTTAAATGGGATATTCGAAAAGACGACCCCTACTCATATTATGATAAAATTGATTTTGATATTCCAGTTGGCGAAGGAAAACATGGTCCAATGGGGTCGGTTCTGGACAGGTATATGGTTCGAATTAAGGAAATTGAAGAATCATGCAAGATAATCCACCAGGCACTTGAGGGCATTCAGCCCTTCAAAGAGCAGGATGTAAAGGAAGCTATTCCCAGGAAATTGCGCCCGCCTGCTGGAAATGAAGTTTATGTGCGCAGCGAAACACCTCGTGGCGAGTTAGGCTATCTAATCCACAGCGACGGCTCTAACATTCCCTACCGCGTGAAGGGGCGATCGCCATGTTTTAGCAACATCAGTGTCATCGATGAAATTTCCCGGGGCGGCATGATCGCAGATTTGGTCTTAATCATTGGAAGCCTGGACATTGTACTTGGATGTATTGACCGATAATCATTTTACCAATAATGAAATTTTGAAGATAAACCACAACGCCAGCTTGTCAATTCAGGCTGGCGTTATTTATTTTATCAACTCTAAAGTGAATAGGTAATGCTATGGAAATGAGCGAAATCGTTCTTACGCTTTTAATCTTGCTTTCTGTCGGATTTCATGTTTGGAGTGACTTTAGGATATACAGATTTGTAAGCCTTGGTAAGCCTGCTTACGACAAAGTGGATGATTGGGGGTGGCGTATCAAATCCGTCTTCAAATACTTTTTTGGTCAGAGAAACGTCATCCGGGAACTCTCCGGGTGGGGGCACTTTTTCATCTTTTGGGGGTTCATGGTCCTTGGCTTTGCTACCATTGAAATGTTTGTCCGGGGTTATGTGCCTCATTTCAACTGGGGACTTGTCCTCGGTCATACGCTGGATTCTGTCTTAACCACTGCTTTCGATTTCTTCGGCACCGCGGTTATGGTGGCTATTATCATTGCTGTCATCAGACGGTACATTGTCCAACCGGACAGACTCAGAAAAGACTTCGCGGCCCGAATGGATGCCGCATTGATTTTAGGGATGATTTTCACGCTCATGGTGTCCATGTTCTTTACCAATGGCTTCATCATAAAAAACGAACACGCGTTAGCTGGTTTTACGCCGGTCTCAGATTTCTTTGCAACCCTGGTTTCCACAAGTACCACCGGAACCATGCCATCGGGTTATCACTGGGCCTGGTGGATTCACAATATCATCATTCTCACTTTTTTAGCGTATATTCCACATTCAAAGCACGTTCACCTGGTGGGTGCACTGCCGAATATTTTAACGCGTAGAAAACCCGAAGAACGCAAACGGGGAGTTTTGAAGAAAATCGACTTTGAGTCCGTTGATTTCGAGTCCGAAGATGTGTCTCTTGGTGTTGGCAAAGTTGAAGATTTTACCTGGCCGGAACTTCTCAATTTTTATGCTTGTACTGAATGTGGACGCTGCCAGGACAATTGTCCCGCTTATCATTCCGGCAAATCTCTTAATCCTGCACTTCTCATCCATGAGTTAAAGGAATATCTGAATGAAGCAGGCCCGGGTTTGTTGAAAAATGAACCGGCCGAAAAACAACTCATCGGAGATGTGATTTCCGAAGATGTCATCTGGGCCTGTACCACCTGTGCTGCCTGTGTGGAAGTCTGTCCGGTCTTCATAGAACATGTGGACATTTTGCAGGACATGCGCCGTTATTTGACCATGGACCAGGCAAACGTTTCTCCAGAGGTAAGTAAAACATTGGACAACATGGAAAACATCGGCAATCCATGGGGTCTGCCAAATCAGAACCGTACTAAGTGGTGTGAGGATTTGGATGTTCCGTTGATGAAAGACAAAAAAGAAGCTGATTACCTCTACTGGGTCGGTTGTGCGGCAGCGCTTGATCCGAAAAATCAAAATGTCGCCCGGGCCCTGGTAAAAATATTGAAAACGGCTCATATCGATTTTGCCATTCTCGGTACGGAAGAAAGCTGCACTGGGGACTCCGCCCGCCGCCTTGGACAGGAATACCTGTTTCAAATGATGGCCGAAAACAATATTGAAACCTTGAATAAATATAAATTTAAGAAAATCCTGACGACCTGTCCACACTGCTTTAACACCCTTGGAAACGAGTACAAAGAATTCAAGGGAAATTACGACGTCATTCATCATTCAGAGTTTCTCGATGAACTTATCGCAAGTGGAAAAATAGCACCTAAGAAAACGGTAGAAAAAAAGATGACATATCATGATGCATGTTATTTAGGACGCCACAATTCCATTTATGAGGCGCCGAGGTCTGTGGTGAACTCTGTATCAAATGGTGCGGTCGTGGAAATGCGCCGGTCAAGGGAAAAAGCGCTTTGCTGCGGCGCTGGTGGTGGCATGATGTGGATGGATGAAGACACGGACAAACGCGTCAACCTTGAGCGCTTCTCCGATGTTGAAGCATCCAAAGCTGAGATTACGGCCACGGCCTGTCCTTTCTGCAATATTATGCTCGATGATGCCCGCAAGATGAAAGGAAAAGAGGACGAGGTGGAAGTAAAGGATATTGCCGAGTTGGTAGCGGAATCGATTTAACCCGTATTT
>CAYVXE010000028.1:24405-42814 GCA_964455375.1 uncultured Calditrichaceae bacterium
ATTCATTACTTTTTAAAATTCAACATTGCATTGAACAATTAAATACCGTATCTTTAGACGATTTTTATATATCGGAAATGATCCAATCGATACCGAAAATTAAACAAAAAGTAGTGACATAAAAGAATAGGGAAGCATCTATGGCAACTGTGGATATGTACATGCCACAAATGGGCGAAAGCATTACCGAAGGAACAATTATCAAGTGGCACAAAAAGGAGGGCGACCGGATTGAAAAAGAGGACATCCTTTTAGAGATCAGCACGGATAAAGTTGATTCTGAAATTCCGTCCGCAGAGTCAGGGGTCATTGCGAAAATATTGTTTCCGGAAGGTGAAACCGTGCAGGTTGGTGAAGTAATCGCACAAATAAACACGAATGGCGATAAAGAGCCTTCCGCTGAAGATGACGAATCGGCTGATGGTGCCGGTAAACAGACCGCTGTTCCGGAGAAAGCTCTCATCTCAGACGCCGTGGAAGTCGCAACCCAACCCGCTTCATTACAAAAATCCGTCGGCGATGACACGAAATCAACCGGGGAAAAACCTAAAAGATTTTATTCGCCACTGGTACGAAATATTGCCAAAGCCGAATCCGTTAGTCAGCAGGAGTTGGAACAAATGCCAGGGTCAGGTTCTGGTGGCAGGCTTACGAAAAATGATATTCTCGCTTATCTGAAAACCAGGTCCATCGGTGCTGCTTCCGTGCAAACAACGGCCAAAGGCCAGTCCCCACAACCAGTTTATTCGGATGCTGGTATAGAAGTCATTCCCATGAGCAACATGCGGAAATCCATTGCCGAGCACATGCTTAAAAGCATTCAAACCTCACCGCATGTTTTTACCTTCAGTGAGGCGGATATGACAGAACTGGTGCGTTACCGGAATGCAAATAAGGACACCTTTTTAGAGCGTACCGGGACAAAATT
Source organism: uncultured Calditrichaceae bacterium (assembly GCA_964455375.1). Lineage (GTDB taxonomy): Bacteria > Zhuqueibacterota > Zhuqueibacteria > Oceanimicrobiales > Oceanimicrobiaceae > CAYVXE01. The sequence continues at coordinate 25,334 of CAYVXE010000028.1, forward strand.
AACCTATATGCCATTTATTGTTCAGGCTTGTGCGAAAGCGTTAATCGATTTCCCACTGGTCAATAGCTCTGTGGATGGAACCAATATTTTACGCAAAAAGAACATCAATATCGGCATGGCGGTGGCTCTTGAAAATAGCGGCCTGATTGTACCGGTCATAAAAAATGCGGACAGTTTAAGTACGGTTGGTTTGGCACGTGCTGTAAACGACCTTGCTCTCAGGGCGCGCACGAAAAAGCTAAAACCCGAAGAAGTACAGGACGGCACGTTCTCCATTACCAATATGGGCTCATTTGGAAGCCTTATGGGATTGCCAATCATTAACCAACCTCAGGTTGCGATTCTTGGTGTGGGCACCATTCAAAAAAGGCCGGTGGTCATTAATGACGCCATCGCCATAAGAAATATGATGTACATTTCGTTGTCGTTCGATCATCGCATCGTGGATGGAGCTCTGGGGGGTCGATTTCTGGAACGAATAGCCTTTTATCTTACTAATTTTGACACGAACTCTATATTATAGAAAATCATGATAAATGGTACGGTTCAGAGGAAAAGAACTGAAACAGACTATTTGAGACGTCCGGAATGGTTAAAAGTAAGGCTGCCATCCGGAGAAAGTTACCAGGAAGTGAAAGGCATCGTTCAGGGTAACCGGCTTAATACAGTCTGCGAAGAAGCACGCTGTCCCAATTTAGGTGAATGCTGGGCTCGGCGGACGGCAACATTTATGATTTTAGGAGATGTCTGCACCCGCAGTTGCGGCTTCTGTGCCATCAAAACCGGACGCCCGGAATTCCTGGATTTGGATGAACCGAGAAGGGTAGGCGAAGCTGTAAAAAAAATGGGATTGAAGCATGCGGTTATTACGTCTGTAAACCGCGATGAGTTGGATGACGGTGGAGCCGGAATATTTGCAGAGACGATCCACCGGATTCGGAAAAATAATCCCGGGTGTAAAGTTGAAGTCTTAATCCCGGATTTTAAAGGTGATATAAACGCGCTGCAAATTGTGCTCGATGCAAACCCCGATATATTAAATCATAATACAGAAACCGTACCTCGTTTATACCGAACCGTACGGCCGCAGGGCAGATACGATTGGACGTTAGCCGTCCTTGATTTTTCGAAGAAAAAAGGGATGCGTACCAAATCAGGCTTAATGCTTGGGGTTGGTGAAACAACCGACGAGGTTCTCGCAGTCATGCACGATCTTGCGAACATTCATGTTGATATTTTAACATTGGGACAATATCTGCGTCCTTCAAAGCAATATCTACCTGTACAGCGTTTTGTACATCCGAATGAATTTAAGATGTTAAAAGAACAAGGAATGGCTATGGGCTTCAGGCATGTGGAATCGGGGCCGCTGGTTCGAAGTTCTTACCATGCTGACGAGCAAACCTGAGAGTCTTGAAATTACATGATTTATAAAAAGAATATTCTTGACTTTTTGAGTATAACCTATTACATTTAGCATTTAGGAAATTAACCTTTACTATTAAATTTTTATTACATAATAAAAAAGTATTTTCGTTAAAAGGTGTAAAAATAACAAAAAAAGCGTAACCATTTTTATTTGTGGTGCGCTTTTTTGATATATTTTAACAGGGCGCTTAGCTCAGTTGGTTAGAGTACTTGCTTGACATGCAAGGGGTCGCTGGTTCAAATCCAGTAGCGCCCACTTTTTTAAAGTGAATTCGCCTGATGTCTCAAAATAATGTTCGTATTAAAATTACTTTTCCCGATGGAAGTTCTAAAGAGTTTCCAAAAGGTGTCTCATCTTCTGAAATCATTGCAGATATTGGAAGTCGATCATTGTCTGAAAAAGCGATTGTTGCCGAAGTAAACGGCAAATTGGTTGATTTAAATAGAAAGATCAACGACGACGCAAGCGTTCGGATTATTACCTACGATGAACCGGAGGGCATGAACACCTACTGGCACAGTACTGCTCACATTATGGCGCATGCCGTGAAGGACCTATACCCCGAAGCGCAGTTTGGAGTCGGCCCGCCAATCGAGAGCGGGTTCTATTATGACATCGATCTGGATACAAGGCTAACTCAGGAAGAATTGGAACGCATTGAGAAACGCATGCAGGAAATAATTTCTGCGGACAGTCCGTTTGTACGCAAGGAACACTCAAAAGAAACTGCGATTTCCATTTTTAAGCAAAGATCAGATAAATATAAATTAGAGCTGCTTCAGGATTTGGATGATAATACACCGAGTACTTACAGTGAAGGTGAGTTTATCGATTTGTGCCGCGGACCGCATATTCCTTCTACGGGTAAGGTTAAAAGTTTTAAGCTGTTAACAACTGCTGGTGCTTATTGGCGTGGCGATGAAAAAAATAAAATGCTGCAGCGGATTTACGGTATTTCCTTTCCCAGGAAAAAGCAGCTAAATGAGTATTTGCAACGGATTGAAGAGGCTAAAAAACGGGATCATAAGAAGTTAGGCAGGGAGTTGGATTTATTCATCATTGATCCAAAAGTGGGCAGCGGTTTACCTTTGTGGCTACCAAAAGGCACCATTGTAAGGGAAACACTGGAGAGTTTTCTCAAAACCGAACAAACAAAACGTGGGTATTTACCGGTCATTACACCTCACATCGGAAATATTGATCTTTATAAAACCAGTGGGCACTACCCATATTACAAGGAAAGTCAATTTGCACCGTTGAAAAGTGACAATCAGGAATATTTGCTTAAACCCATGAACTGTCCGCACCATTTTCGGATTTATGCCTACAAGCCTCATAGTTACCGGGACCTCCCTGTGCGACTTGCCGAATTTGGAACGGTTTATCGCTATGAACAATCGGGTGAATTAAACGGTTTAATTCGTGTTCGTAGCTTTACCGTTGACGATTCTCACATGTTTGTGAGGCCGGATCAATTGAAAGATGAATTAAAGGATGTCATTGATTTAATTAAACTCGTTTTTAAAACGATAGGGTTTACAGAATTTAAAACCCAATTGTCATTTCGTGACCCGGACAATAAAGAAAAGTACGGCGGCACTGATGAACTCTGGGAACAGGCTCAAAAAGAAATCAAGGAAGTTGCAGACGAAAAACAATTAAACTATGTTGTGGAATTGGGTGAAGCAGCGTTCTATGGACCGAAGATTGACTTTATAATCAAGGACGCTTTGGGTCGCAGTTGGCAACTTGGAACCGTGCAAGTCGATTACGTGATGCCGGAAAGATTTGATCTGGAATATATCGGTCATGACAATCAGAAACACCGGCCGATTGTTATTCACAGAGCACCGTTTGGTTCCCTGGAACGGTTCATCGGTATTTTAATTGAACATTTTGCGGGCGCTTTCCCAACCTGGTTAGCTCCGGTTCAGGTAAAAATCTTACCAATCACAGACGAATATCTCCCTTATGCAAGGGAAATAGTATCTCGTCTGCAAGAAAGCAATATCCGCGTTGAAATAGATGACAGAAACGAAAAAGTGGGTTATAAAATACGTGAATCAGAGATCCACAAAATACCGTATATGTTGATCATTGGCCAAAATGAAGTGGAAAACAACCTGGTCGCTGTAAGAAAACGTAAGCAAGGCGATATCGGAAAAATACCGTTCGCCGAGTTCTTATCCATGATTACAAATGAAATTGATAATAAAATTATTCAGTAATTGAAAGGGATTTTGTCATTAAAAAAAAGTCGACCACGAATATCAATGGAAATATTAAATCAGCACAAGTGAGAGTTATTGGTGCTGACGGCGAACAAATCGGAATTCTGGATACTGCGGATGCCATAGATATGGCCGCCGGCAAAGGTCTGGATTTGGTGGAGGTTTCCGGTAGTGCAAATCCTCCTGTTTGCAAAATTATGGACTATGGGAAGTTCAAGTACAAACAGAGTAAAAAAGAGAAAATCACCAAAAAGCGGCAACATGTCATCAATGTAAAAGAGATTCGGTTGCGACCAAAAATTGAAGAGCATGATTTTAATTTCAAAACCAATCATGCCCGTAAATTTTTAGAAAAGGGGAATAAAGTTAAGGCGAGTGTCTTATTCAGAGGTAGGGAATTTGCCCACAAAGAATTCGCACAAAATCTTCTGACACGTATGGCAGCGGAACTGGATGATATCGCGAAGATTGAACGTGACCCGGAAATGGAAGGCCGGATGATGATTATGTATTTATCTAAAAAATAATGACGGAGTTACAATGCCTAAATTAAAATCAAACCGAGGTGCAATGAAGCGGTTTAAATTGACCGGTTCCGGAAAAATTAAGCGCTCAAAAGCATTCAAAAGTCATATTTTAACAAAGAAAAACAGAAAAAGAAAACGGAATTTACGAACATCTACTCTGATTGCAGCATCGGACGTGAGCAGAGTGAAACATATGTTAGCCTAAGCGGAGGGAAAATGCCAAGATCAACTTATAGTGTAGCATCTAAAAGAAGACGTAAGAAGGTTTTAAAGCAAGCCAAAGGATATAGAGGAGCGAAAAGCAGGCTTCTTCGCACAGCAAAGGAGAGCGTCGATAGAGCTTTGCAGTACGCTTATCGTGACCGCAGACAGAAGAAACGAGAGTTCAGAAAACTCTGGATTGCAAGAATTAATGCAGCAGTCCGGGAAAACGGAATGACTTATTCTACCTTTATCAATGGCTTAAAACGCCATCAGGTGGATATTAACCGAAAAGTACTTGCTGAGTTAGCAGTTAGCGACCCGGATGCGATTAAAAATTTAGTTAAAATCGCACAAAATTAATATGTCTGATTCAATCGATACAGTACTTGAAAAACTTCAGGATACAGGCCATTCGTTTGAAGATGATTTGAAAAAGGTAACTACCGCTAACGAACTGGAAGAAACACGCATAAAATATTTAGGGCGCAAGGGGCAAATCTCTCAATATTTCAAACAAATGGGAGGTCTTTCTCCCGACGATCGTCCTAAATTGGGTGATGCTCTGAATAAACTGAAAACAGAAATCCACTCAAAACTTGAGAATGCAAAACTTTCGTTAGACTCGAATCGAAACGGCAGCAAAGAAGAGTATCTTGATTTAACACTTCCCGGGGCAAAACCGTCTTTCGGTTATCGTAATCCTCTGCTCCAGGTGATGGATGAAATCAAAGATATTTTTCAGGGTATGGGGTTTCGTATTGAAACCGGTCCGTTAGTTGAAAATGAATATTATAATTTCACTGCGCTAAATGTACCGGAAGATCATCCTTCAAAAGATTTACAGGACACGTTTTATTTGGAACACGGTTTACTGCTGCGCACGCATACCTCTCCGGTGCAAATCCGGACGATGGAAAAACAAAAGCCGCCAATCAGAATCATTGCGCCGGGCCGGTGTTTCAGAAAGGATACACCGGACGCAACGCACTCTCCTGAGTTTCACCAGGTGGAAGGTCTTGTCGTGGATACACATACGTCCTTTAAGCATCTTAAAGGAACACTTTTCGCCTTTGCACAAAAACTGTTTGGCTCAGAGACCAAAGTGCGATTTCGTCCAAGCTTCTTTCCATTTACGGAGCCAAGTGCGGAAATGGATATTTATTTTGATGAAAAACTCGGATGGCTGGAAATCCTGGGCTCGGGAATGGTCGATCCCAATGTGCTTTCAGGGGTCGGAATAGACCCGAAAAAGTATTCCGGATTTGCCTTCGGTATGGGGGTTGAGCGTATTGCCATGCTTAAATACCGGATAGATGATATTCGCCATTTTTATGATAACGATTTGCGCTTTCTGGTGCAATTTTAAAACGATAATATCCACATGAAAGTAACTTACGACTGGCTGAAAAATTATTCTGACTTTGATATCGAACCTGATAAACTTGTCCATACCTTAACAATGTTAGGGCTTGAAGTTGATTCAATTGACTCTGAATGTTGGGATTTTTCAGGTATCGTGGTAGGGGAAGTCCTGCAAAAAGAAAAACATCCCAATGCAGATAAACTTTCTCTGTGTAAAGTGAAAATCGGTTCCGAAACGTTGAATATTATTTGCGGCGCACCAAATGTCGAGGCTGGACAAAAAGTTCCGGTTGCAACGCCCGGTACCCAAATGCCCAATGGCATGTTTATCAAAAATGCAAAGATTCGCGGTGTGGAATCCCAGGGGATGATCTGTTCTGAATCTGAATTAGGTTTATCCGGTAAGTCTGACGGTATCATGGTACTTGACCAAGACATTGATACCGGAAAACCTCTGCTAGAAGTAATTGGTCATAAAGAAATCACCATTGATGTAGATGTCACGCCAAACCGACCCGATTGTTTTGGCGCAATTGGCATCGCAAGGGAAATTGCAACCGTAGCAGACACCAAACTAAAAAAGCCAGTCCTGACTATTTCAGAAAGCAGCACGCCAATAGATTCCTTATTTCAGGTTATCATTGAGGATGCGAAAAAGTGTCCCCGGTTTACCGCTCGGTATATTGAAAACGTTGAAATCAAACCGTCCCCCTGGTGGTTGGTTAAAAAATTGGAAGCCGTGGGAGTTCGTTCCATAAATAATATCGTTGACGTCACAAATTTTGTCATGATGGAAACCGGCCATCCCTTGCATGCGTACGATTACGATTTACTGGCTGGTCAGAAAATCATTGTAAAATGTGCAGAAAAGGGAGAAACCTTCATTACGCTGGACGGTGCGATGAATACATTGAATGATGAATGCTTAATGATCTGTGATGCTGAAAAAGCAGTTGGTGTTGCCGGTATTATGGGTGGACAAAATACGGAAGTGTCAGAAAATACCAGAAATATTTTACTGGAATGTGCTTATTTTGATCCCCGCAACATACGAAGAACATCGAAATTTCTGGAAAAATCAACGGAGGCATCAAAGCGATTCGAAAGAGGTGTTGACCCCAACGGGTTGACATTTGCGTTAAATCGTGCGGCGCAATTAATTTCCGAGCTGGGTAATGGTGAAATCGCTAAGGGCATCATCGATGTTTATCCCAAAAAAATTGAACCGGTGACCATTGCGTTACACCCAAAAGAAGTCGAACGTATCTTAGGTGTTTCCATATCGGTGGAATCGATTGTCGATATTCTGCAGCGACTCGGATTTACGGTAGCCGAAGGTGATGTGCTGCAGATTCATGTGCCAACCTTTCGACCGGATGTTACCAGGGAAGCAGATCTCATTGAAGAGATCGCGCGTATTCACGGGTATGACAATTTTCCTACCGATTGCACGGCGTTCATCGATCAGCTTCAAGCTGCGAATGAAGCTGAAATCCTTAGGAAAAAAATTATATTTTCATTACAATCTTTTGACTTTTCGGAAATAACTACTTATAATTTAATAAGCAAAAAAGAAGCACAACTATTTTTAAAAAATGGGATTGTCGAGCTTATCAATCCGCTCAGTGAGGAATTGTCTGTACTGCGTACAAGCTTACTTCCGGGCTTGCTAAAAACCGCGCGATGGAATATAAATCGAAAAATAAAGAATTTGAAACTGTTTGAAATTGGGTCTGTTTTCAGCAAAAACCTAAAAACGGTTTCAGAACATGTGAAACTTTGCGGCATTTTAACCGGTCTGAAATCGGACGTCAATTGGCGAGATAAAGGGGAGAACGTAGATATATTTGATGTGAAAGGAACTGTGGAACAACTTTTTCATCGTAACAATCTGGAAAATTATCATTTTTCACGGATCGGTGACCATCCGATTCTTAATAAGAGCAAATCTCTGTCAGTGAGCTTTGGCGGCACGTTAGCCGGAGTTTTCGGTGCTATTCGACAACCGATTTTAGAAGAGTTTGACATTGGCGAAGAGATGTATTATTTTGATATCGATTATAAAATGCTAATTGACCAAATCCAGCTTAAAAAAAGTTTTAAACCGATTCCGAAGTTTCCATCTATTTCAAGGGATATTGCACTTATTATCGATAGAAAAATTGATACGGTAGATATTGAAGCTGAAATAAAAAAAAATGGTGGAACGTATTTGCAACAAATCGAAGTATTTGATCTTTATATCGGCGATCAAATTTCAAAATCAAAAAAAAGTATTGCATTTAAACTCACGTTTTTGTCTTACGAGCGAACATTGACAGAAGAGGAAATCGATAAAACGATTCATTTAATATTGTCCGTTTTATCACAAAAATATTCATGTACGCTAAGAAGTTAAAATAAAATGGAGTTTCAAGATATGGAACTTGAACAATTAGACATTTTAGAAAAAAAAATTTTCCAGGCTGTACAAATGATAGAAAATTTGCGTCTCAAAAATGAGGAACTTTCCAAATTAAACCATGAATTACGTAACGAAGTGCATATTAAGGATCAGCGCATCGAACATTTGGAAGAGGAATTAAATAATGTTAATCAGTTGGCAAGCCAATCCAGCATTAGTAAGGAAAAGGAAGATCAAATTAAAAGTAAAGTTGAAAACATGCTTGTTAAATTAGAAGAACTTCAATATAATTTATAAATTACAGATTGTGCGAAATCGTTAAATTAAGCGAATAGCAAATGGCTAAAAACGGCAGTGTTCTTAAAATCAATATATATGGCACAGAATATCCAATAAAAAGTGATGCAGAAACCAACACCGAATATATAAAAAAGGTTGCTGCATATGTTGATCAAAAAATGCGTGAAATTGATCAAAGTACTGAAGCTAAATCACCCTTGAAAATAGCGATCTTAGCTGCTCTTAATATTACGGACGAATTGTTTCAGGAAAAAAAAATCAACGAAACTTTGTTGGAAAAAATGGAAGATAAACTTAATAATTTAAACACGTCTTTAGATGAAAGTCTAAGCAAGGAAATTTCATAAAGTCGTTATTAAATGTAACTTCCGTCTCGCTGTTTCTGCCTTAAGCCACAATCATTACAATTTTCTTTCCCAAGAGAACGCGTAGCTTTTCAAGTTCGCTTTTTAAGAATTTGCAAAAGTCAGCTATATTGACCTCGGAGATTATAATGAATCATTTATGGATAATTATTTGTATCGTTTCTTCTGCAATTGGCTTTTGGGCAGGGTGGCTGCTTAAACAGCACTTTGGTCAAATAAAGCTGGCTAAAGCTTCAAGTACTGCAAAAGATATTATTGAAGAAGCAAAGGGAGAAGCTGAAAATATTAAACAAGAAAAATTACTCGAAGCCAAAGAGGAAATATTTCAGAAAAAACAAGCTTTTGAAAGTGAAATCAAGAATAAGGAGAACGAATTTCACAAACGCAGAAACAAGTTATCTCAAAGAGAGTTGAACATTGACAGAAAGGTTGATCTATTAGATAAAAAAGAGCACGAGCTCAATAGTCGAAAGAGAAATTTAGATTTACAGAGGGAATTTATTAGCAAACGAGAAAAAGAGCTTGAAGAATTATTAAAGGAAGAAAATTTACGTTTAGAGAAGATTTCCGGGCTCAACAGCGAAGAGGCAAAAAAGCTGCAAATGCAGAATATGATTGAGCAAGCCAAACAGGAAACCGCCCTGGAAATTCAGGAAATCAGGGAAAATGCAAAAAAAACTGCTGATATCGAAGCAAGAGAGATAATTTTGCAAGCTGTACAAAAAAGCCAAATCAACCATGTTGTAGATACAACTGTTTCAATTCTTCATCTTCCGGATGATGAAATGAAAGGTAGAATTATCGGCAGGGAAGGGCGCAATATCCGGGCATTTGAAAGTGCCACCGGTATTGAGGTGCTTATTGATGATACACCTCAAACGGTTATTCTCTCCGGTTTTGACACAATACGCAGGGAAGTAGCAAAAACGTCCATGGAAAAATTAATCTACGATGGAAGAATTCACCCGGGCCGTATTGAGGAGGTTGTGGCCAAGACGCAACAGGAAATTGAAGAAAAAATATTGGAAATTGGTGAACAAACCCTGCACGAAATTGGTCTTCATAATATGCATCCGGAACTTATTCGTCTTTTGGGCAGGCAACATTTCAGAACCTCTTACGGCCAAAACCTTTTATTGCATTCAAAAGAAGTAGCAACGCTTGCTGGGCAGATGGCTGCACAATTTGGTTTGGATATTACTTTAGCCAAGAGAGCCGGACTTTTACACGATATTGGTAAAACAGCAGAAGAGTACGGTGATACGCCATATTATGAAATAGGTGTTGAATTAGCCAAGAAATTCGGTGAAAGCACGGTTGTTCAAAATAGTATTGCTTGTCAAAAACAATCATTCAATGAGGAAATTACATCACCAATATGTGTTTTGGTACAAATCAGCAATGCTATTTCCGTTTCTCGGCCCGGAGCGCAAAAGGAAATGCTTGAAAATTACATAAAGAGAATGCGAACTCTTGAAACCATAGCTAATTCTTTTCCGGAAGTCATTAAATCTTATGCAATTCAGGCCGGAAAAGAAATCCGGGTTATTGTTGAGCACTCTGTTGCAGATGATTCTAAAACTCAGATTTTAGCGGATAATATTGCTAAAAAATTAAAAAAGGAATTGGAGTTCCCCGGACAAATTAAAATTACCGCAATCAGAGAATTCAGATCTGTGGATTTTGCAAAATAGTGTTTGAACTAATGGGAAAGAAGAATATTTATGGCACTTAATGTCCTTTTTATCGCGGATATTGTGGGTAAGCCGGGTCTGGAAATTACGACGAAATTATTACCCAAATTAAAAGAGAAGTATCATATTGATTTTTGTATAGCCAACGGTGAGAATGGCTGTGAAGGTAAAGGACTGACGGAAAAGATTGCCAGACAATATTTTAATTTAGGCATTGATGTAATCACAAGTGGCAATCATATTTGGAACAATTGGGACATATTCGACTCCTTAAAAAGTAACCCGAGGATTTTGCGCCCGCTGAATTATCCCGAAGGTAATCTCGGGCATGGGTCGGTTGTCGTGGAACTGAAGAATGATTTAAAAATAGCCGTGCTGAATTTACAGGGGCGGACGTTTATGTTTGCAATTGATTGCCCCTTTAGAAAGGGGAGTGAGGAGGTTAGAAGACTCCAAAAACAGACCAATATCATCGTTGTTGATTTTCATGCAGAAGCGACTGCTGAAAAAATTGCGTTGGGCTGGTACCTTGATGGTAAAGTCAGTGCAGTGTTGGGAACACATACACATGTTCCAACTGCTGATGAGCGAATATTACCTGAAGGTACTGCGTATATGACTGACGTTGGAATGACAGGGCCTATGGATTCGGTTATTGGTCTTAGAAAGGAATTAGCGATAAAGAGATTTATGCACCAAACACCGGTAAGATATAAACCGGCGACTGAAAATATGCAATTATGTTCTGTTGTAGTGAAAGTAAATGAAAAAACGGGGAAAGCCGAAAGTATTCAACGAGTGATTTTACCGTAAACGTATGATGTCTGCACAAATCATAAATGGAAGGAAAATTGCCGAGCAAATCAGGGATGAACTCAGACAGAAAATAAATATCTTAGCAACCAAAGGCATCGTCCCCGGTTTAGCGGTTCTGATAGTGGGGGAGAACCCTGCTTCGCAAATTTATGTCAAAATGAAGGCAAAAGCTGCCGCTGATCTGGGTATTTATTCTGAAACGCTTCGGATGCCGGCTGATGTGGAAGAATCAAAATTATTGCAACAAATAGATGACTTAAACAGAAAAAACGATGTCCATGCGATATTGGTTCAATTACCTTTACCAAAGCATATCAATGATCAAAAAATTATTCAAGCAATTCTACCGGAAAAAGATGTCGATGGATTTCACCCGGTAAACCGTGGTAAACTCGTATTAGGAGAAGAGACCTTTGTACCATGTACACCGCTTGGAATTCAGGAATTATTGCTCAGATCACACCTGGAGCCTTCTGGGAAATATATAACCATCGTCGGTCGAAGTAAAATCGTCGGGTTGCCTTTGGTGTCAATGTTTTTACAAAAAAAAGAAGGGGCCAATTCCACGGTAACCGTCTGCCACACAGGTACACCAGACATCAGCTATTTTACAAAACAGGCGGATATTTTAATTGCTGCGATAGGTAAACCGGAAGTTATCAGAGGGAATATGGTCAAAGAAGGCGTCGTTGTGATCGATGTGGGAATTAATCGAATTAAAGATACAACGCAAGCAAAGGGTTATCGCCTTGTCGGTGATGTCGATTATGCTTCGGTGTCTCGGAAAGCGAAAGCAATAACGCCAGTTCCGGGTGGCGTTGGGCCTATGACTATTGCCATGCTCATGCAGAATACAGTAAAAGCTGCTTCCAAACAAATGCGCCTGTAGCTCAATTGGATAGAGCGTTGGATTCCGGTTCCAAAGGTTGGGGGTTCGAGCCCCTCCAGGCGTACAAAGTAAGTTTACATATTAACTTTTTTACAACTTTTAGTATCTGTTCTAAATTTCACTTTGGAGGGCAATTATATTTTTTTAGACAGTGAAAATATAATTGCCTTTTAATTTTGTCAAATTTTTGAGTTTGTTACCGAAAATATCTATATAAGATATTTATTATTATTTATTTATCTTTTTTATTCTTTATTACAATTTCGTAAATCGCTTGATTTTCATGACCTCATTCATTAACTTTTAAAACTAAACAATTATTTTCGTTAAGAAATACAGTGCTTTTATGGAATCGACCCTTCAAAAACATTTCGCCGTGGTGATTGATTTAGCTAATATCAAGGAGATAAACGGCGAACTCCAGAATCTAGACAACTCGCATCAACGGGATAATTTTGTCAATCAATTTTTCATGAAGCGATATGGTGAAGGGAAGGGAAAGCTGGAAATAATCCAGAAACAATCAAAAATAAAACTCTTGTGGCTTCAACCGGTTGTAAATGAGCAGGCGGACATCCTGCATCATGAAGCATTGAGATTTGCAAAAAACAGACAATTTAAGGAAGCCATCAGTCGTTGGGTTAATGCCATTTCACAAAATCCGCTCGATCCTGATTATTATTTTAATCTGGGAATTGCATTTTTTGAAACAAAAAATTTTCTGGAATCTATTGAAAATTTAAAACAATCGATAGAAATATGTCCCATATATTATAAATCACATTTAATACTTGGAACTGTTTTTTTAAAGGTAAGGCAATATGAGAACGCAGAAAAATATTTGCGGGAAAGCCTTGTTTTTTATCCAGAACATGCTTTAGCATATCTCAATTTGGGTGCTGTGTACAGCATTTTAAAACGATATGATGACGGTATAAAGATGTTTTTAAAGTCATTGCAAATTTCTCCAAAAGAAGTCAGAGCACATTTCGGTTTAGCAAAGATATACTCTATTCAAGGAAATGTTAACAAGGCTAACAAATACTTTAAAAATGTCATAGAAATAGATACAAACCGTCAATTGACCAACCATGCCAGACGTGCAATGTTGGCGATACCAGCAGCGACCTTGTCTTCACAAAATAGTGAAACAGCCTCTGTATCCAGCAGCTATTCAGAACCAATTTCCGCAGATACCGAAAAGTTTTATTTGGATGGGTATTCCGCTTTTTTATTTACTGATTATGATAAAGCAATTCGCATGTATGAGCTTTATCTCCAAAAGAAGAGTGGCGATGATTTCGTTTGGTTCTCTTTAGGTGAATCTTATTTAAGGTGTAATCAAATATTAAAAGCTGTGGACGCTTTCAAGAAGGCCATTCAAATAAATCCAAATAAGGGTTTGTATTACAAAGAATTGGCTATCGCATTCGACTATTTGAACAAAGAAAATGATGTTTTAGAGTGCGTCTTACAAGCACATAAACTTGGTAAAAAGGACAGTATTTCCAATACATTAATGGGAAAATATTTAAATAAACAGCAAAAATTCAGTGAAGCCACGGAACATTTGGAAAACGCATTAAAGCAAAATCCAAACAATCTTTTGGCTAAACTCAATTTGGCCATAGCTTATATGGAATCCAATCAAAAAGATTTTGCTGTTAATCAATTACAGGAAATAATTCGAGCTTCCGTAAACAGTCCTTTAAAAATGAAGGCCGAATCAATCCTTGAAAAGCTATAAAAACCGAGGCGGCCAACAAAAACTGTGTTTGCGTATAATATATATTATGTAAACTGCCTGTTTTTGTCCGTTTCCGTCTCTCTCCTGAGTGTGTCTCGTTAGGAAAACATATCTTCCATAAATAATTAAGGCTCACTAATTCCAAGATTATGAGCCTTTAAGTCGGGGCGCCCGGATTCGAACCGGGGGCCTCCACGTCCCGAACGTGGCGCGCTGACCGGACTGTGCTACGCCCCGTATAGCAGCTAAATTTTGAATACAAATTTAATTAAAATAAATCCAAAAATCAACAAAATAACGAAGAAAATAGCCAATAAATTAAAGTATTTATCGATAAATTTTTTGATAGGCGATCCAAATTTCCATATTAATCCAGCTATAAGAAAAAACCTTGCCGATCTACCAATTGCGGAAGCCAAAACAAATCCTATAAAATTAATTTCGAAAACACCGCTGGAAATCGTAAAAATTTTATATGGAATAAATGTAAACCCTGCTGTAAAAACAATAAAATAATCCCATTTATTATACAAATCCTGTACTTTCGAAAAGGTTTCATGTGTAAATCCTGGAATATAGGTAAAGAAAAAATGGCTGGTAAGGCTCCACAAACTGAAACCAATATAATACCCAAACATCCCTCCTATTAAAGATGCTACGGAACAGATAAGTGCGTAATGAAAGGCCCTTTTTCGAACGGATATGATCAGGGCAATGAGCAAAATATCGGGGGGAATCGGAAAAAAAGATGATTCTGCAAAAGCTAAAACGAAAAGAGCGTATCCACCAAACGGCGTTTCTGCCCAATGTAGCACCCAATCATACAGTTTTCTGACGATATTTTTATTTGTTTGCTCTGGTTGGGTTGCAAGTTGTTCACTAATTGCCATTGAAATAATCCTTTATTCTGGTTTTCTCCATAACATACTTTTTATAATGATACGAATAAATCTAAAAATATCAATCATGCGGATATAGCTATTTAGATTTGCTTGATAAATTGCGGGGATGTTCACAAATCCAATCTTAAAACCACAAATTCCTGCTTTAATTAATATTTCGGATTCTAAATCATAATGATTTGCGGTTAATGCGAAAGTTTCAAAAATTTTTCTTTTATAAAGCCTGAATCCACATTGACTGTCAACAATTTTTTGTTTTATTCTAAGTGAAATGATTTTCGATGTTAGAGAATTACTCAGTTTTCTGTGAATTGGCATATTTTTATTTGAATTCATCCTTGAGGCAATTATCACATCAAAATCATGTTTAGAATAATAATCGAACAATAACTTTACATCTTCCGGTTTATGC
Source organism: uncultured Calditrichaceae bacterium (assembly GCA_964455375.1). Lineage (GTDB taxonomy): Bacteria > Zhuqueibacterota > Zhuqueibacteria > Oceanimicrobiales > Oceanimicrobiaceae > CAYVXE01. Next base: position 40,616 of record CAYVXE010000028.1, read on the forward strand.
TGCAAATCCGAATCTATCGTTACTATTGCCTCTGCGTTTCTGTTAAGCGCTTCAGAGATGCCCGTTTTTAAAGCTGCGCCTTTTCCTTTGTTGTACTCGTGATGTAAGTCTATTATATCAAAACACTTAACTATGTTTTTTGTTTCATCAGTTGACCCGTCATCAACAATAATAATTCTCTCTCGAGATATAAATTTCCTTAGCCTGTGGACAACCTCTGCAACTGTAGCAGCCGCATTATAAGCGGGAATTACAACAAAAAGCTGTTCTTCAGAAACGGATCGAATTCTGCTTCCCTCCTACTCTACATCAAAAGATGTTGTATTTCCTCTTACTAAAAGTTTGAGTATACACAATATAGAGCATTAATTCAAGGCATTTTAAAATATGGGGAAAGCTCTTGGTGAGATTGTTTTATTGCAGATTAAATACTCTTCATAATCAATATCATAGCCAGAAACCAAACAACCAAAATGGCATAATAATAATTCCAGTTTTTTTTGTAACCAAAAAGAACTTGATTTTTTCTGTTCCATATTAATTTTTCAATTTGCTTAAATTGAAGAGGTGTCGTCATTAGACTGGCAATATACCCAATGAGAAACGTTACCACACAACCTATGGCGTTCCACCATAACCAGGAAACATCAGGGACAAATAACCAAAAATAAAGATTGATCAAAAATCCCGCTAAGATTCCAATAAATGTTCCACGATCAGTTGCCTTTGTGGTAAGAATGCCTAATAAGAAGGTTGCCAGAATTGGTCCGTTAGCTAAAGAACCAATTTTATTGATGGATATGATTATAGAATCTGAAATATTGCCTACAAAAAATGAAAAGGTGACGCAGACGATGCCCCAAAATACGGTTGCACCTTTCGACAAAAGTAAATCTTTTCGGGCATTGGTTTCGTTGCGAGTAAAAAATCTGCCGACAAAATCCCTCATAGTAGCGGCACTCAATGAATTTAGGGTTGAGTCCAGACTTGACATAGCTGCTGCAAATAACGCTATCATGATTAATCCAATAATGCCGTGCGGCAGTAATTTTAGAACAAAAATAGGTACAATGGTGTTGTAATTAGGTACCAAATTAACCACCCCGTTCTCAATGACTTCTCTCGTTGGAAGATGAGTAATGAAATTCGGATGAATAGCGACATAAGCTCCAATTGCCACGCCTAAGAAACAATACAATAAAACGATAGGAAAACGAAGTATTCCGTTTAAAAATAAGGCCATGTTTGTATCGTCTAAATCTTTTGTAGAAAGTTGACGTTGAACTTGTGTTTGGTTGCAGCCGTAATAAGAGACGTAGAGAAAAAAACCGCCAATGAGCATCGGTAAAAATGAAAAAGTTGCACCATCACCTAACCCGTTTCCGGAGAAATCCAGTGCGGCGAAGCGATTGTCTGGAAAGTTACTTAAAACAGCAGAAAAGCCGCCACTAAGGTTTACGGCGTAGTACCCGGCGACAATTATTCCAAAAACAAGAATAACCATTTGCAATACGTCAGAAAGAATGACACTTTTTATGCCGCCTAAAGTATCATAAATGATCGTTACGACACCTAACAATGCAACAGCCACCCAGAATGGAATATTCAGGCATACCTGCAGGACTAACGAAATTCCATAAACCGTGACGCCGGTGCCAAATGCCACAACAAACTGAAACAACCCGCTCATTAATGTTTGCGTGATTGGACCAAACCGTTTACCTAAATATTCATAAATAGAAATAATTCCTGAGGTTTTAAAAAATGGTATCAGAAAAATCATGACAAAAATCATTGCCAGCGGAACAGCAAGTTCATATTGTAGCCACAGTAATCCGCCTCCCAGCGAAAAAGCCACAAATGCCGGTGCACCAAGCATGGAATTTGTACTGAGCTGAGTGGCCATAGTTGAAACTCCAACAGGTAACCAGTGAATATTTTTGCTGCCTAAATAGTAATCCTCTTCATCCGCTTGGGACTTGCCGATTCGATAACTAAAAAATATAAGGGAAGCCATATACAGGCCCATCAGTGACCAGTCAATAAAATTCATGATTTCGAGTCCTTATCGGATAGTTCAGCTAAAGTCTGCTGAATTTTAGCATGTCTATAGGTCGCCCCTTACCAATTTGGGCTATGGTTCTAATTGAATCTTCTTGCAATAAGTCATAAATTTTATTGCTTATTCGTTTAGAAGAT
>CAYVXE010000029.1:0-3514 GCA_964455375.1 uncultured Calditrichaceae bacterium
GATGGCAACGACGGCCACGGTGATGATGACCATTAAAAATTGTTTAGCAAATTAAATTTTAAATAGAAAAAAGCCGGTACCCATGAAAGGACGTACCGGCTTTTTTTCTGCTGCTTGATTCTCCTATAAAAGTAAAAGTGGGCGATACTGGATTCGAACCAGTGACCTCTGATATGTGAGACCAGCGCTCTAACCAACTGAGCTAATCGCCCTTGGCAAGTAATTTATAAAATGAATTGCTTGAAGTCAAACAAATGTTTGATGATTTTGTGGTTTTTTTGAAAAAGTGCCCCCATTTGCCAGTAAATCTGTTGCGACTTTTCTAACTTCTTCGTAAATTAAATTTTATCTTTATCATCAGAATTTGAAGTGAGGAGACGCGAATGGACACATCATTAAAGGGACGGGATTATATTTCCACTCAAGACTGGAGCAATGCAGAAATTGACATTGCACTCGATGTTGCAACGGATTTAAAACAGAAATTCAAAGACGGTATTCCGCACCGTTATTTGCAGGATAAAACCATTTTTCTTTTCTTTTTCGATAAGTCCACTCGTACACGTAACTCATTTGAAGCCGGAATCACCCAGCTTGGTGGCCATGCGCATTTCATTGAAGCATCTACCTCGCAAGTCGCGCACGGAGAAAGCGCCAAAGACACCGGGATCATTTTGTCCTCTTATGGACATGCTATCGCGATTCGGCATGATTTGGTGCCGGGTGAAGGAAATGCTTATATGCGTGAAGTGGCAAAATGGGCGGATAAGCCGGTCCTCAATATGCAGTGCGATGTGGATCATCCGTGCCAGACGCTTGCGGATTTGATGACCATACGAGAAGTTTTCGGCAAGGATCTACGTGGCCGCAAAATAGCTGTTTCGTGGGCGTATGCGCCGTCTTATGCCAAGCCCATGTCCGTACCGCAGGGTTTGATTATGCTGATGACGCGCTTCGGAATGGATGTTACGTTAGCACATCCGCCGGAATATAAATTAATGGATGCCCCCATGCGCATTGCCAGAGAAAACGCGCAAAAAGCAGGAACGAAATTTGAAGTTGTGGATTCCATGGACGCGGCATTTGAAGATGCAGACATCGTTTATCCCAAAAGTTGGGGGATCGAATCGCTTTTCCACAAACCGGAAGAGGCGTTGGAAATTTCTAAGAATTACAAAAATTGGATTTGTGATGAGAGAATGATGAAGTTAACCAGGGATGAAAGTATTTATATGCATTGTCTGCCCGCTGACCGTAATTATGAGGTAACCGATGCGGTTATCGATGGAATGCATTCGGTGATTTACCCGGAAGCAGAAAATCGCATGCATACGGCAAAGGCGTTGATGGCATTGACCATGTGACGTCGATTTGCAGCATTCAGAAGATGGATAAAAGATAGCACATTATTTTTGATTTTGGCTCAAATCTCAAACGAATAAATTGCAACTATGTTAGACCTCATTATCAAAAATGGCCGGGTTGTGACCCATTCCGGCGTCCGAAAATTGGATATTGGTGTGCAGAACGAGAAAATAAGCGTACTCGCCTCTGAGCTTTCCGATGTCTCCCACAAAACCATCGATGCCCCCGGTAAGCTCGTTCTGCCGGGTATGTTCGATTGCCACACGCACATGGGTATTCCCATTCTCAATACACACTCTATCGATGATTTTGAATCCGGGTCTGTGGCCGCAGCTTTTGGGGGAATCACATCCATTATCGATTTTACCGTACAGGAAAAGGGGCAGACGTTACGTGAGTCCATCGAGGCGCGCTTGAAGAAGGCACATGGAAAATCACATGTTGACTATGGTCTGCACGTCAATGTCACCGACGACCCTGAAAACCGGTTGAGTGAAATTCCCAGGTTAGCTCATGAAGGATTCCGTTTTTTTAAAGTTTTCTCCACCTACCGGCAGGCAGGGATGATGCTGTCCTGGGATCAGTTTCGTCTTATTTTACAAAAAGTCGATGATCATGGCGGATTGTTATTTCTGCATGCGGAAGATAACGACCTCGTGGAAACCATGACGGACGAACATTTAGAAAATGGTCAAACGTCTGCCAGGTACCATCCTTTAAGTCGCACCTGTGAGGCCGAAGCGTACGCCATAAAAATTGCTGCGGAAATCGCCGGCGAACTGGATGCATCGATCTACATCGTGCATTTGAGCAGTAAAGCCGGATTGGAAGCCGGGTTGGAAGCCAGAAAAAACGGCGTCAACATTTATCTCGAAACCTGTCCTCAATATTTGCTCCTGACCGACGAAAAGTACCAGCAAAAAAACGGCCATTTTTGGATTACCACGCCGCCGTTGCGGAAACAGGAAGATTGCGCTGCTCTCTGGAGAGCTGTAGCCGACGGCGATATCGATGTCGTAGCCACTGACCACTGTCCGTTTACAATGCAACAGAAAAATGACGGGGGCGGGCAATTTCACCTGACGCCAAACGGTATCCCCGGCGTCGAAACGCTATTTCCGCTGCTTTATACTTATGGTGTGGAGAAAGGCCGGATTCGTTTGTCGCGATTGCTTGAACTCCTTGCCGAAAAACCGGCACAGCTCTTTGGCCTTGAAGGTGAAAAGGGAACGATTCAGATTGGCGCAGATGCAGATTTCGTAATCTGGAACCCAAATCGGAAAAGTCACTTACAGGCAAAGAATTTACATGGCAATGCCGATTGGTCGCCTTATGAAGGAATGGAAATTGCCGGCGAACTCGACTATACGATTTTGCGCGGACATATTCTCGTGAATCACGGAAAATTTACCGGGAACCAAATACGTGGTAAATCACTTTGCCGTCCCTGAATTCATCGGATCAAATTATATGGTTTTCATGTCTGAAATCTGTGGGGAAAAATGACCTCTGTTGATTTGCTGCTTTTCGATATGGATGGCACCCTCATCGATACCCGGCAGGACTTGACAAATTCGATTAACTACGCGCGACAGCAATTTAAGTTACGGCCACTTACTTTGGACGAGGTCCTGCAAAGCGTGGGCGACGGCGTGAAGAATCTGTTGAAAAGAACGTTACCTTTTTCAGAAGAAGAGAAGATCGCAAAAGCGCTGTCTCATTTCCGTGAACATTATAAAGAACATTTGCTGGACTTTTCTAAATATTATCCCGGGGTTCCGGAAGCGCTCAATTTTTTTAAAAATAAGAAGAAGGCGGTCGTATCCAACAAGCCCGAACGTTTTACGCAGCAAATCATCGATGGACTCCGCGCAAATGACGATTTCCTGCTGGTGATTGGCGGCGATACAGTAGGGTTGAAACCGGGCCCGGAGCCGGTTTTATACGCGCTGCAACAATTAGATGTACAGCCTGAGAAGGCAGTGATCATCGGTGACAGTCCCTCCGATATTATCGCCGGTCGAAAAGCAGGTACACTCACCTGCGCTGTCACTTATGGATACCGTGAGAGAGACTTGTTAGTACAATATGATCCGGATTTCATCGTCGACTCAATGATTCAGTTAAAAGAATTATTGGTATAAGGGTA
>CAYVXE010000029.1:3614-13253 GCA_964455375.1 uncultured Calditrichaceae bacterium
CGTGCGGCGCACTTCAAAAGTGCGTCACACGTTATTAAATCCTTGACATTTTTTTGAAACAGTTTTATTATGATTTGTGTATAACATTTAAATGCCTTTTATATAAACAACTCATAAAATTGGAATAACACCTGAGTCGTTGAGTATATAATGAGGGGCCATGTCCAAAATGATTGATGGCCTTTTTTTCATTGGCATCCTGTAACAAAAACATGCGACGACGTCGAAGTGCGTGGTAGGCTAAAACCAAAAAAAGATAACCCTGAATGAAAGAAAATAACCGAACAAGTGACCTTGAACGGCAGGTTTTTCACCTGCAAACCTTATATGAAGTCGCAGATGCACTCAGTACATGCCGTGATTGCAGTCAGATTTACAAACGGATCCTTTCTATTCTAATGGGTACATTTGGCGTGGCTTTTGGCGTGGCTTTGACGGTAACCTCGAGGCGGGAGTGGAAAGTCATTGCTGGACGAGGCCAGAATGATGGTTTGAGTGACAGACTCGACCGATTCCTTTTTAGTAGTAATTTTGATATGAAATCAAAACCGAGGCGTGAGTCTGTATTGATGGAATTTGTCGGGAATGAATGCAACTCTCGTTTGGACAGTTCGGAATGTGTTTGGCTTGAGCTCAGCGGACGTCGTGAAATACTAGGCGGGCTGTTTTTTGGGAAAAAAATATCCGGAGTTGTTTATACGGAATCGGATTATGAGTTGCTGCATGCTGCTGCCGGTCATGCTACAACTGCGCTGGAAAACCTGCGTTTGTATGAAGAATTGAAAGATGCTCAGGAACGGCTGCAACTGGAGAACATTGCTTTACGGGAAGAAGTTGTCAGGAATTATGAAGGCGGTAAAATTATCGGGCAGAGCGAAAGCATCCGTAACGTGCTTAACCAGGTGAAAAATATGGCGAAAAGTCCGACAAATGTTTTGATCTATGGTGAAACCGGCACCGGAAAGGAGCTTGTAGCAAAGACCATTCACTACCTGAGCCCTCGAAAGGACCAGCCGTTTGTGGCCGTTAATTGTACAGCCATTCCAGAAAGTTTGGTGGAATCCGAACTTTTCGGTATCGAAGCGGGTGTGGCAACCGGAGTGAAAAAACATCTCGGCTATTTTGAACAAGCTGATGGCGGAACCTTGTTCATCGATGAAATTGGGGATATGCCTCTCAGTTCCCAGTCAAAAATTTTACGGGTGTTGCAGGAAAGATCCTTTCGTCGCGTCGGTGGCCTTAAAGAAATATCTGTGGATGTCCGTGTGATTGCTGCTACCAATAAAAATCTGGATACGGAAATGAAAGAAGGGAAATTCCGTGAAGATTTGTTTTTTCGCTTAAGTGTACTGGATTTACAATTACCGCCACTGCGAAACCGCAGGGATGATGTTCCGCTCCTCGTGGCGCATTTCACCAAGAAAATACAAAATAAACTGGGGATGAAAATTAAAGGTTTTTCTACGAAATCCATAAAAATGCTTATGAGTTATGACTGGCCGGGAAATGTTCGCGAGTTAGAGAATGAAGTTGAGCGGGCAATGACCCTTGCCGGAGACGGTAGTGTGATTCAACCGGAATATCTGTCTCCGAAAATCGGTCAAACCACTCCCAATATTGAATTGCCCAATGCGCTGAATGCAGAAACTCTGCGTGATGCGCTTGACCAGGTGGAACGGAAATTAATACATGCCGCGTTGGAAAAATACCACTGGAACAAAAGTGAAGTCTCCCGTCAATTGGGCGTCAGTCGTTTGGGGTTGCAGAAAAAACTGGATCGGTTGGACATCAAACCTGAAACTTAAACTATTATTTAATCAATGACCCTAAAAGCAAAACTTATTTCGCTTATCGTGTTTGAAGTTGCGTTCATCGTCCTGACAGGCGGTTGGTTCACCTATCGTGAATCCAAATGGCGAGTGAAGGATCTGGCAAAGGATCTGCTTGTGGCTAAAACCGACCAGGCGTTTGCACTCTGCGATCGTCACTACAAGAATTCGCTTGAACCTTCGGAAGAGTTGAAACAGGAAATTGCAGCGGTAAAAATTGCCAAAGACGGCTATATTGCTGTCATCGATAATGATTCTTCCAGAAAGGGGGTACTTATCGTTCATCCAACCGACGTAGGGAAACCCCTTTACAATGATCAATTCCCCCACATTAAAGCCGTGCTTGATGAAATCGATGCGCATCATGATGCCAACGGTTATGCTAATTTTACCGTTTATAAACAGGGAACAAATGCAAAAGGACGGCAGGGAGAAAAGAAAATTGGCTATTATAAATATTTTGCACCCTGGAAATGGGTCATCATGTCAACTGGATATGAAAAGGATGTTTTCGCCAGTCGTGAGCAACTGAAAAAAACCTTGTTCCAGATTGTTGTTGTTGTGTTGGTCATCGGAATTTTTACCATTTATCTTACCATACGGCAGATGTTTAAACCTGTGCAGCGCTTAACCGAGAGTACGAAAGAAGTAGCTCGCGGAAATTGGAATATTTCCATTGATTATCACTCCAATGATGAAATCGGAACGCTGGCGCAGTCATTTAACCAGATGGTGCAATCTTTACGGGAAAATGCCAGCATTTGGCACGAATTCCAGGTGGCGCGGGATATGCAATATCAAATGCTGCCTAAACGTTACCCGGACATCGAAGGGATTGAATTGAGCGCGAAATCCATTCCGGCAAAAGAAGTAGGGGGGGATTTTTACGATTTCCTGACATTAAAAGATGATTGCCTGGGGTTGGTTGTGGGAGATGTGTCCGGGCACGGCGTGTCTGCGGCGATGATCATGACCGCTGCCATGGGAGCCGTCCGGTTTGCATCGGAGGAAAAAGATTCTACCAATGAAGTGTTGACGATGGTTAATACCAGGTTAAATAAAGACATCCAAAACCACATGTTTGTGGCGCTGTTTTATGCCATTTTTGACCCGAAAACACAAAAACTTTTTTATACCAACGCCGGGCAAACCATGCCGTTTCTACTGCGTGATGATAAAATTTCGTTTTTACCCCAGGCGGAAGAAGGGGATCGATTCCCTCTGGGCATCGTTCCATCAACCACGTATGAACAAATGTCCATTCAACTTAAAACAGGAGACATGTTGGTTTTTTACACCGATGGCATTGTCGATGCAATGAATGGGACTTATGAGAATTACGGATTCGATAGATTTGCAAACTCGATTCGTGAGTGTGCCGCAGTGGAATCTGAGTCAATGGTGACGCAGCTAATTAAGAAGATGGAAATGTATCGTGGAAAGACAAATCACCACGATGATGTCACACTGGTTATTTTGAAGGTTACTTAGGCAAATGTTGTATGAGTGCAAAAGAGAAAAAAATTGAAGTCCATATCCCATCGATTCTCGGGTACGAGAAAGTAGCGATGGATTCCGCAGCAGCAGTTGCGGGAATAATGGGATTTCATAAAAGCCGTATCGAGGATTTGCGGACGGCGGTTTCGGAAGCGTGTACCAATGCCATGGAACATGGAAACCGGCTGAAGAAAAATACCATGGTGCTGGTTACTTTGAAAATGAACAAAAAATCTCTGGAAGTAAATGTGAAAGATCAAGGTTCGGGGGTTAGAGAGAAAGTCGTGGAACCGAATCTTGAAAGTCAATTAAAGGATGAAGATGAAGCCCGCGGGTGGGGAGTGTTTCTCATCAAAAACCTCGTCGATGAGTTGGAATTCAAAAAAATACCTGAAGGCGGCAACATAACCCGCATGGTCATTCATGTTAACCGGAAATGTTCGTAAATTTATCTTAAATTAGCTCATGATACTTTTTGGGGTTACCGGTGGCATCGGTTCGGGAAAATCGGTTGTGTGCGGTTTTCTGAAAAAAAAAGGCGTACCAATTCTGGAGGCCGATCCTTTAGCAAAAAAATTAACCAACACATTACCTGAAATTCGGACAGCATTGATGGCTGAATTTGGACAGGACATTTACGCACCACATGGCGATTTGAACAAAGAGACGTTGCGCCATTTGGTATTTACGAATTCTGCAACACGCCAACGTGTAAATCAAATTATTCACCCGCATGTTTTCGATTGGATTCATAAAGAAGCTGAACGCCTGGATCATGAAGAGCACGTTAAATTGGTAGGCGTCGAAGCGGCTCTTGTCTATGAATCGGGAATGGAAAAAATGCTTGATGTTGTGGTCGTAGTCGACGCTCCTGTTGACAAAAGAGTTCGCTGGATTCAGCAGCGCAATCAGTTGTCTGAGGAAGAAATTCGCAAGCGCCTGCAAGCGCAAATGCCGGCGGCAGAAAAACGGAAGCGCGCCGACTACGTTGTCGTAAATGACGGCACCCTGAAAGATCTCGAAAGAAAAGTTGTCGATTTATTAGAATGGTTGTCTGAAAAAGCAGAATAAAAATGAAAAACAGACCTGCCCTGAAGGTGTTTCTGTTTTTTGCTCTCGGTTTGACTTTCGCCCGGTATTTCGTACCCGACCTTACATTTCTGTTTGTCAGCTCAGGGGCCCTTTTTATCACTGCATTTTTCCTTTGGACGTTTCATGTCGAACGCTATAACATAACGGATATTATCCTCGCGTTGTCTCTGATTGCGGTTGGTTGTATTCGCTATGACATTGCCACAGGTTATTTTTCCCCTATTCATATTTCACATTTCACTGAGTTTACAAAACCTGTTGAAATCATTGGTACAGTGGTTAATTATCCGGATTACCGTCCGGACAAGACTACGGTTGTCGTCGAAACTACCGATTTCGCTCATGACAGAAATGTCAGGGCTGTGAGGGGGTGCCTGCTTGTGAACATTCGATTCCCCAATTCTCATTTGAATTATGGGGACCAAATAAAAGTTAAAGGGAAATTGCGCCAACCGCGTGACCGGAGAAATCCCGGAGAATTTGATTACAGAGATTATCTTATGGCGCAAAATATTTTTGCGACACTGAGTGTTTATAGACGTAAAGATTTGAAAGTCCTATCTTCCGGTCATGGGAACGTGCTGTTCAGGGGATTTATCGTACCGGTAAAATCGTATTTGGATCGGTTTATTTCCTCGTCTCTTCCGGAAAAGGAATCTGCTTTACTGCATGGTCTTCTTATTGGAGAACGGGGTGGAATCTCCCCGGAACTGAAGAATAAATTTTCGAATGCAGGGGTCATTCATCTTTTGGCGGTTTCCGGTTTGCATGTGGGGTTTGTCCTTCTGATTTTTCTCGGCGTATTCGGAATTTTTAGAATACCTTATGAATATCGCGTTCTGCTTGCAATTGCGGGGCTGATTTTTTATGCAAGTCTGACCAATCTTAAACCTCCGGTAGTCCGGGCGTCTATTATGGGCGGCATCTTACTTCTTGGTACACTTCTGGAAAGGAAATCCGATGTGTACAACACGCTTTCCATTGCGGCTTTGTGCATTCTGGCTGCCAATCCTTTAGAATTATTTCAGCCGGGGTTTCAACTGTCCTTTGCGGCTGTGTTGTCCATTATTTATATTTATCCAAAAATCAAAGAGCAAATTCAGAAGATTCCCACGGTTAAACGCTGGATTAAATATGCGATTGTAAGATATGTTTTTGACTTATTTCTCATTTCTGCTGCCGCCATGCTGGGGACAATACCATTTACAGTTCTTTATTTTAACCGGCTGCCGATGTACACGCTTTTCACCAATTTGGCGGTCATACCGTTAGCTTTTTGCGGCCTCGCGTCCGGATTAGTCGGCGCCTTTGCCAACCTGTTTTCGAATTTTGTGGCAACTATTTACATGGATGCTGCCTGGTTTTTTCTACACGGTTTAATTAAAGCAGTTGAGTTTACAGCGACACTGCCTTGGTCACACGTTGAAATATACCGATTCCCATTATCATATCTTTTTATTTACACAAGCATATTATTTTTTCTGCTTAATTTTGGCAACCCAAAAGTCAGACGGTGGTTGGTTGTTTTCTTACTGGCTCTGTCCAATTTTTTTATTTGGCAAAAGGCGCTTGCCGGATCAGCGAATCTTCAGGTAACGTATTTGGACGTCGGCCAGGGAGATGCAGCTCTTATCACGTTACCGGACGGTCGTAACGTTATGGTAGATTGCGGTCCAAAAAGCATGCACTTCGATGCCGGTGAACGCATCGTTGTGCCTTTCTTAAAGCGGCAAGGGATTAAGGAAATCCAGACGATTATTCTGTCACACGCCGATGCGGATCATTTGGGTGGGTTTCCTTATCTGCTGCGGCATGTGAAAGTTCACGAAGTCTGGGACAATGGCCAGGGGAAAGAAACGCTGCTTTATAAGGATTATGCACATTTAATCGATAGTCTGAAAATTGTGCATCGAATTTTTCACGATTATGCTGAGGTGAAAGATTTTTCTCCGGTGCAAGTGTATATGTTGCATCCTACAGATAAATTTTTAAAGATGAAGGCAAGTGATTTGAATGACGGGTCATTGTCTTTCAAATTGTCCTATGGAAATGCAGACTTTTTATTCATAGGCGATGTGGAGCGAACCGGTGAATATGAAATGGAAAGATTCGGTTCATTCCTGCGGAGTGAGGTTTTAAAAGTTGCTCATCACGGTAGTAATACCTCCAGCACATTTGACTTTCTGAAAGATGTGCAACCGCAAATTGCTGTAATTTCAGTGGGAAAATTTAATAAATTTAAGCATCCTTCAGAAGACGTTTTACACCGGTTGCATGATCTTCATGCAAAGATATTAAGAACCGATCATGAAGCGGCGATTATACTGCGCAGTCGCGGGAACAACGTAAAGCGCATATTCTGGAAGTAGCATTGGTCTGGCTAAAGCTTTAAAACAATCCTTCCGATGAAGTAAATAATATCCATATTATCAGTAAAGGGAATTAAAATGAAGGAAAGACGTCATTTTAGCAGAATCAAATTTGCTACGCATGTGCAAATAATTTTTGAAAATAAGAAATATGAAGGCGAGTTAGCTGATGTTTCCTTAAACGGTGCCTTATTTCGACCTGAGGGTACCATAGACTTAGAGTTGGGAGATATTTGTGAATTGAGTTTTCTGCTGTCATCTTCAGAGGTAAATTTGGTTTTTAAAGCGCAACTGGTGCATGAATTCAACGGATATTTCGGCTTTAAATTTCTGAGTGAAGATATGGACACGATCGCGCATTTACGCAGATTACTTGAGTTGAATTCCGGGGATAGCGACCAGATAACGCATGAGTTGTCGTTTTTAGGGATGAATTGATTGTTGCAGAAAATTATTTTGTTGAAAGTGAAGCAAACAGATTTAATTTAGCAAAAAGCGTGGTTGGCCTTGTCTGGCAACCGCGCTTTTTGTTGTTAGAATAGCTCAGTCATTGTTTTCATTGTAACGTTGATATGATTGACGGATGTAACCGTAATTTGTAATCAGCAACCCGGCAAGAATAGCGAGACCTCCCGCAATAATACGCCAGTTCAGTTCTTCAGAAAAAAACAGTTTTCCTAAAATGACGGCAATAAACGTACTATAAAATATCATGAGTTGCGTTTTGGTGACTTCCATGTTTTGCATAAGCCAGTACAGTAAAACGAAAGTCAGAGATGAACCCACCAATGCGAGATAAAAAAGCGCCAGCCATGCCTGTCCCGTCCAATGGTATGACAGTGGATTCCCTTCCAACAGCCATCCCGTGATGAGCAGAGGAACGAGACCGAAAGACATTTGCCCGGTTGTAATGACCAGAGGATCGATATGATTGCCATGTTTTTTGATAAGGATACCTGCATAGGCAGTAACGAAAGATGCCGCTAATATGGCAAGCGAGCCCCACAAAGCATTGTCGTCGTCCATATTAAGTTGATTTGAGAAAATAATGGTGACACCTATTATGCTGATTAAAATGCCTGCCAGTTTTACCATAGATAGCCCTTCGACCGGAAATAAAAAATGCGCCAGTACTAATCCAAATAGCGGTAACGTGGTATAAAGGATTGCCGTGAGTCCTGAGGATATTTGACCTTCGCCCCAGAAAACCAATCCGTAATTAATCGTGAATGTCAGGAACCCGGTAAAAAAAATGAGGTACCAATCATCTCTGTTTTTGGGAAGTTTTGGTTTTCGCACGAAGAGAAGGATGTAAAGCGGAATAACTGCGATCACAAAACGGAAACCCGCGAATGTAAACGGTGGCAGGTTTTGCAGTCCTAATTTGATGAACAGCCATGTCGAGCCCCAGATTGTTCCTAAAAACAGCCAGATAAAATAGGGTAGATTCATTAATATTCATTCTCTGTAGATCGTCAAAATGGCAGAGGCTCGCCTTCGTCCTCTGTCCTTTCCGCATGGTGTTTTTGTAATTTCCGGGTTATGGGTCCCATGCGGCCATCAGCGATTTGCCGTCCGTCTACTTCTACGACAGGTGTTAGCTCACCCATAGTTCCAGTGGAAAAAACTTCATCTGCAGCGTGTACTTCAGACAGGGAGATATTGCGTTGGATGATTGAAATTTCCGCCTCCCCGGCTAATTCAATCACCAACCCACGGGTGATGCCCGGCAGGCAACTATCAGCGGTTGGAGTCAGGACAGTTTCTTGTTTCACAATAAAAAGGTTTGTGGCATTGGTTTCCGCGACGAATCCGTAAATATCCAGCATTATAGCATCATCCACCCCGGCGAGGTTTGCCTCGATTTTTGCCAGGATGTTGTTGATGAGATTGTTGTGATGAATTTTAGAGTCGATGCACAGTGGCGAATTTCTTCTCACGGAAGATGTGATGAGGCGAATGCCGTTTTTGTCGAAGACCGGCGGTTTCCACTCGGCAAGGACAATCAATGTGGGGCCGTGCTGGTTCCAGTGTGGACTCATTCCGGATGTGACTTTTTCCCCGCGGGTCAATGTCAGACGAATATGTACATTGTCCCGCATATTATTCGCTTTCAATGTTTCGAAGATGGCCTGTTTGATATCATGACGAGTTGGAACCTGGGCAAAGGCCATGGCTTTTGCTGAGTCAAAGAGCCGATCGAGATGGGCATTTAACATAAATATTTTCCCATCGTACACACGCAGACCTTCCCAAACAGCATCACCGCCCTGCACAACGCTATCAAAAACGGAAACTTTCGCTTCCTTGCGGGGTACGAGTTTGCCGCCCACATGTACCATAATATCAGCATTTCTTGGATCGGGCAATTGGACTTTCATAAATGTTTGTCTCCAGCAGATTTATTTTTCTTGTTGTTTATGACGTCTGCAAATTTCAAAGGTCCGCTTTAATTGCAACTGCGAATAGTTTTTCGTAGTGCGGTAAACATTCTGCCAGCAGCGGTTTTAGAAACTCCGGAAACGGTTCACTCTTCTGTTTGTATTTTTGAAAGCCGGTGGACCTGTGCAGGTTGTGGTACCAGTAAGGGGCCCAAACACCGTCTTCGGGACGGGAACCGGCAGGCCAGTTGAGCATTTTTTCATCAAAAAAAATTCCAATTTTTTTGCATAAGCTCTGCAGGACGTTTTTCGGGTTGAGCAGAAGTTCTTTCGCATCCAGGACAGGTGGAGACTGTCCTGATTTTTCTAATGTGTCATACAATTTTGCCTGAATTTCCAAAGCCGTATCCCATAAAGTTGGTTTCGGAATTTGATTGATGAGTGAAGGCAGCATTTCCCTGGGATTCCTGA
>CAYVXE010000029.1:13353-42257 GCA_964455375.1 uncultured Calditrichaceae bacterium
CCGTTGAGCGAAAGAATACATCAGCGCCGTTGAAACATTGCGCGGGCCTGAAAGTAAATTAATTCTTAAACAAGTCATTTGAATGTCTTTGGTGACTGCCTTAACGTACTTAGTGCTTGACCGAAAACGTAGGTTTCTGTTGTTTCGACCCGGCAGTAGCCCTTTTGCGTCAACTTAAGGAGCATTCATTTTTATCTTGTCACCTTGAGCGAAGCAGCGCGGAGCCGAAAGGTCTGACACAAGCATAGACCAGATTTCGAGTCAGGCATTCACCTGACTCGAAAAGACAATTCTGAACTCAAGTTAACGCCTGCGGGTAGCCGCCGGATTCGAAATGACTGTAAAATTGGCGTTTTCGGCCAGACACTCCATGAGTAGCTAAAACTCTGTCAGTATAACGAAATGTGTAAAAAGGATCAACTTAAAAAATCGGAGTTTACTTTAAAATTAAAGTTGAATGTCATTTGATGCTTTTTTATATTAAACCTTCCGTTTAATTTGAACGAGAAAAATTAGATTCTAATGGAATTTCATGAAAAACTGAAACGCATGGGGAACTGGGTTCCGGGTGATGACTATCGAAAAGTCGCCACCATCGATGCTCACACCGAGGGGGAACCGCTGCGTGTCATCATTGGTGGGTTCCCGGAGTTGCAGGGAGAAACTATTCTGTCGCGTAGACGTTTTGCAAGACAGCATTGCGATCATTTACGCACTGCATTAATGTGGGAACCTCGCGGTCATGCCGATATGTACGGCTGTCTCCTGACGCCCCCGGTTTCACTGGAAGCTGATTTTGGCGTGTTGTTTTTACACAACGAGGGTTTCAGTACCATGTGCGGCCATGGTATCATCGCGGTAACGAAAGTCGTACTGGAAACCGGATTCCTGCCGATGCAGGAACCGCTAACCACGGTAAAGATTGATACGCCGGCCGGCCTGGTGACCGCTTTGGCGAAAATTGAAAACCACTCTGTGCAAAATGTTTGTTTCCAAAATGTTCCGTCTTTCGTCTTAGCGCTCGATGCGACGGTCAATGTTCCCGGTTTGGGCAAGATAAAGTACGATTTGGCTTTTGGCGGTGCATTCTATGCCTTTGTTCAGGCTGAAGACGTCGGTCTTGCGTGCACACCGGCACATTACCGTCAACTCATTGA
Organism: uncultured Calditrichaceae bacterium; assembly: GCA_964455375.1. Classification (GTDB taxonomy): domain Bacteria; phylum Zhuqueibacterota; class Zhuqueibacteria; order Oceanimicrobiales; family Oceanimicrobiaceae; genus CAYVXE01. The sequence goes on from CAYVXE010000029.1 coordinate 14,511, forward strand.
AACGGGTATGCAGATAAAACGGGCGGTTGTGAAAAGCGGGGAAATCGTGCATCCTTTTGAAAAAGATTTAAATTTTTTGTATGGAACGATATTTATCGGACCACCGGTAAGCAAGCACGCTCACAGCAGGAACGTATGTGTGTTTGCAGAAGGCGAGGTGGACCGTTCACCTACCGGAACAGGTGTGAGCGCCCGTCTGGCCATCCATTATGCGAGGGGAGACATCCGTGTCGACGAGCCTTTGATTATTGAAAGTATTCTTGGTACGAAGTTTCTTGGACGTGTCAAAAAAGTAACGACGTTTGGTCGCCATTCTGCTGTTGTTCCGGAAGTAGAGGGCAGTGCCTACATTACTGGGAAAAATGAATTCTACATCCATCCGAAAGATGCTCTCAAAGCGGGCTTTATTCTCCGGTGAAATGTAATTTCATTATCCTCAACTTAATTTCACATTTACTTTGCCATGCGTTACGTAAATTTAGCAGTTGCTTTTTTCCTTATAAGCAGTTGTTCCCACATGCATCCAAAAACAACGATAGATGAAATTAATTTTGCCTTGACTGATGAAATTGCAATGATTTATTTGTCAAATGGTGAAACAAGGGAAGCTATCGATATTCAGGTGCTGGATGATTCTACACGGTGGTATGACACGGTTGCCGATCAACAACGAATTTCTTCAAATTCAGATATTTTGAAGGTTCAGGTTATCGATAAAAAACGTGGTGCGTTTGAGGGGTTTATCTTTGGGTTAATGTTCGGCGGATTTGTAGGCGCTATGGTCGGATTTTCTGAAGGTGCTGATCCGGAAACAGATGCAAATGGATTGAGTACCGGTGAAAAGGCGGTATTACGCGCCGTTATTTTTGGCAGTTTGGGTGGTTTATTCGGTTTACCAATCGGCAGCTATATCGGCAGCAGAGATGTTTATCACCTACCGAAGAATTTTCAAAAAACAGAATAAAGCGATTGGAGCGAAGAAAAAAACGCTAACGCATTTCTCGACAGAGAACTTTTCCCGGAATCAGGCTATGGCAGATGCAGCCATCTCCAAATGATGACTCAAGGTTCGCCTGAGTCTGTTCAGCAATAGCCTGTTAAAGTATTAAAGAACCCAGGCGATTTATTTTTTTGTTTTTTTGGATTTCTTTTTAGAAATTTTTTTCCTTTTTCGTTTTGTTGTTTTTGTTCTTGCTTTTTTAACGCCTTTATTCGAGCTGCTGATTTTTTTTCCTGTTTTTCTTGTGGTTACGGTCTTTCCTGTTGATGAAGTCGTCGTTTTTTTGACATTACCTTTTACAGTTTTGGTTTTTCCGGTCTTAGAATCGACTATTTTTTTTGTTCCTTTTTTTTTCGTGACCGTTTTTCCTGTACCCAGGGTTGTGGTTGATCTCGTGGTTTTAACGGTTTTCTTTTTTACCAGGGTTGACGTACGTGGTTGATAGTGTACCTTTTTAACAGTAACGACCCTTGTGGTTCTTGAAACCGCGAATGTTCGTCTACTGGTGAATCTGACATTTCTGGTTCGGTAGACTGTGACCGAAACCGGTCGATACGGTCGCCACCAGCGCGGGTAAAAGCCAAAATAAAAAGTAGACCGGTAAGGCCGATAAACTGGACGGTAAATCCATGTGATGATGGGCCAGGTATGAATATGCACCACGGTCGGTTGAACATAATAGTTTGCACCATAGAGTATTTCGTTGCCATGAAGTTGCATATTGTAGCTTTCATTTCCCGATTTTTCAATTTCGATGGTTGCCACATCCTGAAATTCATTTTCTGCTAAAGGAACCTGCAAAATAATCAGGTGTGTGTCATCTGTGATTTGTTCAACGACGCGAATATAGTCTACTTCGTCATTCTCATCCAAATCGAGGTTGTTAATTCCGGATTCAGGATCATTGAGACCTTTCTCAAAATCTTCCATATTTTTTGATTCTTTAAATAGTTCTGCAACCGCCTGCAAATCCAGACCTTCCGCGGCTTCGGACGTTGGTGTAATGGTCATTTCTTCCTGAAATGCCAAAAGTGTTCCTTGTCCGAAAAGCGAAATCAGTAAGGCGCTTATTAACATGGGAAAAAGTTTCATACATGCCTCCTCGAAAATTTGTTGTTATCATTATGACCAGAGATGAAATTGCGAAACCGGTTCGGTACCGCAAAGACGTTCCCCGTCACCAATTCTGATATCCGGCAGACAGAAATTGATTGAACCTTGACATTGAAATTTATCGTTTATGCGCTCGACTGGTTTGATATTTTGCGGTTTTACCGCCATTAGAATTAGTCATTGTTTTCAATAAACGGTTTCCAAACATTTTCCGGAGATGGTGGTGTTAAATAGCTTACAATAATTAACGTCGAAACGGAAATAATCACGGCTGGAATTGCAATATAATCTGTGTCTAAGGGAAAAGGAATTCCCAGAAAGGTGCCGGTTGCACTGCTGTTCTGCATAACCTTGTTCGTAATTGCAATGGCCAGAACTGACCCCATGCCCGCGGCAATGGATGCAACACCGCCGGCTTTTGTGACCCGTTTCCAGAAAAATGCGGCGATAAGAACCGGTGCCAGGGATGCGCCAATCATCGTATAGGAAATAAATGCCATTTCTAAGATAGTCTTGAATTGACTCATGAGTAGATAAGCCAGAAACCCGATGACAACGATAGAGATTCTCTGAATGGTTACGATCTGTTTAGGCGAGACATTTTTGTAAATAAAGGTCTGGAAAATATCCCGGGTAACATTTGTGGATGTAACCATTAAAAAGGTGTTTCCGGTGGAAATGATAATTGCTACACCACCGGCAAAAAGCAGGGAACCCAGAAAAGGCGGCATTTGTTCATAGCCGATGCGTAAGATAATCTCTTCTGCCATGGCCCGGTTGATGCTTCCGTCCGCCAGGAAAAAACGCGGATCATTTGCATAAATAGCATACCCTACCACGGCGATGGTGCACATCAAAAACTCAATGAGAACCACACCGGTGAACATACCCAGAACGGCCTGTTTTGCTGATTTTGAATCTTTTGCAGATGAAAATTTTTGGTACATACTGCTTTCGCTGAGTAACAGAAGAAACGTGGGTAGAATCACGCCGATAATCCAGAGGAAATCATGCCCTTCAAACAGTGAGAGGTACGCAGGATTCTTTGCTTCGATGGTGCTGACAACTGCGTCCCATCCGCCGTGGGCAGATATAGCAAATGGTAATGCCAGTACAAGTGCGACGATCATAACCGTTCCGTTAAAAACATCAATAGAAACGATAGAAACCATTCCCGCAAGTACGGTAAAGAAGACGATAACGATACACGAAATAAGCATCCCGGTTTCCACACTGATATTGCCATTTGTCAAAATACTGATAAATCTGCCACCCCCCTTGAACTGGTAGCCGGCAATGACCATGTACGCAATAATAATGGTAATGGTTCCTAAAATTCTGGCGACCCTGTTGTACCGTTTTTCGAGTAGATCCGTCAATGTGTATTGCGATATTTTTCTGATGCGGGCGGCAATGAAATAAATGACTAAAATACCAATCCAGGCGCCCATGGAGAACCATAATTCAGAAAAACCCGAACGAAAGGTGAGGCCTGCCGTTCCGAATAAGCTGCCGGAGCCTATCCAGGTACAGACTAACGTTGCTACCAGCATATAAACCGGCACACTCCGTCCGGCGACCATGAAATCTTCATCCGTTTTTACGGTTCGACTTTTATAGAGACTTACGCCGATGAGTAGAACAAGATAGGTGATTACCGTTACAATATAGATCATTTCTTTCTCTCCTGCTTAGTCAAGTTCGGGTGTCGATTGAGGTACATTTCGTTGCTTTGATAACATCGGTGATAGATTTAGGTCTAATTATCAATGTCGACATTTAAAATAATCGTTATTCACTGACTGAGAGGGTGGGTTGAATTGAGATGCTTCATCATGATTTTAAGCAGCAACTTATTATTTTATGACGTCACCCTGCACCTTGAGCTTGTTTATGAAACCCACAACCACAAATGTATATGTAAAAGTGGAGCGCACATTTATCATTGCTTTACCGCCTTCAAATTTACTCAAAGCGTTCTGAATAGCTTTGTCGTAGTCCGGTTTACCAAATGGAATAATGCCTAAAAGTGAGAAATAACTCACCTCACCCGTTGCATGGCCCAATACGGTAATATTGTCCGGATTAACCGGGGTTGTAGAAGGTGTAAGTCCGGCTGGTATATGCGCACAACCAAACATAAGGGAAAAAACAAAGAGTAGTAAAGCAATTTTGTAACGGTATGCTGTCTGTTTTTTCATATGGTTATTTCTAAAAGAAGATGTTTTATGTCAGGATTTCTTAAATAAATCATTTAGTTTTTTGCGTGCATCGTCTTTGCGTGTGTTGTCTTTTGGCATGACTTTAGATGCAGGTTCAAAATATTCACAGAAGTTTCCCATCTCTTTATCTTTTACCCAATCTGCCTGATTTTCCAGACATTGATTATGGGCGTTGGGGTTATGAAATTTACAATTGCGGCAACAGTGTAAATAGCTTGCACATTTGGGGCACGTTTCATTGCGCTTTGGTTTTTGCGAGAGATTTATTTCCGTCTGACAATTAAAACAAATCATTTTATCGAGGATGAAAATTTAGACGACTAAACTTACGGAAATATAATTATGTGGAAATGAGAGTCAAGGAAAAAGATGATAAGCGTACCGGGGATTTTTTGCGTTTTATGCAAAAAATGTCAAATGGTAAATTGCCAAAACCCGGTAAGTGTAGTTCCTCCGGGACCATCATTTACGTGACTTGATTTGTTGTTGGGATATTAGAGTTTGTGGAGCTGAGGTTTTGTAACCGGTTTTCTTCAACGAGGGCCGAAATTTGACTGGTGACATCTTTTAAAGATGAAAAAGGTTTTTTTAAGAACAATCTGGCGCCTCTATCCATGATTTTGACAACATTTTCATCCGACATAATATAACCGGAAATAGCGACAAAAGGGGTCTGTGGACAAAATTTATGTGCGATTTCCAGGACGTCCGTTCCGTTGGTGTTTGACGGCATTTTAATGTCGCAAATGATAGCATCCAGTGATTCATTCTTGATTATTGATATTCCGGTCTGTCCGTCGTATGCAGTCAGGACATGCCAGCCGATTCGGTTAAACCGCCTTTTGAGAATATCTACAATAATTTCTTCATCATCAATGATCAAGATTTTTTGAGGTTCCACGATACACGTCCTTGTGTTTGTTTGATGACTTCGGATTAGCGATCGGTAGTTTGATAATAAACTCGGTACCGGTTCCGAAATGTGAGTTTACATTTATCGTACCTTTGTGATCTTTGATGGTAGAAGCTACGATTGATAGCCCTAATCCCGTGCCTTTGCCTCTTTTTTTTGTAGTGAAAAATGCGTTGAAAATATCCTTTTGCATGTTTTCCCGAATGCCACCGGCGTTATCTTTAACTCTGATAATGACATTCTTTGAATCCTCAAGTGACGTCGAAACAATCAGGTTTTTATTCCGGTCATCCCGGAGCGTTTCAAAAGCGTCTTTCGAATTACTGATAAGATTTTGAAAAACGGATTCTAATTTCGTATAGTTTCCCAAAATATTCGGTAGGTTTTCATCTAAATGAATATCTACAGAGATGCCACAATTTTCAACCTGATTTTTCAGTAAAAGAAGGGAATCTTGTATGGGGTCATTTACGTTTAATGGTTTGAGGTCTTTGTTTTGTTCTTTTCTTGAGTAATCGCGAATATGGTCGATGATAATCCGCATCCTGGATGTGCACTTTTTGATGTTCTTTACCGATGCGCGAAGTAATTTTTTGTCAATAGTTGATTCTCCAAGGGTGTCAAGGATCTCTTCAGATTCTCCGCTGATCACGGTGAGTGGATTATTAAGCTCGTGTGCAATGCCCGCACCTATATTCCCCAATATGGCCAACTTGTTGGCATGGTCTAATTGTTCTTTCGTTGTTCTTAGTTTTTCATTCAGTTCCTGAATTTTTTTCTTGAGAATTTCATTCTCAAGAAATATTCTTTCCGAGGCTTCTGAAATTTTATTCACAACGAGAACAGAGTTTGTCTCTGTTTTTTTTGTATCTTTTATCTGTTGAATGTCATCTAACTGTGTAGACATAGGCACGTTGCTAAAGTCAGTTATGTGGACAAGCAAATATTTTTGATATTAGGTGATTTAGTAATCTTAAACAATTATCGACGTGTAGCGAATTTTTCTAAAGAAAAATTGGTAAAATTTGTTGACAAACCATAAGAAGTGTATTATATTAAATGCCGTTAAAAAATAGAATGATATCGTTGCTTTAGGAAAAAGGGTAGACCTTCTTCCAAACTTCCCATTCGTTTTTTTACCGCAAACAAGTTGCTTGGAATGTACCTAAATACGTTACCAGTTTTTGGAAAATTGAGGGGAACGTATTGCTTATTTGTATTTTATTTTTTCTTGTTATTGACGAAAGATAAAGTTTGAAGATCTGGTGTTGTGGTTAACGGGTTGTAGAATGCTGAAACTTAAGGTGTTACGAAGAGTATAATAAGTCAAATCGGGAGCGGATAAGCGTGTGCGTCTTGCAGAGAGATATTTTTAATATTAATTCGAGGTAAATTATAATAAGTATGGCGAAGAAACAGAAAAAAGTTGATAACAGGCCTAAACAATCTATCGAAAAGTATTTGGAGGAAATTGGAGGGTTCTCCCCACTGCCTCCTTCAGAAGAAATTGAGTTGACCCGTCGAATTCGGAAGGGTGAATCCACTGCTTTGGATAAACTCGTTAAAGCTAACTTGCGGTTTGTTATCAGTGTTGCCAAGGAATACCAGGGACAGGGATTACCTTTGCAGGATTTAATCAGTGAAGGGAATCTGGGACTTATAAAAGCCGCACAACGATTTGATGAAACCAGAGGATTTAAGTTTATCTCCTATGCGGTCTGGTGGATTCGCCAGTCTATTCTTCAGGCGCTTGCCGAACAATCCCGTGTGGTGCGACTTCCGCTGAACCGGGTGGGAGCGATCAACAAAGTCGGGCGGGTTCTGGAAAAACTGGAGAAACGGTACGGTCGTGAGCCCAGCATGCATGAAGTTGCAGATACCATGGAGATGACCGATTATGAAGTAGCTGACGTGTTGAAAACGTCCGCACGGCACTTGTCTCTCGATGAACCGTTTAAGGAAGAAGAGGGAAACAATTTGCTCGACGTTCTCGAAAGTGATCGTTATGCACCACCGGATGATTCACTTATGCAGGAGTCACTGAAAGAGGAAATCGATAAAGTGCTGGTTACCTTAAAACCCCGGGAAGCCGAAATTATTCGACTTTATTTTGGCCTCGAAGGCGATCGGCCTCTGACCCTTGAAGAAATCGGTGAACATTTCAAACTGACGAGAGAACGTGTGCGTCAAATTAAAGAAAAGGCGTTGCGGCGAATGCGGCATCGTTCCCGTCTCGAGCCGCTGAGAAAATACCTCGGCTAAACTGAGCTGTAAATGTTTAATTCTGCCCTTGTGATTTTTTACAAGGGCTTTTTTATTTACGGACTTGAAACATTCCAAAATATTTGTTAGACTTAAGCAGTCATAATCCGGGGAGTAATAATTAAATTTCAGGGAGAAAGAAAATTGAATCAGGTAAGCAAACAAGTTCAGGATATTGTCCAACCTGCTTTAAACGACCTCAAGAAGAATGATGATATTGCAAGAATCTGGCAGCACGATCACACGGTATGGAATTCGCAGCCCACTGAGATTGTGAATCGCCTGGGTTGGCTGCACTGTCCCGAGAATATGGTGGATAACATTTCGGAAATCGTTGCGTTTGTGGAAGATGTCAAATCGGCAGGATTTACGCAAATGCTTCTTCTGGGAATGGGAGGATCGAGTTTGGCCCCGGAAGTTTTCCGGATGACGTTTGGTGTGAAAAAAGGCTATCTCGACTTGGCGGTTTTGGATAGCACGCACCCCGATGTTGTTTTGAATTTTGCCGGCAAACTCGACCCTGTGAAAACGTTATTTGTTGTTTCCACCAAATCCGGGGGAACTGTGGAAACTCTTTCTTTCTTTAAGTATTTTTATAATTGGATAAAAGATGCTTTGGGCACAGGCCGAGCGGGTGAGCATTTCGTGGCGATTACCGACCCCGGAAGCAGACTGGAAACGATGGCGCAGGAATTGGTTTTTCGCAAAGTATTTTTAAATGATCCAAATATTGGTGGCCGGTTTTCAGCGCTGTCATTTTTCGGGTTGGTGCCCGCGGCTTTAGTGGGTGTAAATATTCAAAAGCTTTTAGCCCGTGCACAGAAAATGGCAGAAAACAGCAAGTTCGGAACACTGAAAGAGAATGAAAGCGCTTACCTTGGAGCCGTATTGGGTGAGTTCGCAGTGCAGGGAAAAGACAAACTGACGTTCGAGATTTCGGAGCCGGTTAAATATTTTGGCGCCTGGGCGGAGCAGCTCATTGCTGAAAGTACGGGCAAAAACGGCAAAGGGATTTTACCTGTGGATTTAGAAGAGTTGGGTGACCCCGGTGTTTATGGGGATGATCGGTTGTTTGTGTCACTTTGCCTTGCGGATGATTTGGAGCATAATGAAAAATTGCAGCCTTTGCGGGATGCGGGTTTTCCCGTTTTCGAAATACGATTAAATGACTTGTATGACCTTGGTGCCGAAATGTTCAGATGGGAATTTGCTACCGCCGTTGCCGGTCAGCGGTTGGGCATTCAACCGTTTGATCAGCCGGATGTGGAGTCTGCGAAAGTGCAGGCGCGCAAAATGGTTAGCGCTTATCTGGAAAAAGGAGAATTGCCGCAACCGATACCTGCAGCCGTGAATGACTTTGTGGAAATCTACGCTGATTTTCCGGTAGACGATTTACGACGAGCATTGCAGGAATTTATTGCGTCTTCGCATGATGCCGGTGCACGCCACAAACCTTATGTTGCAATTCAGGCTTATGTCCCACCTTCATCTAAAAATAATAGCGCCTTACAACGGTTACGCCACAAAATACGCGACGTTTACAAAGTGGCGGTGACAACCGGTTTCGGCCCGAAATTTCTGCATTCTACAGGCCAGTTACACAAAGGCGACTCTGGAAATGGATTGTTTCTTCAGCTCACTGCCAGTCACTTCAATGACGCCGGTATTCCGGATGAACCCGGCTCTGAATCCTCCCGAATGACCTTTGGTGTGCTCATCGATGCGCAGGCCATGGGAGACCGCCAAGCCCTCATTGATAAAGGGCGAAGCGTGTTGCGCCTTCATTTTACCGGAGATGTTGTCGACGGCATGAACCGGATCGTGCAAATGATTTGAAGATTGAAGAATGGCAAAAAGATTGACGTTACAAATCTCTGAATCTCACGGGCGCTGAGATATTCGGTTGAATTCTACCAAAAGTTTTTGAATTGTGTACAGTTTTATCATTGCAGGAGGAAAAGAATGCGTCGAAGCATAACCGTTTTATTCGTTTTCATTATACTTGTCTTTCGTAATCCCGGTTTTGTCTGGGCAAAATCACATCAGGCAAAAGGGATTGTTTTTGGAGATGTCAACCGCAATGGCCGATTTGATAAAGGCGAAAAAGGCATTCCCAATGTGCTGGTTTCAAATCAGTTAGATGTGGTGAAAACAGATAAGGACGGCCGCTACCGCTTGCCTTTGCGAAAAGACGAGACAGTGATTTTCGTCATCAAACCCGCCGCTTATGACGTGCCTTTGAATGGGGATAACCTGCCGCAATTCTATTATGTTCATCAGCCGAAAGGATCGCCGGTACTAAAATATGGCGGGGTGGACCCCACAGGCAAACTACCATCCTCCATCAATTTTCCACTCTATCGAACTACTGAGTCGGACACATTTTCTGTCGTTGTTTTTGCAGATCCGCAACCCAGAAATATGCTGGAAATCGACTACATTCGGGACGATGTGGTCGCTGAACTGGTTGGTTCTAAAGCGGCGTTTGGCCTCACACTTGGCGATGTGATGTATAACGATTTATCTCTGTACGATCGTTATAACAGCATTGTGGCACAAATTGGCATACCGTTTTACAATGTTCCTGGCAACCACGATATGAATTTTGATGCTGAAGATGACCGGTATTCGCTGGAAACATTCAAACGACATTACGGTCCTGCCTATTATGCTTTTGAATACGGGAAAGTGAGTTTTATCGTGCTGGATACGGTGGAGTGGTTGGGTAAAAGTGAAAGCGGCAGAGATAATTATCAGGGGAGAATCGGTGAACGACAGATGCAGTGGATGAAAAATTATCTCCGGCATATACCGCAGGAAAGATTGGTTGTTTTCGGAATGCACATCCCATTTTATTTTGCCGGAAATGCCGGAAAGCATGTGAATGTGGTGGACAGAAATGATCTTTATGAGTTAGTGAAAGATCATCCACATTTGCTGGCATTAGCAGGCCATTTACACATGCTGGAACAGGACAACCTTACGACTGATAGTGCGCAAACAGGCAATTCATTCCCTGAGATCATCTGCTCTGCGGTTTGTGGTTCCTGGTGGAGTGGTCCAAAAGATGAACGCGATATTCCCACCACCGACCAGCGGGACGGTACGCCAAACGGGTACCACATCTTTCGCTTTACGGGCAACCAGTTTACACAGAGATTTAAGGTGGCTGGTCGGGGTGCAGAGTATCAAATACGAATTTGTGCGCCGACCGGAAAAATTCCGGTTGCACGATTGGACAGTTTGAACATCGTCGCAAATATTTTCAACGCTGATGAGCGGTCGGTTGTAGACTATCAGTTGGATGCGACACCTTTTGTGAAAATGCAGAAAACGTTGATGAAAGATCCGTTTATTGAAAGCCTGCACGTTAATTTTGATTCCACGTACGCAAACTGGATTCGTCCGCAGCCCTCCACGCATATTTGGAGTGCATCACTACCACAAGAAATAGAACGAGGTGTGCACACCATCAGTGTCCGCGCAAGAGACCGGTATGGGAATATTTTTGAACAGGCAGTTATTTTTGAGGTGGAGTAAGGATTGTTTCATTAGAGACGAAACTTGTGGTTGAGAGTGGTAGGAAAAATCAAGGTTATGAATAATGCAAACGGATAGCCAAAGAGAATGTCCTGATTTTTACCCACTCGGCTCGCATAGACAGCCTGAGACGCCCTTTGTTTCTTATGGTTGTTTATATTTTACAAGGGATGCTTTGGGGGGCAAAAAAATCTTGACAAGTAATTTTAAATTGCGTATAATATCCGAATCATTATTCGATTTATTCCCTCATCAACTCCAACGGAGGCACCATTTAGGAATACTTGTTAGCGATTTTAAAGAAACTGATACATCAAAAATAATAAGTTTCCTGAGTGGGGCATCGGCTTTCCACACAAATCATTCTATCAAGAGAAACTGATATGAGTTTACTCGTTTACGCAAAGACAGTTGTTTCCGTGAGGTGCGTTCTTGTTTGATGCGGTGCTGTTTGACTGTGACGGCGTTCTCATCAACAGCATGCCTTATCATGTGAAAGCATGGCAGACGGTTTTAAAAAGTTTCGATATTGAGGTGAACCCGGAATGGGTTTTGCTGGGAGAGGGGCGTAAGGCCGAAGAAATGGCCACGGAAATTTTAGCCAGATTTGAATTGCATTTCTCCGAAGACGAACTTTGTAAACTGGTGGATCAGAAACAGGATACCTATCGAAAAATATTACAAGCAACACCTGAGCCGGGAATTAACGCACTCATGGCGCAAATCAAAACAAACGGTTTGGCAACGGCTATTGTCACCGGATCCTCGAGAAAAAATCCAGTTCATGGGCTGGGTTCAGATATCGTTTCTCAATTTGACATTTTGTTGGGAGGCGAGGACGTAACCGCAGGAAAGCCCTCGCCTGAGTGCTATTTGAAAGCAGCAGGTCTGTTGCATATTCATCCTGAGAAGTGCCTGGTTGTGGAAAATGCACCACTTGGAATTCAGGCAGCGAAACAGGCTGACATGACCGTGATTGCACTGCGTACAACGTTACACGAGAGCCATCTAGGGAATGCCGATTTTATCTATAAAAATTTGCAGGATCTGAGTTCGAATTGGGAATTATTTTTTGCGGTGGTGTCGGCACAAGTGCAGGCGACAACCTGACCTGAAAATACAATTAATTCAAATCGATCAAAGGAATTTAAATTGAAACAAGTCTATCATTTGTTTTTGGGAATGAGCCTGCTGTCCATGCTGTTCAGCAGTTGTTCAGATGAAAAAATCGTACAGCCGGAACCCACATTTGCGCCGGTATTGTCAAATCTGATTGTACCGGATTTGGTTTACAATGCATCTCAAGTCAACCATCTTATTGCAGTGGATGTGGAAGAGCCGCAAGGCCTGGATGATTTAGCGGAGGTGAGTTATGAGATTACGAACCTCAGCTCCGGTACAACCGTTAGCAGTGGCGCGTTAAAAGATGACGGTACCGGAGGCGACAATATCCCGCACGACGGTCAGTTCAGCGTACAGATTCAAGGAACATTTTCTCAAAATGAAACCGGCGAGTTTGCAGTGTCGGTCTCGGCAACTGATAAAAGCGGGAATGTCAGTAACAAGCTCACCGGCCAAATGATTGTTACTGAAGGCAAAGAAAATCTACCACCGACGATTCTTCACGTCACTGCGCCCACCGAAATTGCACCGGATTCTTCTTTCGATTTTCTCATCACCGCAGAGGTCGGCGATCCGCAGGGGTTGAGCGATATTAAGCACGTGACCTACCAGTTCTTTCCACCGGCCTACCCAAATCCAACGCGTGAAGATTCGCTTCAGGATAACGGCAGCGACGGAGATGTCCTTGCCGGCGACGGAACCTATTCCGTATCTTTAAGTTCGAATATAATTAATCAGGCCGGCGATTATTTTTTTCGCATCGAAGCGGAAGACAAAGCCGGTAATAAAAGTACCGCAAATGTGGTGGCAATTCGAGGCGTGTTTCGCAACCCCCAGGCGCCGGTCATTGCCAATCTGGTGGCACCGGACACCGTGCAAATTATTCCAAATGGAGTTGTGAAAATTCTCATGAGCATCGATGTTTCGGATCCGCAAGGCCTGTCGGATATTAATTTTGTACGCTTCCGCAGTTTCCTGCCAGGCGGTAATGAAGCCACAAACAGTCCGTTTGATTTGGCGGATGATGGAAATTCCAGCGTTACCGGCGACGATGTTGCCGGGGATGGAACCTATAGTATTTTGATTAACTTACCTTCAAATACCACCCCGGGTGATTTTCGATTTGTATTTCAGGCGGAAGATAAATCGGGTAAAGAAAGTAATATTATTGAACATATTTTGACAGTCATACAATAAGAAAGTGTGATTTATGAAGCAAATCGTACCAACAATTTTAGTTGTCATTTCCGGCAGTGTCTTGTTTCATCAAACCGCCTTTTCACAGGTTTTACAAAAACAATCTTTTTTGTTAAATGTGAGCGTCGCGGATACCGGATTAACCAGCAATTCTGTATCCGATATCGTTGTCGATGGGCAGACGGTCTGGTTTGGAACAGGCAAAGGTGTCAGCAGGACATCCGATGCGGGATTGTCTTTTGAATCTTTTGGCAAAGAGCAGGGGCTTGGCCGAGGAGGCGTCTCGGGTATGGATGTTTCAAATGATATTATCTGGGTTGCTACCGGATTCGACACCACGACTGATGTCGGTAATTTTCAGGCCGGCGGCGGGCTTGCTTATTCGCGGAATAACGGGAAGGATTGGACGTTTGTGCCGCAGCCGGGAGAAACGCCGGTGCAAAATATTACCTTTGATGTTGCCATTCGCGGCGAGGAAGTATGGATTACCAGTTTTGGCGGTGGATTGCGGAAGTCTGATGATCTGGGGTTGTCATGGGAGATCGTTACACCGGACTCATTTGTATTTGATCCGCTCGGCCGCCTGAACCACCGGGCATTTTCCGTTATTTCTGCTGATGGCGTTTTGTGGGTTGGAACAGCAGGCGGGGTGAACCGTTCCACCGATGGCGGCGTCACCTGGACGAATTTTAGTCATCAGAATCAGGCGAATCCGATTAGCGGGAATTTTGTCGTGGCATTAGCCTGGCAAAAATTGATGGAGAAAGAAATCCTTTGGGCAGCCACGCGTCCTACCACCATTGAAACCGGAGACACCACTGAATTTACCGGTATTTCGTGGAGCGAGGATTTTGGCTTTAATTGGAAGACTGCATTGCGAGGCGAGAAAATTCACAACTTTGCTTTTGATGATTCGGTTGTTTATGCGGCCTCCGACCGCGGGCTGTTTCGTTCCATCGATTTGGGGCAAACCTGGTCTCTTTTCCCAGCTATTGAAAACCCTGCTGGTAGCAGAAAAGTACTGACAGAGAAAGTCTTTGCCGCCGCGGTGAGTTTCGGCAACACGGTTTGGGCGGGAACCGGCGATGGTTTAGCAAAAACGGTAAATAATGGTCTTTCCTGGCAAGTTTTTCAGGCATTTAAACGAACAGGGCGCAAGGGTGAAACCCGTACCTATGCTTACCCAAATCCATTTTCTCCTAAAGTTCACAATCAGTTAGATGGGACCGGTCATGTACGGTTTCAGTATAATACAAAAAATACAACCCAGGTGACTTTAAAAATTTATGATAAAAGTATGGAGCATGTAAAAACAGTGGTGGAAGGTATTCCGCGTCCGGGTAATGGTGACTTTTATGAAATTTGGGATGGACGCAATGAAAAGGGACAGCAGGTTGATAACGGCGTCTATTTCTATAAGCTTCAACTGCAAAACGACGGCACCTTTTGGGGAAAGTTAATTGTACTGAATTGAAAATCATGGAGTAATTTTGAACAGATTTGTAAAATTTATCATGACCAGTGTGCTTGCCACGGGCGTTTTCTTCTTACTTCCTTCAGAGAATGTTCTTTTTGGCCAGAGCGGCAGGGCAGGGGCATTCTTGCGCGTGGGACTCGGAGCAAGGGCAAAGGCTATGGGAAATGCATTTACCGCCCTGGCGACAGGGCTTGAATCCAGCTATTACAATCCCGCTGGTCTGCCTTTTCTTGAGCATAAAGAGGTAACGGCTTCTTACCGTTCCTTATCACTTGACCGCCAGTTTACGTTCATCGGATTTGGGTTACCGATTCATCCAAAGATAGAGGGGGGAAAGGAAAAAACGTTTAACGGTGGTCTTGCGCTGACCTGGATTCGATCCGCGGTGGACAATATTGACGGGCGGGATTCCGATGGACAGCGTTCCGCTAATTTGTCTAATTCGGAAAATGCTTTTGCTTTGACCTTCGCACTGAATCCGGCAAAGCGTTTTTCATTGGGACTGTCAATAAAAATCCTTTGGAACCGATTTCCGGACATCGGCATCAACGGGAAGACCGTCTCCGCATCAGGGGTAGGGCTTGATTTTGGTGTTTTATATAAACCGACCGAATGGATTTCAGTGGGCGCGGTCGTAAAGGACATAAATTCCAAATATCGCTGGAATACAGACAAATTATATGGCGAGGATGGGTCTGAAACGACAAATAAGTTTCCCAAAATATTTCGTACGGCGGTAGCATTTACCTTACCGCAATTGCAGTCGGTTGTATTTGCTGTGGATTTCGAACAGCTTTACAAAGAGAAGCTATTCTCGGAAAAAGTAAATGACAAAATACATTTTGGCGCTGAAGCGGATGTCTATAAACAAGTGAAAGTACGTTCCGGTCTTGACGATGGATCGTTTACTGCCGGCGGCGGTTATCAGTTTGATTTGTTCGGAAAGATGTCGCAGGTAAATTATGCGTTTGTTGCCTCTGGTAACCGGGCCGAATCCGAACATGTGTTTACTTGGATATTTCAATTTTAAGAGAATTAGGAGCACCATTTGAAATCTTTTAAGAAAATCATTTCGACATTGACCCTGGTGATAGTCATGACCCCCTTTCATCTTTATGCCCAGGCCGGCAGCGGTGGGAAGACGGGGTTGTCATTTCTGAAATTTGGGGTTGGTGGGCGAGCCAGTGCTATGGGAGAAGCTTTTACTGCGGTGGTGAATGATGCATATTCCACGTTCTGGAATCCGGCGGGATTAGCGGGACTGCAGCAATCACAACTTGTGTTTACCCACACGGAATGGTTGCAGGATATTTCCAATGAGTTTTTTGCGTTTGCTTTCCCGGCTTTTGGCGGCGGCGTTGGTGTGAGCGTCTATACAAACAATGTCAATGGAATCCAGCGGCGAACAACATCCTCGGCGCAACCAATCGGTAGCGTAGATGCAAATGATGTCGCGTTTAGCATTTCGTACGGCAAAAACGTGGCTGAAAGCATTCAGGCCGGAGTCACGGTTAAATATTTGTATGAGAAAATATTTACAGAGAGCAGCTCGGGGTATGCGGTTGATTTAGGTGTAAAGTATCATATACAAAATTCTCCGTTGCAAGTGGGATTTGTTGTCCAGAATCTTGGCAGTATGAGTAAATTGGTCCAAGAATCGGTAGACTTGCCGAAGACGTTTCGCGGCGGCATTCAGTACCAGATAGCTTTGGAAGATTTTGGAAGTTCTTTCATTTTTGCCATCGATGGTGTGAAAACGGTTGATACAGACTTCCATACAAACTTTGGCGCGGAGCTCTTATTGAAACAAAAAATATATTTGCGAGTTGGTTACCAAGCCGGATTTGACCAAAAAAGTGTTGGTGGCGGTTTGGGACTTACTTTTCACAGATATCAATTGGATTACGGGTACACACCGTTTGATTCGAATTTTGGTGAAATCCACCGATTTTCGTTTGCTTTGAATTTGTAGACGGATTTATTGACGCTGAATTGCTACGAAAAATGGTTGCTTGCTTTGAAGGTTAAGCGGAAAAAAGTGCGTACTTTTGTGGCGGTCTAAGCTATTGTTATTTCTGTTATTGTGGGTGTTTAAAAAAAATGTTGACTTTTATTTAAAAATTAATTATACTTTTGAAACATTTCATAAACACGTTCAACTATTCTGCGAAATAAGTATCCTAATTAATCATTAATGGAGGAGCGAGTGTAATGGATTTTTTGCAATTGTTTAATGATGGCGGCGGTTTTATGTGGCCAATTCTGCTTTGTCTTATTTTTGGAATCGCAATCAGTTTAGAACGACTTTGGACATTATCAAGAGCTACTGTCAACACCAGGAAGTTTCTTGCAACGATTAAAAAAGCACTCAATGAAGGTGGCGTCGATGCCGCAGCTGAAGTCTGTGCGAAAACTCGCGGCCCTGTGGCATCCATTTTTCATGCGGGATTGCTTAGAGCCGATCGAGGTATTGAGCATGTGGAAAAAGCAATTATGAACGCAGGTTCTATTGAAATGGCCTTTCTTGAAAAAGGGCTGGTGTGGCTTGCAACCGTGATCAGTGTGGCACCAATGTTAGGCTTCCTTGGCACTGTATGGGGAATGATTGGAGCTTTCAAAGCGATTGAAGCAGCAAATGACATTTCTCCTTCCATTGTCGCCGGTGGTATTTCCGTAGCCTTGTTAACCACGACATTTGGATTGATTGTCGCTATTATTATTCAAATTGCCAATAACTTTTTCGTTTCCCGCGTGGATAAAATTATCGTTGACATGGAAGAAAGTTCAGTCGATTTCGTCGATACATTAATTGAAATAAATAGAAAAAAACAAGCCGCATAGTTTTTTTCATAAATCCCTAACAAAATACAGGCTTTCTTAAAGCGGAGAAGTTTATGTTTGTAGATAAAAAGAAATCGCGTACGGCAGAGATTCCAATGGCGTCATTGGCTGATATTGCATTTCTTCTCCTGATCTTTTTTCTTGTGACGACGACGATCGATGTGGACAGAGGTATTGGACTGACACTTCCTGCTAAAGGTGAACAAACTGAAGTCAGAAGCAAGAACATCGCCAATTTGCTGATCAATGCCCAGGGAGAAGTTTTTTTTAATAATGAAATAGTTCCTTTAAATGAGATTCATACTCAGGTAAAGTTAAAGTTGCAGGAAAATCCTAATTTAATCATTTCGGTTAAAACCGACCGCGAGACCAAATACGATATTTATGTAAAAACGCTGGATGAACTTAAAATGGCCGATGCAACACGTATTTCTATCGCTGAACCTGAGAAATAATAAGGAGTTTTCCGTAAAGCCGGAGGAATTTTAACGTGAAATTTGAAAGTAAAAATAAAGCTGAGGGTGGAATACCGCTTTCCTCATTACCGGATATTGTGTTTTTGTTGTTGATTTTTTTCATGGTATCATCTGTTTTTAAGGAATTTTCTGGTCTGCCCGTAACTCTCCCAAATGCAAAAAAAATTGAAAAAGTACAGGGGAAACGTGATGTGGCGTATGTTTGGGTCAGCAAGGATGGTACTGTCTCCGTTGATGACAGAATCGTTAATGTGAGTGATGTTTCAAAGTTGATGTATCAAAAACGTCTGGACCCCATGCATCCCTTGAAACTTGTTTCCATGAAAATCGACAGGGGTACGGAAATGGGTGTGGTGACAGATATTCAGGAGGAATTAAGGGAAGCCGACGCATTAAATGTAAATTATTCTGCCAAACCAGAGTAGTGAGGTAAATAGCATGAAAAAATATCCTGAGGCAAACCTCAAGCTTAAATATCGCAAAGTATTAGAGCTTAGTATGGTGATCGCCCTGTTTTTTTTGGTGATCGTTTTTCAGTTGTTGCGGACAATAAGCCTGGAAGCCAAAGAAAATAAAACGGTCGATGTGCAGATAGAAGTGGCCGATATACCACCCACTGAGCAATTTAAAAAGCCACCACCGCCACCGAAACCATCTATCCCGATTCCGACGGAAAGTGAAGATGTCCCGGAAGATTTGACTATCGAATCCACGACTTTGGATTTGTCTGATATTCCGCCACCGCCACCGCCACCTGAAGATAATGACAGCGATATGAATATTTTTGTGCCGTATGATGAACCACCAAGTCCCATAGGTGGATTTGGCTCTATCCAACGCGCACTAAAATATCCTGAAATAGCCCGAAAAGCCGGAATTGAGGGTCGAGTTATTGTGCAGGTGTTAGTGTCTGAAAAAGGGAAGGTCATTAAAACAAGAGTGATTAAATCTTTAGGTCACAGTGGGTGTGATGAAGCGGCTGTGAAAGCGATTAAGAATGTAAGTTGGAAACCTGCACTGCAGCGTGATAAACCGGTAAAGGTTTGGGTTGCTATCCCGGTTATTTTTCGACTGAAATAAAATATTTTAAGGAATTTTAAAAAGCGGTGCTTATACAAGGGTACCGCTTTTTTTGTTGGCATAAAGTTGAGCGAAATGGGGTTATGAGTGTGTCTCTCAAAAATTGCTTCCACAGGCCTTTCCTTACACCCGTAACTCTTGTTTTGATTTTTCTGTCCCTATCGGGTTGTTTTAATCCTTTTGCTCCCGCCTTAGATAAAAAAATCGATATTAGTAAAGTTATAACAAATCAGCAGACTCCCGAGGAAGTTTTGCAGAATTTTCAATATGCGTATACGTTTAAGGATTCTTTGCTTTACAGCGATGTTATTGATGAATCGTTTGTTTTTGAATATTTTGATACAAATTTGCAACCAACCGGTGGTTTTGTGACGTGGGGACGAGACATCGATTTAAAAACCACTGGTAGTTTATTTCGGCAATTTGATGTTATAGATTTGGTATGGCTCAATACGCTTTTCTCAGAAGCAGAAGGTGGATTCGAAAGAAGATTTGTGCGTTTTAATTTGAGTCTGTTCGGTTCTGATTTTAATTTCATAATAACCGGCACCGCCATATTTACCTTCAAGCAAAATGAAATTGATAAAAAATGGAGGATCATTCGCTGGAAAGATGAGTCAGATTTATAAGTGGGAATATTTTAATTCTCTGTAATGTTCAAATTAAATAAGTAGATATTTATTATTTTTGAATTATCGCTAAGTGGATGCTGGAATATTCAGAAGAAGAGTTTCATTCACATGAACAAAATATAAGGGATTTTGAAGAGTTAACCTTTTCCCTTATGAATTCTTTATATAACACAGCATTGAGGATGACGCGAAATGAGCTGGATGCAGAAGATTTGGTTCAAGATGTTTATGTACGGGCATTTAGGTTTTTTCATAAATTCAAACGGGAAACCAATTTTAAGGCATGGATATTTAAAATACTTACCAATACGTACATAAACCAATATCGGAAAAAACAAAATCAACCACATAAAGTTGAACTGGATAAAATTAATTACGGGCAAATTCGTCAGGAAAAGACCTTAAATCAGGATGTACACAATAAAGTTATCGAGAAATTTGATAATATTAATTATAGCAGTTTGTTTGATGATGAAATAATAAACGCATTAGATATGTTATCAGAGGAGTTCAGATTTGTTATTATGTTAGCCGATGTTGAGTCTTTTTCTTACAAAGAAATAGCAACTATCATGGGATGTCCCGTGGGTACGGTCATGTCACGACTTTCCCGGGGCCGGAAACAACTGCAATCCCTTTTACGAGAATATGCGGTGAAAGAAGGGTTTATTGGGAAATCAAATTAAAATTAAATTAAAACGATAGCGTTTGGAGGTTTTCGTAGTATGAAAAAAGATTGTGGATATTTCGCGACTCTTATCACGAGTTTAATTGATAATGAATTGAGTGATAAACAAAAGGATGAAGTTCAACAACACCTTGATGACTGTCCTGAATGTCTGAGTTCTTACAAAAATGAAAGTAAAGTAAAAGTTTTATTGCGAGAGCGATTGCCAAGTTATCGGGCACCGCTATCTTTAAAAAGCAGGATTCGAAGGCAATTGGCCAGGTACGGTGCACGCCCTGGTTTCTGGGAAATTATTCAATCTTTATTTATTTACCGGCCTGTCCCCGCTATGTTAACTGTAGCTGCACTGTTAATATTTATGTTGGTTCCCCCTTTGGCCTTAAATAATATTTCGTTCAATTCACATGAATCTGGAATTGTGCATGCCGCACAGTTAGAAGGAGAAATAATTTGTCTGGATTGTGAAATGCAATCTTTAACCGGTCACAAAATTCCACATTCTCACAATGTGATTGAAAAACCAGGTCTTAAAACGAAAGATGGAAAGGTTTATACGTTCATTCAGAATTCAATTATCGGAACCCCGCTTATGTCTCCGGAATATTTGAAGAAAAATGTTCGAATAGAAGGGATTTTGTTTGAAGATGCTCAATACATCCAGGTGAATGATTTTCAAGCCCGTTAGCTTGAAAGAATAGATGAGATTTACAAGCCCTTGAACTTAACGTTCGAGGGCTTTTTAATTAGAGCAGCTTTGAGTTGTTTTACGGCAGGACAAAATATAACAGAAAGTGAATTTTTATGGGAAATTTAAAACTAAAAGTGTTCATGGTAGTTCTTGTATGCGGTCTCAGCGCACAATCATTATTTGCTGGTGCCTGGACCCTTGGCAAAGGTAGGCTCTGGGTTAAGACAACTTATTTGTATCAAAAGACCAGTGATCGTTACTATTCAAAAATTACTGGCTGTCCGGCGGGTTTTAATTGCAAAAGTGGGGATAGAGTTCCTTTTCCATTTGACGGGGAAAGTACTTTCAAAGCCCTTTTTGTCGATATTCAGTATGGATTGCTGAATCGTGTTGACCTACTTGTCCAAATTCCATTTTATGATATTTCTTTTACAGATACTGTAAATCCCGAGCGTCCTGGTACGTCACAATTCGGTGACCTCCGTTTTGGAACAAAAGTGAGGATATTGATGAAACCGTTCGTTGGCTCCATTAAAATCCAGGCGAAAGCCCCAACCGGTCTTTTCAATAAAGACACTGAAATTGTTCCGGTAGGGGACGGGCAATGGGATTTGGAGTTTGTCGGTCAAATTGGAAAATCCCTATGGCCTATAAAAGGATATGTTAATGGGGATTTTGGATATCGGATCAGATTTGCACGGGATGTGAATACATTTGAACCGGGAAATGAATTTTTTTTCAGGGGAGAAGCTGGTTATACGATCTATCCCAAGATTCTTGTGAAAGCAGCCATTAATGGTCTTTATGGAGGAAAATTTCACCAGGGAGATTTCTTTTTTGAAGATTCTGAGCGACAATATCTTTCGTTTGAACCCGGTGTCGCTTTTAGCTTTATCAGGCATATAACTCTTGAGAGTTCAGTACAATTTAGTTTGTCTGGTAAGAATTTCCCGGCAGGTCAGGTTATTGGATTTGGCGTTTCTTATGGGTTTTAGCGAGGCGCTGCTAATGCTGCTAATTATGTAAAACTAATCCTGCCCCAAGGGTTGTTGAATACGATGTGTTGCGACCGCTTAAAACCTGGTCAAAATCAAATGTCAGATCAAACTTTGGAGAAATTTTATAGATTAATTGCAATTGTCCTTTAACGAAATCTTCCAGTGCTCCGGTTCCAACAAAGTTTTGTACTTTGCCATCGATGATTCTAAAATCATTTTGATTTGCATTCTCTGAAATACTGCGAACGCCATGGATTTGACCGATAAGCATGTAGTTTTTCGTTAAATTAATTCCCAGCTCAAATGCATAAGGGACTTCATCTACGGGCTCACCGGAGCGGGTTCTGAAACCGATATCCAGATTTATATAACCTGAGTAGTTAAAAATAGATCTACCGATAAGCAGCCTTAAGTCGAAGTCTGTTTGCCCGTCACCAAGCGGCGGTGCTGAGTCTAATTTTAGTTCCTCTGTTTCGTAGCCGGATGAAATTTTGAGGTCTGTTTGAACGGCCACTTTCCATAAGGAGTTTGAGAGCCGGTACCTTAATCCGGTCCACAGATCACCAATTCCAGAAGAAGTATCGTTACAGCCTTCTATCGCACACGAAAAATTTATCCGTTTAAACGGGACAGCGGTAATGAAGGTGAGGTCATCAAAAAGTCCATATTCTAAGTAGCCAAAAGCACTTAGGTCTGTTACGTTACCATTATCTGCTAATGGTTCGCGGTCACCATTTAAAAAATACTGTGAGGTGGAATTAAACCGGTTTATACTGAATTTAAAATAATAATGACCTTGTTTTTGTGTCCACGCGCCTGCAAAAAGCGACTGATTGAAAATAAACATTCCTATGGTCACAAGAAATATTTTTCGTCGTAACACATTCGACTCCTTTTGACCTAATTACTTTATGATATAATTATATACAAACAAAATTTTGTTAGAAAAACTTCCGTTATTTTAAGTGATGTTCTTTTTAGGCACAAAACAAATTTTGCAAGGAATAGAACAATTCCGAAATATGTTCTAAAGGTTAATACAAAAACAGACAAATAAAGTTACTTATGCATATAAAAAAATGGGTGATACAAGATGCGAAAAATTAATTTAATTTTGATATTCCTTGTATTCTTTTTTGCTGTAATTTCATGCAGCTCTAACAAGGTGACTTCAACAGATAATAATGACACGCCGCCTGGTGATGTTACCAATGGCGACCCTTCTGGTGGGGGTGGCAGTGGTAATGGCAATCCTCCTCCGAATCACCCGGTAAATGATACAAGCGGGGTAAAAGGCACCTGGGATATTCCCAAGTCCGAAGTGATTTCAGGTTGTCTCGGCAGGGATTGTATTCCGTCCATACAGCATCCTAAATTTATTGGAATCGAGGAAGTTACATTTTTGCAAGAGGATGATTTAGTTTACGGTGTTGTGCGAAATGGGGAAGCTCGTGCTTATGCCATGCGTATTCTGGATTGGCATGAAGTGGTAAATGACGAGTTTGACATAAAGATGGCGGTGACCTATTGCCCTCTAACGGGTTCAGGAATAGCTTTAGATACCGGTTTGACTGGTCTTGAGAGTACCAGAAGCCTGGTAGATTTTGGTGTATCAGGGTTGTTATATAATAATAATCTGATATTGTATGATCGTGGCACCGAAAGTAGTTGGGTACAAATGCAGTTAAAAAGTGTAAATGGTCTTGTGCGAGGCAGCCCGATGGTGACTATTCAACTTCTGGAAACAACATGGGCATCATGGAAAAGAATGTTTCCTGACTCAAAAATATTGTCAGATGAAACCGGGTTTGACCGGCCCTATCAGGTTTTCCCGTATGGAAATTATAAGACTGATCCGTTTCTATTGTTCCCGATTTCGATTGATGACACGAGATTGGATAGAAAAGAAAGATTGCATGGAATTATTACCGATATAGATCAATTGCGTGCAAAAACATATCAGTTCACACTGTTTGAGACTCCCAGAGCAATAAATGATGAGGTGGACGGTCTGTCGGTTGTCGTGGTAGGTTCCATGCCTGATCAAATATATTTGAGTTATTTAAGAAACGCAGCAGACGGCACTGTTCTTACATTCCAGATTAAGACTGAAAATCCTGCCATATACCCATTTGACCTGGTGGATAATGAGGGCACAGTCTGGAACTTGTTGGGTAAAGCCATTTCAGGCCCGCGTACCGGCGAACAACTAAAATCGACAGACTCCTATAATGCGTATTGGTTTGCCTGGGGAACGTTGTTTCCAGGTGTTCCGATTTATTGACCACTAACCGTTTTTGGTTTTGTCGCTCATACAATGATGACAAGATTTGTTTCATAGTATTCCGCGTTCTTCTATCCGCTGTCGTTCACAGGAGACGCGGATTTACTGATTTGACGCCAGTTAAATCAGGGGCAAGTTTTCATAAATCCAGTCTTCCCCTTTAAAAAAATTGACAAAATCTTAAAATTTATCTATCTTACTCGGCAATTGACTGGGTAAAAATAGAAGTGAATTGAACCATTGAATCCATTTAAGCACGTTTGCGTTATTGTTAACCCGATTTCCGGTGGGAAAAAAAATAAACAGAAGATCATTGACCATCTTCAAACCTGTTTGAACCATACCGGAATGGATGTGGACATAAAGGTTACTGAAAGGCGGGGACACGCCACCCAATTGGCCAAACAGGCCTCAGAAAGGCAGATGGATTTAGTCGTGGCCATGGGTGGTGATGGCACCATGAATGAAGTGGCCACAGGTCTGGTTAGACGTAAAACCGTTATGGCCATCCTACCGTTAGGCTCGGGTAATGGTCTTGCCCGCAGTCTTGATATTCCCTTGCATTTCAAAGATGCTGTGGATTTAATACTTGAGGGAAATATTACTGATATCGACGTTGGAAAGGTGAACGAACATTATTTCTTTCTGTTAGCCGGTATAGGTTTTGATGCCGCAGTGGGAAAACGGTTTGATGAACACCACAGCAGAGGTCCCATACCATATTTTTATCTCTCTATGCAGGAGTTTCTCAATTATAGGCCAAAAAAGATCAAACTTCAGGTTGATGGGCATTATTTAGAAATTGAACCTTTTATGGTAACGGTTGCCAATGGCCGTCAATTTGGGAATAATGCGTTTGTTGCACCGCAGGCAAAATTAAATGATGGAAAGTTGAATGTGTCCATCTTGCACCAATTGAAATTGCATCAGCTACCCAACTTTTTACCCAAAGTCTTTAATGGTACCATTGATAAGTTTTCCGATGCTGAGTTTTATACTGCTGAAAAAATTACACTTGAAAGATCGGAGCCGGATTTCATTAACATTGACGGCGAACCTGTATTTGAGGCCTCCAGAATAACCATTCGTGTCATACCGGGTGCATTGCGGATGGTTACTCCTGAAAATAGCCTGGGGTTGTGTTGAAATGAACGCTTTAGTCGTCTTTTTAAAATATCCCGAGCCGGGGAAAGTGAAAACCAGGCTGGGCAAGACTATCGGCATGGAGAGTGCAGCCAAGCTGTATGAAATATTTGTCAGAGGGACTTTTCGTCTGGTTGAGAAAGTTGATGTCGGACGTGTTTTTGCAGCCATCGACCCCCCTGAAAAGATTGGTCAGTTTCAAAAATACATTCCCGGGAAGGTTACTGTTTTTCCCCAAGCAGGAGACGATTTGGGGAAAAGAATGAATCATGCTATACGCTACCTCTGTAGTGTCGGTGCTGAAAAAGTGGCTGTTCTTGGCACCGATAGTCCCACTTTGCCCTCAGAATATCTTTTGCGTGCTTTTAATATATTGGATACAGATGATCTTGTTATCGGGCCGGCGGAAGATGGTGGTTATTATTTAATTGCTCTGAAAGAGCCGGTTGACGCTTTGTTTCAGAATATTTCCTGGAGCTCTGCCGAAGTTTTGAAGTCTACGATTCAATATGCGCAAAAATTGGGTCTGTCTTATTCATTATTGCCTGCGTGGTATGACATCGATGATTTAATAACATTGAGACGTGCGGCAGAATGTAAATCCGGTGAACGAATCCTGGCATATTTGATGGAAAATCCGACCTTACTTTCAAAACTAAAATGATCTTAGCTGCCCATCAACCCTGTTTTTTTCCATCTGTTCATTTCCTTGCCAAGCTTATTTCAGCAAATATATTTGTTTTGGCTGATGATCTTAAATTCACCAGGCAGGCTCAGATCAATCGGACGAAAATTAAAACCGTCGAAGGTGCAAAATGGCTTACTGTTCCCGTGCTGACAAAGCATCAAAAAAGTCAATTGATTCGGGATGTTCGAATAAACAACATCTCAAATTGGCAGCGTAAACATTTGAAGACATTGCACGTTAATTATATTTATGCATCGTATTTTGAAAAATATATGGACTATTTCGAGAATCTGTACCAAAAAAGGTTTCAGATTCTGATAGATTTGAATTTAGAAATAATTCAGTTTTTGTGTAAAGAGTTAAACATCACGACAAAAATAGTTTTAAGCTCTGAGATAAAAGGCAGTCATGAGGGTGGGAGAAAAATAATAGATTATTTGACTCATTTGAATTGCCGGACTTTTTTGGCTGAACCTCAATACAAGGATTATTTAACGAAAATTGATTTTAGCAAGCATGGAAAAAACGTTAAATATTTTTACTTTACTGATCCGGTATATTATCAGCAGTTTGGCGGTTTTTGTCCGGGTTTGTCCGTAGTGGATTTGTTGTTTAATGAAGGCCTCGAAAGTAAGAACATACTAACAAAATATAATTCTGGCTAATGTAATATGAAAGTTGTCGTTATTATCCCGGCTTACAACGAGGAAAATTCCATTACTAAAGTATTAGCGGATATTCCGGAAAGCGTTGTTTCCGATGTCATTGTGGTCGATAATGATTCTACCGACTTAACCGGGGAAAAAGCAGAGGCAGCGGGAGCGACTGTTGTAAAAGAGCCTGTAATGGGTTATGGAAATGCTTGTCTGGCTGGCATGGCCTGTGCAGAGGCATTGAATCCGGATATTGTTGTCTTTTTAGATGGCGATTACAGTGACTATCCGCAGGAATTGACAAAGCTTGTTGCAAAAATCGATGCGGGATATGATTTTGTCATCGGCTCCCGTGTATTGGGAAATGCCCAAAAAGGCGCTTTACTACCGCAAGCCCGATGGGGCAATTGGCTGGCTGTCAACCTCATAAAACTGTTTTATGGTTATTCGTACAGTGATCTTGGACCTTTTCGTGCCATAAAGTGGAAAAAACTTTTAGATCTGAAGATGCAGGACCGCAATTTTGGCTGGACTGTAGAAATGCAGATCAAAGCTGTTAAGAAAAAGCTGAATGTTGCAGAAGTGCCGGTAAGCTATCGAAAAAGAATTGGGGTTTCAAAAGTGACCGGCACCCTTTCCGGAACGGTGCAGGCCGGATTTAAAATATTATACATTATTTTCAGATCAATATTAAAATACTGAACGTCTCTTCTGCGTCGGTTCTTGGGAA
>CAYVXE010000030.1:0-11129 GCA_964455375.1 uncultured Calditrichaceae bacterium
ACATTGAAGCTCTCATTCGTTTGTTAGTGTGATAAAGGACAAACTCATTTTGCCAGAATAGCCCACATAGGCTAAGAAATGTTACTTTTTGTCTTGTGTTTATGCTACATATTGTTTAAGTTTTCTATAACTTAAAATCACTGTAATTAATCAAGTTAATAAAATAAAATGTAACATATTATGAATCATGAGTGCTACATTTAAACATTTTGATTTGAAAGTCTTTGACCCTGATTTCGGTTCAAATTTAACAGATTTAATTATTGATCTTGACTATTTAAGAAAAAAATCTCTCGGAGGAACAACTCATCCTCAGATTTTTTTTCAGTTGAAACATATTTTCCATATGCTTGAGAGTATTGGTTCTGCGCGAATTGAAGGCAATCACACCACGATAGCAGAATACATCGAAACGAAACTCGATCAATCAAATATTGAAAATGAAAATATTCTGGAGATTCTGAATTCTGAAAACGCACTGCAATTCATTGATGAGAATATATCAGAAAATTCTATAAATCGAGCCTTTGTTAGTGAGTTACATAAGATAGTCGTAAATAATTTAACGCAGGAGGGAAGCAAAAATCCAGGTGAATATAGACACGTGAATTTAAAGATTGCAGGATCGAAGCATAGACCACCTGATTCCACACAGGTAAAATACTACATGGATGAACTTTTTGATTTCATAAATCATAAACATGCAGAAAAATATGACCTCTTGAAAACAGCAATTAGTCATCATCGTTTTGCCTGGATCCATCCCTTTGATAATGGAAATGGGAGAACAGTCAGATTATTTACTTATGCCATGCTTGTAAAACAGGGATTCAATGTAAATCTCGGGCGTATTCTAAACCCAACCGCCGTCTTTTGTAACGATCGCAATCAATATTATGATGCTCTTTCCCAAGCTGATACAGGAACAAAAAGTGGAATGTTCGCATGGTGTGAATATGTCTTGTCTGGATTAAAAGCTGAGATTGAAAAAATTGATAAGCTATTAGATTATAAATTTTTACATGACAGAATATTATCTCCTGCTATTTCTCTGGCAAAAAGGAAAGAAAATATCACTGAGCGCGAAGAAAAAGTATTAAAGATAGCTATAAAAAAACAAATATTCATGTCATCGGATATTGAAAGATTGTTTCCGGGTAAAGCTCATACGGAAAGATCGCGGGTACTCAGACGACTTAAAGAAAAGCAAATGATTTCCTCAAGTCAGAATAATGCAAGAAAGTATCTTATCCGATTTGACAACAATTATCTTCTACGAAGCATTATCGAAACTCTGGGGAAGAATAATTTTCTACCTTTAAATGAATAAGTCCTGGTAATTATTCATCAAATAGGTTAATCAGAAACATAACATTTTCATCCAGCGGATTAGATCGTTTTTTTTTGACATTTTGGATTATAAGAATGTCTAGTCCATTTTTTAAGATTGTCATATGCGGTTTTGACTGCTGCCTCACGCTCGAAGGGGATTTGTCGCCCGAGTGCTCAACCCATCCGGCTGAACCGGATAATCCCCTTCGAACAGTTGAATCGGGGATTGCATCCCCCCAAACAGAACAGATGTACATATTCTTTAACAAGATATGATTGATATGGGTAGATACAAAGTCATTGATGACAACGGCATCTATTTGATCACCTACACTATCGTCGAGTGTCTACTCGGATGACGTTTGCCATCAGAAACTGGAGTAAATGCACAACAACCCGTTCAGGAAAGGCTTCGTCGAAAAGCCGGAGACTGGCTTTACGGCAGTGCATGTAATTATGCACTTGACGACCATTCGATTCTTAAGGTTGAGTTATAGCAGATGCTCTGACTTGTTTCGGGAAATGCAATTCCTTATTTCACTGATGCGTGTGGGATTGCCCGGCGGGCAAGGCAGGTGGGCGACAAATCCCCACGAGCTGCACGAAAAACCATAATTTACGATGTCACGCCCCTTGCGGCGAGAAGATGATTGATAACAGGAAAGGATGAACACAATGGGAGACAAAGGCGGAAAGAAAGATAAAAACAAGAGTCAGAAACAGAAGAAAAGTAAACAGGAACAAAAGGCGAAAAAGAAGTTAGATAAGCAACCGAAAAGAAACCCGTAACTGGAATCAGAGTTCAAATGCGTCAAGATTACAATTTCTAACGAAGTTCGATTCCTGATAATGGAACTAACATGCTCCATGCTGGCTGGCGTTTTAGAAAATCTTGTTGATCATAAAAGCAAAAATGGAAAAAAGATTTTGTAAAAATTCTATTGAAAATAAATTACTTAATGTTAAATATAATAGCATATATTTCTGTATATTAAAAAGCCGATATAAGCAATGGCATTAACGCTGACAAAAGGGTAATGTTACAAATTTGTTTAGGGTGGATGCTCTTGTCAATGTTTTATCAAATACAATGGTCTGGTGTGTCTTAACCCTTTTGCAGGTTCTGCAAAACGTTAGGTAGCAAATTTATAATTTATTACAAAAGGAGATCGCAATGAATATCTATGTAGGTAATTTGTCGACCGAGGTCACCGAAGAGGATTTACGGCTGGCTTTTGAACCATTCGGGGAGGTTAAATCTGCAACTATTATTAAAGACAAGTATAGTGGTCAATCAAAAGGTTTTGGATTCGTGGAGATGTCCTCTAAAGCTGAAGGGCAGTCTGCAATCGATGGGCTCAATGACACCGAATTAAAAGGAAAAACTCTTAACGTGAATGAGGCTCGTCCTCGCACCGAAAGTCGCGGTAGTAGAGGCGGATTCGGCGGTGGCAGAGGCAGAGGAGGACAAGGCGGTAGTAGAGGCGGATACGGCGGTGGCAAAGGTGGTTACGGTGGTGGAAAAGGCAGACAGGGTGGTGGAAGAGGCGGACAAGGGCGTGGCAGATGATGACCAAAAGGTGGCCGTACCTTCTAAGCATCGACATTCAACATATATAACTTTGATCATATAAAGATTCGCATTACAATGCAATCAACCCGACCAAGAATGCGCCGTTTCAATTTGAAATTTTGTTCATCCGGGCAATTGTGTTGTTTCGTGAAAGTCACTGGCTGCTTGGTTTTTGGCGGGTTATCGCAAATGTTATCTCTTATTTTACCAATTTGTAGAGGATCGAATGCAGAGGTTCAACATTTTGAAGCCCTAATATAAATCAAATCCCCCACGAGCTGGTAGCTATGGAGAAAACAATGAGAAACTCACGATTTATACTAATAGGATTTTTATTTCTAATTCTTGGTTGTGAACACCAAGAAACTAAAAATACAGATTTTACGGTTACAAAAGATGACGGAAGTTGGTTTATTCTAAAAAAGGAAGATGTTTCCAACGGTGCTTATCATACTAAACACGCAGAAGTATTTGGTAAATATATTTTTGGATACAATACTTATATTTTAAAAGCCATTGATTCGGTACAATCTACAGCCATGGATGGTGGTGGTTATTTCATTGGAATAACAGCCGATCCACCCGAGTCTCCTATCGGTTATAATCTTGATCTATTTAACAAACAATTATTACAAGCACCCAGAACGACGAGCTATTGCAGCGGTTCCACATATTCTGCGTTTATTGAAAGTTTGAACATGATGTATAAAAATGAACATCAGACTTTATCTGAAGAACGGTATGAATCATTAAGAATGCAGGAGCTTGGTGGAGGCAGAAGAGAAGATGGCGTCCAATTTTGGGGAAAATGGAATGATGATGGTTTCGGAAATCATTATGCATTAGTTCAATATTCCGGTATGGGAAAAAAGATCAATCCAATTAATGCCCGTCCCGGTGATTTTCTTAATATTTCCTGGAAAAAAGGTGCGGGGCATTCAGTCATATTCCTGGGCTGGTACATTAACAAAGAAAATGAAAAGTGTGTTGTTTATTGGTCAAGTCAGGCGAAAACAAACGGGTTCGGCGATGCGGTGGTTCCAATTAGCAGAATACGGGAAGTGATGTTTGTTCGACTGACAACGCCCAAAAATCTTTTTACTTTTGATCCTGAAAAACAAGTGGATCGTTCCATCAAAGGTGATTCCATAGATTGGTAAGGCTTTTTCTTGGCCTGAAAAATGATTTAAATAATATTCACTTGAGTTGTATGGAGTTCTTGAAAAACACTGAAGATTTTTTTTAAAATCATGATGACATCTGGTAAAATCAACCATGGATGAATTAAAAATAAAAAATGTTTTAACGAGTTTAGTTGAACAGAAAATCACTGCGGAAGAGGCTCTGGAAAAACTACGAAATCTGCCATTTGAAGATTTAGGTTTTGCCAATATTGACCACCACCGGGCGTTACGTAAAGGGTTTCCGGAGGTGGTGTTTTGTCAAAACAAAACGCCTGAGCAGGTGGTGGCGATCGTGCAATCCATGGCAAAAATGAATGACGTACTTGCGACACGGGTTTCTTCTGACGTGGCCTCATCTATCCTGGAATTACTTCCAAATGCTGTGTACAATGAAATTGCCGGAACAGTTGTGATAAAATATGATTCAGAGTCCCGCCAATTCAAAACGTCGAAAACGGTTTTGATTTGCAGCGCCGGAACGTCGGATATGCAGGTGGCGGAGGAGGCGGCTGTCACTGCGGAAGTAATGGGAAATCCCGTGGAACGGCTCTACGATGTGGGGGTGGCCGGCATTCACCGCCTTTTTTCCAACAAAGAAAAAATCGCTGCGGCGAATGTTCTCGTTGTGGTTGCCGGCATGGATGGCGTTCTGCCAACTGTGGTTTCGGGAATCGTGGACAAACCGGTCATTGCCGTGCCTACCTCTGTGGGTTACGGCGCGAGTTTTCAGGGCGTGGCGCCTTTGTTGACCATGCTCAATGCCTGTTCGCCCGGCATCGCCGTTGTGAATATTGACAATGGGTTCGGGGCGGGTTATTTTGCGTCTTTGATAAATAAGTGATGATTGAACGAAGCTGTTAAATCTATGAATCATTTGAGTCGTCCAAAATTTTTTGAACGCGCATGAAAATTGCTTACTTTGACTGTTTTGCCGGAATTAGTGGTGACATGTTCATCGGCGCAATGCTGGATGCCGGTTTGGATTTTTCTGGACTGGAGAAGGAACTGTCAAAACTGAATCTTTCAGGTTGGCGAATTTCCTCAAAAAAAATCACCAAAAACCACCTGTCTGCGACCAAATTTAATCTTGACGAAACAACCGCGCAAACCTTTCGGCATCTGGCGGATTTAAACCGGATCATCGACCATTCCGGATTGAACGCTGCACTTAAAGAAACTGCAAATAAGATCTTTTTGAAAATTGCCGAAGCAGAGGCAAAGGTTCACGGTCAACCGTTGCAGAAAGTGCATTTTCATGAAATCGGTGCTCTCGATACCATCATTGATGTGGTTGGCGCTCTCATCTCCCTGGAATTATTGGGAGTGGAGAAAGTCGTTTGTTCCAGGTTAAATGTGGGATCAGGAGTTGTGACTTTTTCCCATGGTACGTATCCTGTCCCTGCACCGGCAACGGCTGAGATTCTTAAAGGCGTGCCGATTTATGCGACGGAAACGAAAGGGGAACTGGTAACGCCGACGGGCGCGGCAATTATTTCGACGGTTGCGGAATCCTTTGGCGACATGCCGGAAATGAAAGTTGGGCAACTGGGTTACGGCGCCGGAGATAAAGATTTTGGTCATCCCAATGTTCTGCGGGTGTTTCTTGGTGAGAGTGCTGAAAAGCTGTATGTGGAAAAAGATGTCGTTGCGGTCATTGAGACCAATATCGATGATATGAATCCGCAGTTATTTGATCATGTTCAGGAAAAACTATTTGCTGAAGGTGCTCTTGATGTTTTTTTTACGCAAATTTTGATGAAAAAAAATCGACCGGCCATAAAATTAACAGTTCTTTGCAACCGGGAAGATCAGCAAAAAATGTGTGATCTGCTTTTCCGTGAGACCACGACGCTCGGTGTCCGCATTCGTGAGGAGCAGCGAGAGAAACTGCACCGCGAAATTGTCGAAATGGAAACAACGCTGGGGTCAGTACGTGTGAAGGTCACCAGACAAAAGGATGAGGATGTGCGCTGTACGCCTGAATACGACGATTGCAAGCGTATCGCCCGGGAGAAAAATCTGCCGCTGAAACAGGTTTTTGAAATCCTTACTTTTGAACTTCAGAAAAAACGTCCTTAAAAGGTGTCTTCTATAAATCCTAAAGGACTTTTTGTCACCTTGAGCGAAGGCGCTATAACACATAGTTTTTAAATTATGCTTCGCCGACTCTCAGCATGGAGATTTATTGAAACTCGACTCATTCTGCAGTCTCCGAAGAAATTGCACATTACCGGATGTCTTCCTCCGGCGGCAGCCTATGGCGTCAACTTATTTTCAGAATTGTCTTTTCGAGTCAGGCGAATGCTTGGCGAAAAATCTGAGGCTGAGGAAGAGAGTGATATAAGTGTTCGTGTTTATAAGGTATTATGATTGTATTCTGACCAGATTCCTCCCTGCGGTCGGAATGACAAATCGGGGCATTTTAGACCACCCCGAGCAAGTTTGGTACTTAAGTTGACGCAAAAGGGCGGCAGCCGGATTGAAATAATGAGGCAGAAAAGGCGTTTTCAGTCAACCATCAAATACCGGGAAATATCGTATGAGAAAAGAGTTTTTGTTTAAAATAATCGTTCTATTTTTACTCTTATCAGGTTGTGGAAATCAACAGCCTGCGCCGGGGAATACGGAAAATGACAAAAATGAGAAGTCGCATTTGCCAACCATTACAATTGATCAGGTCGTTCTGAATGTGGAAATTGCCCAGGACCCTGAAACCCGCCAGAAAGGTTTGATGAACCGGGATTTTTTACCGGAAAACCAGGGCATGTTGTTTGTCTTCGAAGAGTCGCAATATTTACCATTCTGGATGCGAAACACGTTTATTCCGCTCGACATAGCCTTTATCGCCGCTGACGGCACAATTGTGGACATTCAGCACATGGCGCCGCTTGATGAAACCAAACAATACATTTCCGCTGCTCCGGCGCTCTATGCTTTGGAAGTCAATGAAGGTTGGTTTGCGAGGCATGGAATAAAAGTCGGGACTGTGGTGCATTTTTAACGGCAAAATATCCGATATGAATTTTTGCTTGCATAAGAAAATATGCCAATGTATATTCCCACCTGAATGTTTACACAGTCGTGAGTCATGAATAAACGTTGGAGAAAATATACAGCAATTGTAACCGCTTTGCTGTTTTTGTCTTTAAGTGTTACAATCGAATTTGCACACCACCATAATTGGAGCAATCAGACAGATTGTTTCATTGTTTCAGGGCAGACCACGCAAACCGGATTAAGTGCAAATCAGCTCAATACATTACAATGCGTTGCCTGCCTTTTTGGATTGACTCAATTAGCGCCGGGAATAACCGTCTTTCACCTCCAACCTGACAGCAATTTTCATTTAAGCATCCTGTCTACTTTATCCTATCATTTTACCTCATTTGTAACACATTATTTTCTACGTGCACCGCCACAATCTGTGGTTTAGTTACTCCATTAAAATTTATTTGGTTTTGAAGTGATATCATCCTGATAAATTCGATATCATCGTCATATCATTTTCTTTTTTAACGAGAGGTGCACAACAATGCGTATGAAATATATTCTAATCCTGTTTTTTGTGTTCATTTTTATGAGCACATGTACGCTCTCCTATGCGCAGGATTCGACAGACACACAAGCCAGAGAATTGCAAAAACTCAAAGAGAAAGTTGCCGAATTAGAAAAAATCGTCAGACAAAATAACCACGTAAAAGCTGACTCCAGTGTGCGTTCTGAATCCGATACCACGAATAAAGATCTTGAAGCCGAGCTTGCGAAAGAGTTGGGTGCTGCACCGCAACCGTCGGAAGGTGACAATCCGCCTGCTGTAACCCCGGGGCAGCAAGCCGGTATGGCAAGGCGTTCTGTTTTTCAAAATATGAACCCTAATATCAGTGCGGTGGGAACGTTTTTGGGTAATGCGAACTCTTTAGGTGCGGCGGAACGCAATATTGATTTTGGTCTGGATGAAAGTGAGTTTGCCTTTCAGGCAGCCGTTGATCCTTACGCAAAAGCTGATTTTTTTATTTCTTTTGGTAAAGCAGCCGAACCGTTGGTGTTGCCACCGGGAGAGATCGATCAAGAGGCACCGGGTGAACCGGAAAATGCCGGGCTCAACGCAGAAATTGAAGAAGCGTACGTGACACTTTTAGCGCTGCCTTTTTCACTTCAGGTGAAAGCGGGAAAATGGAGAAGTGAGTTCGGTAAAATAAATTCGACGCATCCACATGCTTATCATTTCGTTTCGGTTCCTCTTATGTATGAAAACTTTTTCGGTGCGGAGGGTTTGAAAGATGAAGGCGTTTCAGTGAGCTGGCTGTTGCCTAATAAAGCTTTTTTTCAGGAGTTGACGGTGCAGGTCACTGCCGGGCCGGAAGAAAATGCCAGTTTCACCCGGGCAGAAAACAACAAACTGCTTTATCTGGCACATTTAAAAAACTTTTTTGATTTGAACGATAATACCACTCTCGAACTGGGTGTTTCCGCATTGACCGGACCGCATAATGCCGCAGGTGAAAATTCACAGATGTTAGCGGGGGACCTTACCATTAAGTGGAAACCGGTAAAACGAAATCGATACAAATCATTTGAATTCATGAATGAATTTTTGGCCAGCAAACGTCATGGTATTACAGACGTCAACAGTATCGGATTTTACTCATTTGCCCGTTACCAGATTGCGAAACGCTGGTTTTTGGGTGGCTTGTTTGATTATTCAGAGTATCCGGAATTCAGCAATTTTAATCGCAAAGCATATTCCGGAATCGTGCAGTTTTTTGCCACGGAGTTCCAAAAGGTGGAATTTCAGTACCGCTACAATAACGGTAATTTTTTCGATAATTTCAGTGAGTTTAAATTGCGTGCAGTGTTTGTCATCGGCGCACATGGCGCACACGCGTATTGATTTCAAATGTTTGTTTAACTTTTCCATGAGACGAGGTTAACGATGTTTTTAAATAAAATGAAACGAGTATTGGTTTTGGCCGCATTCCTCTTTGCGAGTAATTTGTTGGCCGCAAGTAAAGTGAAAGTCGTTACGACCTTACCGGATTTGCAATACATTGCCGAAGCAATCGGTGGTGATCGAGTGGATGTGTTGTCGTTAGCAAAAGGGTACCAGGACCCGCATTTTGTCGATGCCAAACCAAGCCTGGTGCTAAAATTGAAAAATGCGGATGTGTTCATTCAGGTAGGTTTGGATTTAGAGGTCGGGTGGGTTCCACCTTTACTGCAGGCGGCTCGTAACAGCAAAATCTATTATGGCGGTAAGGGGTACGTGGATGCATCCAAAGGCATTCATTTGCTGCAAATACCCACCACATCGGCGGCAAAATTGCGGGCAGAAGGTGATATTCATGTGTTCGGTAATCCGCATTACTGGTTAGACCCGGATAATGGTAAAATAATCGCCAAAAACATCTTAGACGCGTTCAAAGCCATTCAGGTGGAGTCGGCGGATTATTTTGAGAAAAATTACCAAACCTTTTCAGCAAAAATTGATTCAGCTGTTCAGGTGTGGGAAACGAAGATTGCTCCGTACGACGGCACGAAAATATTCGCCTACCATGACAGTTGGGTGTATTTTGAGAAACGTTTCGGACTGGAAATCGTTGGATTTCTGGAACCGAAGCCCGGCATCCCGCCGACGCCTTCACATCTGGTGTCTGTGATCAGGAAAATGCAAAAAAACAACATCGGGGTCATTATCATTTCTCCTTATTATGATGATAAACCGGCTCAATCCATTGCCAAACGGACCGGCGCTCAGGTTGTTGCAATCGCGTCTTCGGTTGGCGCGTATCCACAAATAAAATCGTATTTTGATCTTTTCGATTATAATATAAATGCTTTGGTTGATGCAATAAAGAATACAAAATAATTTAACTAAATCGGAAACGAATCATGTTTGAAATTCTATTGCCACCGTTTATTGCTTGTCTGATTCTCGCGGGTATTCATGCCTATCTCGGTGTTCACGTCGTTGAACGAAAAGTTATTTTTGTCGATTTGTCTTTGGCGCAAATTGCAGCGCTTGGCACAGCTATTGGCGCTATGTTTGGGTTTGAATACGGTGGTACGATCTCCTATTTGATAGGGTTGTCGTTTACACTCGTCGGTGCGACTATTTTCGCTTTAACCCGGATGAGAAAAGAAAAAGTGCCGCAAGAGGCAATTATAGGTATTGTGTATGCGGTTTCCGCTGCGGCCTTTATTTTGATTATGGACCGGGCACCGGAAGGTGCTGAAAAAATTAAAGGTATGTTAGTTGGCAGTATTTTATTTGTCGATTGGCAAACCATTATTAAAACAGCCAGCCTTTACAGTTTGATCGGCTTATTTCATTACATTTTCAGGAAAAAATTCATTACCATTTCATTGGATCCGCAAAAAGCATTCGACGCCGGCATATCCGTACGTTTTTGGGATTTTTTGTTTTATGCTTCATTCGGATTTGTCGTAACCAGTTCCGTTTTGATCGCCGGTGTGCTTCTTGTGTTTTCATTTTTAGTGGTGCCTTCCGTTTGTGCGATTCTCTTTTCCAGTAACATTAAGACACGGTTGATTATCGGGTGGAGCCTCGGGTTTGCAGCAAGTTTGCTGGGTATTTTGGCGTCGATGTGGTTAGATGTGCCCACCGGCGCTGCGATTGTTTGTATGTTTGGTTTCCTGCTGATTTTGTCGGGCATCGGTAGTGTCATGTTAAATAATAAGAAAACATGAGGATGGTCTGAAATATCTTGACAAAATCGAGAGAATAGAGTATATTAAAATTTTTAAAATATGAAACAATCGAATTCAAAATAATAAAGAGACATTGAAATAAAGGAGTTGATCTGACATGGCCAAAGTGCAATCATTTGCCGACAAAGTAAAAAAGGCTCAGAAAGAAAAAATCGTAACCCGCGCCATTCGCTTAGTTTATTCGTATAAATCCCCGCAAAAGGGTTCATGGAAATTTATTGACAAAATGGTGCATATTCCGGAAAACGAAAATGAAGATCAATACATCGATAATGTGATAAAGACCGGTATCGCGAATCAACAAGCCTGAG
>CAYVXE010000030.1:11229-41953 GCA_964455375.1 uncultured Calditrichaceae bacterium
AGTACCCGCATTTACGAGCAGGTGACAAAACCGGCATATACCCTTGGTGATATGATTGGTACATTGCAGGGAACTGACCAGGCAATTACGTTTGATTTTAACAATCCGGATTTGCAGGGTTTGCTTTATTATGGTTTTATTCCTTATGGTGATTCCAAACATCCGTCCCCGGTTTATTTACATAAACATTCAAAAATTGAAAATGGGAAAACCAAAATAAAAATCATAAAGCGCTTCTCAGGTGTTTATGATATGATTGGATGGGAGAAATCCGGTTATGGTACGTTAGGGTACCGAATTGTCAACGACGCCGGATTGATTCTGTATGACGGAAAAGTGACCTTTGAAGGAACCGGTCCGTTTAAAGTTGGGGTCACCATCATTGAGGGCCCGTTTATCAATTTGCTGACAGATGACGGAGCAACGATCTCATTTACGACAAATGTTGAGGCTGCGGCAAAAATCAGAATTGGTCATCGTGTCATTGCAAGTCCAGCCCAAGGAACGCATCACGATGTTAAAATTGCAGGGTTGGCGGCGGATACAAAATACACGTACACGGTTGTCTGTGGTCTGCAAACACAGACCTATTCATTTAAAACCGCGCCAAAGCCGGGAAGCAGAAAGCCGTTTGTTTTCTCATACGGCAGCGATTCCCGATCCGGTCAGGGTGGCGGAGAACGGAATCTTTATGGCACAAATGCCTATATCATGAAAAAAATCATGGCATTGAATGCCTACCGGGACGTCGCTTTTTGTCAATTTACGGGTGATCTGGTCACCGGGTATTTGACGGATGCGACGGAATTGAATCTCCAGTACGCAAATTGGAAGCGGGCGGTGGAGCCCTTTTGGCACTATTTCCCCGTTTATGTTGGAATGGGAAACCACGAGGTGCTGATTCATAAATTTTCTGATAAAAAAATTGATGTGAAATGCAGAATAGATCGCTTCCCATTTGATGGTTCGTCTGCGGAAGATGTGTTTTCGGAGAATTTTGTGAACCCTCAAAACGGTTTGCAGAGTGAAGATAGCACGTATTATGATCCGGATAAAAGAAAGCAGGATTTTCCCAATTATGGTGAGACGGTGTATTATTACACGTACGATAATGTCGCGGTCATCGTCCTGAATTCAGATTATTTCTATGCTCCGGACACAGAATTAATTCCACACGTCAGTGGCAATGTACATGGTTATATTATGGATAATCAATTGAAATGGTTTCGAAAAACAGTGAAAAAATTGGAGAAGGATAAGAATATCGACCATATTTTTGTGACCTTGCATACGCCGTTTTTCCCTAATGGCGGGCATTTGGCAAATGATATGTGGTACCATGGAAACAATCAAATACGAGCCTTCGTAGCCGGGAAACCACTGAAACGCGGCATTATTGAGAGGCGGGATGACCTTCTCGATATCATTGTAAACAAAAGTAAAAAGATTGTTGCTATTCTGACAGGTGATGAGCATAATTACAACCGGCTCAGACTCGATGGAAATACAGATATATACCCCGAAAACTACCAGGGGAAAAAGATAAAATTATCACGTTCGATTTATCAGATTAATAACGGGGCCGCCGGTGCACCGTACTATGCGCAGGAACAGACGCCCTGGTCTCCTCAAGTGAGCGGTTTCACAACCCAGAATGCCGTGGTCTTGTTTCATGTGTACGGAAAAAAAATTGACGTCGAAGTGCAGAACCCGGATACGCTTGAAGAAGTGGACCGTTTTACTTTAAGGTGATTTATGCAACCGGCGAAGTGGCTTTTGCGCGTTGGCGTGTGTGGAACATTTATCGGTCATGGATTGGTAGCCCTGTCTGTTAAAACAGCCTGGTTGCCTTTTTTGATGTTTTGGGGGTTTTCTGAACCTACGTCTGTGATTTTAATGAAACTCATCGGTTGTATTGACCTTATTGTAGCATTCACGGTTTTGGTTAAACCGATTCGTATCATCCTGATTTGGGCTACGGTCTGGGCATTTGCAACCGCCTTGATGCGCCCTCTCACAGGTCTGTCTCTATTGGCATTTTTCGAACGTAGTTCCAACTGGGCGGCGCCGCTGGCGTTATTGTGGTTGTGCGGATTTCCCCGTTCCTGGAAAGAGTTGTGGCAGTAAGATAGTGGGAAAAACCGGGCTGAGGAAATATTTATCTGCTTCAATCGGTTTGATGAAATAGTGAGCGGATTAAAATACAATCGTGTCCTGCATTTTACGTCTGCCCAATAACATGCTCTTTTGTTCTTTCTCGTAGTTCACGTGGACAATATTGGTTTGATTGTCATACATTTCAAGCAGGATTGAATTTTTGACGGTGATCTTTTTCATTTTTTCAATATTGGGAATTTCCACATACGTATAGGTTATGTCATTTTCAACTTCATAACCGACAAAATTCAAAGAGTCTTTTTGGGCATCGGTGGTAATTACCAGGTTGTCTTTAATATAGTCAAAGATAATTTTCCCCGCATCTTTGGATTCCCGTTTGGAACCTAAGAACAGCTTTTTGTGAATGTGAGTCTCCAACGTGTTTTCAAAATCGTTCGTGAAAATTTTTACGGTAATCTCCAAAGACCTGGTTTTCGGATTGTGGTCGATCTGGCAGATGCTTACATAATACGGATGGGAAAAACCGAACAAAAAAAACAGTGCAATTAGAAAGATTAGCTTCTTCATGATTTCAAATACTTGTGTAAACGCAGATCAAATATATAGACTTCAGCGGGGTAAAGCAAGGGTTCTTTTCGTTCAGTGAGCATTTTTGAAACATACGTAACGCTTGGATTTCATCACATATTAACGTTAGACGCCTATGATCATATTCTATTTATCATTGCCTTATGTGTGGTTTATCCATTGGAGGAGTGGCGTCGAGTGACGGTGCTGGTGACCGCGTTTACTGTGGGGCATTCAGTGACTTTGGCGCTGGCAACCCTGGGGGTGGTTTACATTCCTTCAACGATTATCGAATTCCTGATTCCGGTGACAATTTTTCTGACGAGTTTGATGAATGTGCTGAATAATGTTAAGGCTAAATCTTCAAGAGTTGTTTTAGGAAATTATTTTATGGCATTGTTTTTCGGATTAATTCACGGCATGGGATTTTCAAACTACCTTCGACTGTTGTTGGGTAAGGAACAGGGGCTTGTTCTGCCGTTGTTTTCATTTAACCTTGGTCTGGAAGGGGGGCAACTGATAATCGTTATTTTGGTTCTTGCCTTGTCACAAATTTTCATAAAGAATTTTAATATATTACATCGAAAATGGACTGTTTCCATTTCTTCCACAACAGCCTTTTTCTCCTTGCTTCTTATCTTTCAAACTAAAATCTGGTGAGGCCGCTATGAATAGAAAAACGTTTTTTTGGTTTGTGTTCGTTGCATCATTTTTGTCAGTTCATTCTGAGATGTTTTCGCAGGAAAACACCAATCAGAACAAATTCCGGCAATTACAGACGATGCTGCGAACGCCAAATGTTTACCGTACAGCATCCGGGGCTCCCGGCCACATGTACTGGCAGCAACGGGCGGATTATGTGCTCAATGTTGAACTGGACGATGACACACAGCGTATTCACGGAGATGAAATCATCACCTACCACAACAACTCACCGGACGAATTGACCTATCTCTGGGTGCAATTGGATCAAAATATGCGGGCAAAGGATTCAGACACACCTAAAATCCGCACCAGCAAAATCGATGAAAAAATGTCCTTTCGTACATTAAAACGATTGCAAAACGATTTTGACGGCGGTTTTAAACTGGATTATGTAAAGGACAGTAGTGGTCGAAATCTGCATTATCTCGTCAATAAAACCATGATGCGTGTTGATTTACCGAATCCTTTGAAAGCAGGACGTTCCTTCTCGTTCAAAGTAAAATGGTGGTACAATATCAACGATCGCATGAAAATCGGAGGCAGGTCCGGTTATGAGTATTTCCCGGAAGACGGAAATTACCTCTATACCATCGCGCAATTTTATCCGCGCATGGCGGTTTACAATGAAGTGGAAGGCTGGCAGACTAAACAATTTCTTGGACGGGGAGAATTTACCCTTCCGTTTGGAAATTTTCAGGTGAAAATTACCGTGCCTGCTGATCACGTTGTGGCCGCGACCGGCCTGTTGCAAAATGCAAGTCAGATGTTAACCGCCAGGCAGCGGAAATTACTGCAAAAAGCGCGCACGGCAAAAAATCCGGTCATCATTATCTCCGAAGATGAAGCTGTTAAAAATGAAAAAGACAAGTCCGGCAACAAAAAGACCTGGATTTTTAAGGCTGAAAATGTTCGTGATTTTGCATTTGCCAGTTCAAGAAAATTTATTTGGGATGCCATGGGTGTAAAATTCGGAAATCGGACTGTGATGGCCATGTCGCTCTACCCGAAAGAGGGAAACCCGCTGTGGGAGAAATATTCCACAAAAGTTGTGGCGCATACCTTACGCAATTATTCCAAACATACGTTTGATTATCCGTATCCGGTCGCCTGGTCTATCCATACCAATCGAATCGGCATGGAATATCCCATGATTTGCTTTAACGGCGGCCGTCCGGAAAAAGACGGGACCTACACGGAGCGAACGAAATATCGCATGATCAGTGTAATCATCCATGAAGTTGGACATAACTTTTTTCCGATGATCGTCAATTCGGATGAACGGCAATGGACCTGGATGGATGAAGGGTTGAATACGTTTCTGCAGTTCCTGACGGAACAAGCCTGGGAACCTGGTTACCCGTCCCGGCGCGGATTCCCGAGCAAAATTGTCGATTACATGAAGGGCGATAAGAGCAAACTGACTCCGATTATGACGAATTCGGAATCGCTGTTTCAATTCGGCAATAATGCCTACGCCAAGACATGTACCGCGTTGAATATTCTGCGTGAAACCATCATGGGGCGCGAACTGTTTGATTTCTCATTTAAGCAGTATGCGCAAAGATGGATGTTTAAGCATCCGACCCCTGAAGACTTATTTCGAACAATGGAAGATGCTTCCGCTATAGATTTGGATTGGTTCTGGCGTGGATGGTTTTACACGACCGATGATGTGGATATGTCCATCGATAAAGTGACCTGGTATCAACCGGATACAAAAAATCCGGAAAT
Source organism: uncultured Calditrichaceae bacterium (assembly GCA_964455375.1). Lineage (GTDB taxonomy): Bacteria > Zhuqueibacterota > Zhuqueibacteria > Oceanimicrobiales > Oceanimicrobiaceae > CAYVXE01. The sequence goes on from CAYVXE010000030.1 coordinate 16,351, forward strand.
AGAGAGACCATTTGAAAAAATGATTTCTGAAAAGAAGCCGGAGAATATCACCGAAATCCAAAATAAAAAATTTGCTGCACAGACCATGGTCGAACAGGACGAAACATTGAAGGATTTCTATAATAAACGGGATTCTTATCAAGTTACGGAATTAGATAAACGGGACTATGAAAAGTATGCCAAGTCTTTGACCGATGATGAAAAGGCCGTGCTTGAGTCTGGTTATAACTATTATCAGATTGATTTTTCTAATAAGGGTGGATTGGTGATGCCCCTTATTTTGAAGTTTGATTATGCCGACGGTTCGTCTGAAGTCAAAAGAATTCCGGCGGAAATCTGGCGTTTTAATCAGGAAAAAATAAGCAAAGTTTTTCCAACAAAGAAAGAAGTGGTCGGCATAACTTTGGATCCTTACCTTGAAACCGCCGATGTAGATTTGAATAACAACTACTGGCCTCCTAAAACCGTTCCGACCAGATTTCAACTGTTTAAACGGCGAAGGCCAAATAAGGAAAATGACATGCAACGGCAAAATCGGGAAAAGGAACTGGAAAAACGGTTAGAAACATCCAGTCGTACTAAGTCAGATCGCGGTAAGAAAAGCGCCTCGGGTTTACAATAACGTCATTTGTCAACTCGAAGGAGTTGAGAAAATCGTTGAGGAACCAAAGCCCGGCAATACCACTGTCGGGCTTTGGTTTTTAGCGTTGGCTTAATTGGTTCTGACTGACAATTTTTTTAATGTACCGAGTTAAATATTAATATGAAGGATTAAATGATGAGACTATTTGTACGAATAACGTTTTATCTGTCGTTGTTGTTTTTTGGAGTTTTTTACCAATTGTTAGGTGCCAGTGACAAAGAGAAACAGAACTCCGATGACTCGAAAATGATTGACGCTATTTTTGACGATGTTCTAACCAGGGGCGATACCTACAAACTGTTGGACCACCTGTGTAATCAGATCGGCACGCGCTTAAGTGGATCGGAGGGAGCTGCAAAGGCGGTGGACTGGTCGAAGCAAGTCATGGAGGGATATGGCTTCGACCGCGTTTTTTTGCAAGATGTGATGGTGCCGCATTGGGAGCGTGGTAGCAAGGCGGTCGCTTTGGCGAAAAATGTCCCGGGCAATGAGGATGCCAACTTAAGTGTCATCGCCATCGGTGGGTCGGTTGCAACTCCGGAAAACGGAGTTACGGCTGAGGTCATTGAAGTGCAATCTTTAGATGACGTGGCGCGTTTGGGGGAGAGCAAGGTTAAGGGGAAAATTGTATTTTACAACCGGCCGTTTGCTCAACGGAATATTCGATCATTTGAGTCGTACAGTGGCGCTGTGGACCAACGGGTACGCGGGGCGTCGCAGGCTGCAAAATTTGGCGCGGTTGCCATCGTTATCCGGTCGGTCACATCGGCTCTTGATGATGTCCCCCACACGGGCACGCTTGTTTATGCAGACAGTATTGCCCGGATTCCTGCGGCTGCACTGGGAGTTCAATCCGCCGATAAATTGACCCGGCTCCTTCACAATCAGGGGAAAGTTGATTTGTTCTTAAATATGGATTGTAAATGGTTGCCGGATGCGCCATCGTATAACGTTGTTGGTGAGTTGCGAGGAAGTGAATTCCCTGATGAAATTATCGTGGTAGGCGGGCATTTGGATTCATGGGATGTGGGTCAGGGTGCACATGATGACGGCGCCGGCAGCATGCAGTCCATCAGTGCCCTGCGAACGCTGCAGAAAGTCGGGTATTATCCGAAACATACCATTCGTGCGGTTTTGTTCATGAATGAAGAAAATGGTCTGCGCGGCGGGAAAAAGTACGCCGAATTAGCGGTCAAAAATGGCGAAAAACATGTTGCGGCAATCGAGAGTGATGCCGGCGGATTTACCCCGAGAGGATTTGGCGTGTCCGCACCGGATTCAGTTGTGGCTAAAATACAATCATGGCAGCCTTACTTTGATAAGAATATCATTTCTTATATAAAAAATGGCGGTGGAGGTGCGGATGTGGGGCCGCTGCACCAAGCTTTTGGTACGCCGGTGATTGGATTCATTCCGGATTCTCAACGCTATTTTGATGTTCATCATTCCGAAAATGATCGGTTTACTACCGTGAACCGGAGAGAGTTGGAGCTTGGTACCGGGGCAATTGCAGCGCTCATTTATTTCATCGATAAATACGGACTTTAGTTGGGACAACTTAATGTCGGATACATTTCCGTCGATAACATTTAGGGAAACTTAAGACAACAATCTTACGATTTTACAAAAGAAGTTTTGGATAGATATATGATATCTGGAATGGTCTTTGCTTAAATTTTGTATATTTACATACAATGTGGTTCTAACGCTGGAGATGTACATGGGGTTTCAGGTTAAAATATTCGTGCTGGCGAGTTTGATGATTTTATGCTTACTGTGCTCTTTTGAAGCAACTGTTGCCGGTGTGGACAATTCCTCGCAACAATTTCCACTCCCCGATGAACTAAAACCCAGTGTGGAATTTTGGAAAAATGTTTACGGTGTGTATTCTCAAAATCAAGTCATCATTCATGATGATGAACATCTCGATATCATTTACGCGGTGGTGAATTTTGATTCTCTGTTTAAAGGTGTCAATGTTAGTGAACGGATTAAATGGAAAAGAATTGAACGGATAAGGAAGGATTATCAGAGAATCTTACGCAACCTTGCAAAGAAAAGAAATCTTAACATTGAAAGCCTGCAAGGACAGGAAAAAGCAGTTGCGTTGTTGTTTAAAGATAATCTGACTCCCAAAGCGTTACGCGCGGCAGCAAAACGAATTCGGGAACAGAGTGGTATTCGGGAAGAATTCAAACGGGGTCTACAGCGATCCGGCTTGTATTATTCTAAAATTACGGAGGTCTTTAGAAGAGAGGGATTACCGGTTGAATTGGCCGCTTTACCGCATGTAGAATCTTCCTTCAATTATAAGGCATATTCCAAATTTGGCGCTGCAGGAATTTGGCAGTTTACCCGATCCACCGGCAGAGCGTACATGAAAATCAATTATTCCGTGGATGAACGCTTTGACCCTATTAGCGCCACAGAATCTGCTGCACAGTTACTTAAAAAAAACTATGAGGTCCTGGGTTCCTGGCCGCTGGCTATTACCGCATACAATCATGGACGGGCAGGGATGAAGCGTGCTCAATCGAAGTATGGTCAGGATATTGTCAAAATCATAAAAAAGTACAGGAGCCGAAGTTTTGGATTTGCATCGAGAAATTTTTATGCGGAATTTCTTGCTGCATTGTACGTTTCACGTCATTATAAACAATATTTTGGGGATATTGAATTTCACCGGATATCAGACTTTGTTGTTTTTCGCACACCGGATTATGTGACGGTAAAAAATCTCATTTCCAAGTTGAATATTGACTTACAGACCTTTGCCGAGTTTAACCCCGCTTTGCGAAAACCTGTTTTGCAATCACGCCGCCGCATTCCTAAATATTTCCGTATTCGTATTCCTTATAAGGAAAATATAAATATTGAAGAAGTTTACGCCCAAATTTCTTCTCAGTATAAATATGACGAACAGATAAATCCCGACTGGCACAAAGTCCACCGCGGGGAAAATCTTAGCGGAATTGCCCGACAGTATCATGTGACAGTACGCGATTTGATGGCTCTGAATGATTTAAAAAATGCTCACAGGATTTACGTTGGACAGAATTTACAAATACCCTCTTTAAAGCAATCGTGGAAGCCTGTGAAGCGAAATATCAAGCGGCCTCCGAAGAATGTTCAGCTTGCTGAGGCGCCGGACTTAAAGAAGGGGGAAAAGTCGGTGATGGACGTGCCCGCCGTTCCAACCGAGGGGCAACAATCTCAAGACAAAACGTCGCCTGCAGGGAAGGACTATCAGAAAAAAATAAAATATATTCCGGCAAAAACGCAGTTAAGTTTTACGAATCAGGAAATTGGCGAATTGCAGCCGAGTCATTCTGTTGCAGTACAGCAAATTGATGATAATAAATATGAATCGGTGGAGAATATCATGGCCATGGCATTGCCTGATTATTATGTTGAGATGACCAGGGATAATGGTTCGCGGGTGGTGAAGGTGCCGCGCATAGAAATGGTGCATGAGATGTCTCAGGACATTGCTTTTCCGGAGAATGGTCAGGTTGTTGTGGAGCCGGATGAAACGCTGGGGCACTTCGCTGACTGGCTCAATGTACCTACTCAAAAATTGCGCCGAATTAATGGTTTGTCATTTCGTCAGTCAATACATATTGGCCAGCCTTTATGGTTGACGTTTGAGAGGTTGACTCCGGAAGAATTTCACCGGCGGAGAATAGAATATCATCAGGGAATCGAGGAGGATTTCTACCGGAATTACACGGTTTCCGGAGAAAAAACGCACAAAATCAAATGGGGAGAAAATATCTGGTACCTGTGTAATTCCGTCTATGAATTGCCCTACTGGTTATTTAAAAAATACAATCCCAACAGGAATTTACTGCAATTGGCTGCAGGGGAGGAAGTCGTAATCCCTGTTGTGGAAAAGGTCGCTCCTTAGTTCGACGGCTCTTCTTTTTCAATCATTCCTTTAATCCCTCTTGCCTTCCATAAGGAAGAGTGCTATATTTCTACATTTTTTTGTTCACAAGTATATGAGGTTTTCATGATGCGCATCAGTGATGGCGTTTGTAAAAAAAAGTTGAGCAATGGCCTGACCGTGTTGGTAAAGGAAAATCATTCAGCTCCTGTTGTTGCTATTTATACGCATGTTAAAGCAGGCTACTTTAATGAGCCGGATAACCTGGTCGGTATATCACACATTATTGAACACATGTTTTTTAAAGGAACGCAAAAGCGCGGAGTAGGGCAAATTGCCCGGGAAACGAAGTCGCTGGGAGGATTTCTGAATGCCGGCACTATTTATGAACACACACTTTACTATACTGTACTGCCTTCTAAGAGTTTTCGCGCTGGTTTGGATATTCAAGCTGATGCATTGCTCAACTCAGTCTTCGATGCTGAGGAGCTGCGGAAAGAAATAGAGGTAATCATTCAGGAGGCAAAGCGAAAATTAGACTCCCCGAATGCGGTGACCAGGGAAAAACTGTTCCAGTTGGCCTTTACCAAACATAGGATGCGTCGCTGGCGCATCGGTACCGAAGAAGGGTTGCGAAAAATTACCCGTGACCATGTTGTTGGTTTTTATCATCAATACTATCGGCCCGAAAATATAATACTTACGGTCGTCGGTGATGTTGAAATGAGCACCGTGCTTAAGGAAATAGAAAAAAAGTATGGCCAGTTTGAGAAGGGTGTTCTGAAAATAGAGACCTCTTCCGATGAGCCACCGCAATCAGCTTTTAAACTGGGAAGGTCTTCCGGTGATATCCAACAGAGCTATTTTGCCATTGGCTTTCATGTTCCAGGCCAATTACACGAAGATGCGTATGCGCTGGAAATACTGGCTTTTATCCTTGGCGGTGGCCGCAGTTCAAGGTTTTATCAGCGGATAAAGGAAGAAAAGAAGTTGGTTCATTCAATTTCTTCCTACAATTATGCCCTGCAGAGAATGGGGATGTTCATGATAGAGGGAATTGCAGAGAGCGATCGCTTTCATAAAAGTGAAACGGCCGTTTTTGAAGAGCTTTGCAATCTGAAAGTAAATCAAATATCTGAAGATGAATTGCGCAAGGCGCGTAACGTGCTTGAAGCAACGTACGTCTCAACCCTGGAATCCATGTCTGGACAGGCCGGTAATCTGGCGAGTTACGAAAGTATGGGGGACTACCGTTTTGTTGAGGACTATTTAAATAAATTGCTGACCGTTAAAGAGGACGATATTCTACGGGTCGCAGAAACATATTTTCATGCGGAAAATTGTACCGTGTTTGAATATGTTCCGCAAAGAATTTTTTCGGATTTGGAAAATAAGGAGATTCTCGTTTCCCGGTTTAGTGAGTTGCTGCATGCAACGCGCCAGCCGAAGACAGAAAGTTTTGCTTTTGAGCATCCGTTACCGCTGGTGACTTTTTCAAAATCGGATGCAGCGGATGAACCGATGCAGAAATTTATTTTATCCAATGGCTTAACTCTTTTATTGAAAGAATCACATCAATTGCCGGTTATCTCAATAGGTGTTTTTGCAAAGGGTTCCCGCTCTCTGGAGTCCATAGGAAATGCTGGAATTAGCTGGTTATGTGCCCGTTCCGGTGTGAAAGGAACATCGGTGCGAACGGCGGCACAAATTGCCATGGAAGTAGAAAATTTGGGTTCTGCTCTGCATTACTCAGCATACCCGGATTATTTGGGCGTTAGCATGAAGATTTTGCCCAAACATTTTGAGAGAGGGATTGATGTCTTAAGTGATGTGATTTTGAACCCCGTTTTTCCCAAAAAGGAAATGAAAAAGGAAAAGACAGAAGCGCTGGTGCAAATGACTAGAGTGCAGGATGATATGCAGCAGTATCCTTTGCAATTGTTTTACCGGGCTTTATTCGGTGATGAAATTTACGGTTTGCCGGTTTATGGGTTGCCGGAAACAGTAAAACGGATGCGGCAACTGGATTTGTTTGAATGGCACCATAGCCATTTTTATCCGGAAAATATGACGATTGTTGCAGTTGGGGATCTAAATCGCTCTGAGTTTACAGAGAGAATCGGTGAGCGATTTTCAGAATTAGAGAATCCGGATTCTTGCCCTGAGCGAATCACCTGGGGCAGGCAAATTTGCTCAGGGGAAAAAATTAGTCGGCAAAGGGAGAAAAATCAATCCGCACTTGTGTTGGGTTTTACAGGGCCGCCGGCTAACCACGACGATGTCTATGCTCTAACTGTTTTACAAAACATTGTTTCCGGATTAGGTGGCCGGTTTTTTGAGGAATTGCGGGGAAAACAGGGTCTTGCATATACGGTATCGGCACATTTAATTTCCCGGGCACTTGCCGGCGCTTTTTTTGCTTATATTGCAACGTCACCGGAAAATGAGCAAAGGGCAAGATATGGCCTTTTAAAAGAGTTTGGAAAATTGAAAGAGAAGATGGTCTCTAAAAATGAATTGGACCGTTCTGTTGCGTACACGAAAGGTGTTTTTCAAATTGGAATGGAGCGAGTGTCGGTGCAAATGAGTCAGTATGCTCATTACGAACTTGTTGGCAGAGGCTTTGAAGACGTAGATCAATATGCTCATAAAATCAATTCTGTGCAGCGGGAAGATGTTTTAAGGGTCGCTCAAAAATACTTCCAATTAGATACGTACTGCGAAGGATTGGTGCAGGGTAAGTCGTGATTGACTGGCAACGCTAATTTTATCCGGCGACTGCACTTGTGTGCGTCAGCTTAAGCTCCAAACTTGGAGGTTGTCTGAAATGCCCCGACTTGTCATTCCGACCGCAGGGAGGAATCTTGGAAAGCGTTAATCATTATATTATACATCATAAAAACAAATACTTACGTTATATTCTGTCTCGGGCTCAGATTTCTCATCAGGCCACCGCCTGATTCGAAACGACAACGGTTTTTTTTTGCCATATTTTGAAAAAAATCTTTCCAGGTCAAAATGTCTAGGCAGCAAAGGTGTTTTTCGGTCAAACATGATAGCGTTGCACAGATTCTGTTTAAGAGAAAACTGAAATAATAGGACCTCATGGTGTGTTTTAAGAATAAATGGTTTGAAAAGCAGGCGATCTATTCCGACTTACGAAAAGATGGATGAGGAGTCGATTCTACGGTATATTATTTGCAGGGTAATAAATTGAATAAGATTCGTTGGAAATTGAGCGTCATATAAATAAGAGAGGTGACAAAGTGACAGGGAAAAAAACATTGCAGTCAGATTATATGTCACTCCAATTAATGGAAATTGAAAATTTCAGGTTGAGTCTGTCTCAATATGAACATAAAAATATATCATTCAGAGATGCCATGTATTTATGGTATTCACACGGGTATGCGGATTCTTTTAAAAATGAATATAAAAAGAAAAAAATAAAAGAAGAGCCTGCCATCGCATGAAATAAAGTTAGCGCTTAGTGACAAAGGGATTGATTTACCGAGAGGGTTATTTTTTGGCATAATTTTCGCATTTCAAAGGTGTATGTTTTAAAATATGAAAATCGCTTGCTCAACATGAATTGATGTGGCTTGAAATTGTTCACTGTTTGGTTCTGAATTAGCCTCCTACCTATCTGGATTTCAGTAATTTTAAAACTATTTATATCAAGATATTGTAACGAAAATAAATCATTTGGAATATTATCGCCATGAATGGGGTATAACTTTTTGAAGAGATCATCATTTTCCTTTTTTATTTTTTACGTGGAAATGTTTGTGCATTACATAGATTATTCTTATTTTGAAAATAAATCAAAAAGAAAGAGTGTTTTTCCGCAAGGAGGTTAATCAAGATGATAGAATGGGTGGACCGTTTTTTTGTAAAAACCCGCACTGTGATAATGAAAAGGCGTAACATTGCTTTTCAATTATTACCGATTGTATTGGTTTTATGTGTATCGTCTTCTGCTTTTGCACAGTTTGGGGATATTTTTGGTTTTGGAAAAAATAAAGTACAGTATAAAAGGTTTCAATGGTCGGTTATTAAAACAGAACATTTTGATCTGTATTTTTATGAAGAGGAACGTCAGGCAGCATTGGATGTAGCGGAAATTTCGGAAAGGTCTTATGCCTATTTAAGTGACGTCCTGGATCATAAATTCAAACATAAAATTCCTCTTTTGCTTTATGCTTCGCATAATGATTTTCAGCAGACAAACGCCATAAGTAGTTTTATCAGTGAAGGTACGCAAGGTGTAACCGAATCTTTGAAAGGGAGGATGATTTTACCCATCACCGGTTCGTATGGACAATTTATCCATGTCTTAACCCACGAAATGGTGCATGCATTCCAATATGACATATTATTTGCCGAGGGGCCGGCAGATATCGTAAGACGATTCCAGCCGCCGCTTTGGTTTATGGAAGGAATGGCGGAATATCTTTCCGTGGGGATGGATAACATTACCCGGATGTGGATGCGCGATGCAGTATTGAACAATACTATCTTAACCATTCCGGAAATGAATTTTGTATTTGATATTCGCGTTTACCGGATGGGGCAGGCGATTTGGTACTATGTAGGCGAACGTTATGGCAAGGAAGTGGTTGGCCGAATTTTTAAAACGGCGCGGGCGACAGGTGATTTAAACCGTGCCTTTAAAGCTCATACCGGTCTCGATTTAATCGAGCTGTCTAAAAGATGGAAAGCTGATGCACAGACACGTTACTTACCTAAAGATGTTCTTTTGTCTAAACCGGGGGATATCGCTAAACCTATCACGGAACAGAGTGATGGTAGCTCCCGCATAAATATTGTGCCAGCGCTCTCTCCTGACGGGTCAAAATTGGCGTATGTGGGGGATAAAAATTACACACTTAACATGTGGGTAAAAGATCTGGATAAAAATAAAGTTTACAAGATTGTTCAAAGCGGCAGCAGTCAAAGCTATGAAACATTGCGTTACTTCGACACCTCAATGAATTGGTCGCCGGATGGGAAAAGATTTTCATTTGTTGCAAAAGCAGGAAAAAACGACGCTATTTACATTGTAAATGCCGACAACAGAAAGGTCATTAAAAAACTGACGTTTCGCAAACTGACCGGGATGGCAGCACCAAGCTGGTCTCCCAATGGCGATAAAATGGTATTCTCCGGTTTGCGGGGCGGCATCTCTGATTTATATGTCGTAAACAGTGACGGTTCTAATTTGCGGCAATTAACCAATAATCGTTATGCATATTTGCATCCGCAATGGTCTCCTGACGGGAAGAAAATTGCCTTTACCACGGATAGAGGACCGAATACGAACATAGACAGCCTCATTTTTGGCGATTACAATATTGCGCTGTATGATTTACAATCCAAGCGAGTAGAGCTTTTAACCCGCTCCGATGGCAACGATATCAACCCGGTTTGGTCCTCTGACGGTCGTGAAATGTTGTTTGTTTCGGACAGAAACGGAATTCCTAATATCTATTCATTGGATTTAGTTTCTCATGGCGTTCGTCAAATTACCAATTTAATCACGGGTGTTTCAGGTATCATCACGGAGTCGCCTGCGGTTACATTAGCCCCTCAAACCGGACGAATTGCTTTCAGTGCCTTCAATAACGGCGGGTGGAATATCTTCACCATGGATGAATATAAAAAGAAAACCCTCGACAAGACCAATTTGACGGTACTCGACACTTTGGAAAGCCCCAATGAAAAATATCTTGAATACGAACTTCCCGATAGTTCTGAGTTTCTTTTGTCAGAGTATAGAGCAAAATTATCACCGGATTTGATTGTCGGCGGTGGCGCCTTTGCTACAAATGTTGGTTTTGCGGGTCAAACAGCCTTTTTGTTCAGTGATATGCTTGGAGACCGGAATTTACTCATTCAGGCAGCATTGTTCGGTGATCCGCTGGAATCCACCATCATTGCGACCTATTTTAACCAGAGCCGGAGGTTGAACTGGGCCTTTTCAGCCTTCCAATTCAGGGATGATTTCGGTATTTTTACAGCCAGTGGCGATGCACAGTTCAGGAGTCAAATTTTCCGGGGCGCTGGTGTCAGTGCCTCATTGCCTTTAAATGCTTTCAATCGGATTGAGCTTGGTACAAACCTGTTTTTTGTAGAAGAGAATGTTGTAAGCCTTAATTTTGTGACTGGTTCTACATCAAGCAATAATATTGGAAATTCAGTTTTTGGTAGTATCGACGCGTCATTTGTCCGGGACACGGCCTTCTGGGGTCTTGCTGCGCCCATTTCCGGAACCAGAGCCCGTTTTAGTGTACGTGAAAATATAGGGGATTTGGATTATACGTTGCTTTTTGGTGACTATCGAAAATATTTTGCCATCAGTGTTCCGAGGTATTCCATCGCCTATCGTCTCTCCGGTGGCGCCTCTAACGGACGGGATAGCCGTCTCTTCGGAATTGGCGGACCGTTTACCTTTCGCGGTGTCGACTTTGGTGTTTTGAGAGGCACCAGAGCGGTTTATCAAAATACGGAATTCAGATTTCCATTATTCCCGTTTCTACCCATTCAGTATGATTTCTTAACGGGAATGGCCTTCTTTGACGCAGCAAATGTTTGGGGATCCGACGTAGATTTTTTTGGAAATAAATTGAATTCTTCGTTTAGGTTTAATAATACGCTTTATTCTTATGGGTTGGGTTTCAGGTTTAATCTTGGTGGTCTTCTTGTGCTTCGGTGGGATTTCCCGTTGCGTCATGAAGCCGGAGAACCAGGCACGTTCTTTTCCATCGGCGTCGATTATTAAATTGTTGGTGAGTGCTGAAATGGTGCATAACTAACGAGACTGTCGAAAAGGTCGATAAATAAATTTTCCTTCTGAGTGTTGGCGAAGTATAATTTAAAAGCAATGGGTTACAGCCTTCGATTCCGCTCAGGCCAAAGTAGGAAACTACTTTTTTTGACAGTTTCAACGAGCACTATTTTTCAAAAAATACGTTTTAATAAGAAATGAAGGAACTATTTTAAAAACCTGTCGTATTATTTCGTTTGGTTACAGTTAATTGGTTTTTAGAACAACCTGGGAGGTATTTTTTGAAGAAAAGTTATGTAATTCCAGCCATTTTTGCGGGGATTTTTGCGCTTGCATTTGTGGCCAGACAATTAAGCCTCGATGAAAATATCGAGACCAAAACTCTGGCAATTCAGAATCAGGCAAATGTCATTCAAGCGCTAAAAAAAATTGATGACGCCCGAACATATAATATGAATCGGGTGATCTCGGTCATTGATCGTTACAATCGTTCCATGCCAGTGGAACTTAAATATAAAATCGCCTCTGAAATAAGCGATGCAAGCATGCGCTATAATAATCTGGATGTGGATTTAATTTGTGCAACCATCACACATGAGTCGGCATTTACGTGGAATTCCAAAATTGTTTCACCCGTTGGGGCGATGGGGCTGATGCAGATTATGCCGGCAACCGGTAAGTTTTTAGCCGGTATCGAAGATGTGTCCTGGACGAGCGCACAGGATGTGTTGTTTGACCCGGTGCTCAACATCCGGTTAGGAACCCGCTACCTTTCCAGTTTGATTGAAACCTATGAAGTGGACGGCGGCCTTGCGGCTTATAATGGCGGTGGAAAACGTGCGAAGATGTGGTTGACTCAAAATCGCAAAAAAGGCGTTCTCTATAAAGAGACTCAGGCTTATGTCCCTGCTGTTTTAACGCTTTACAATGAATTCAGAATGAATTAATTCTCTTTACACTAAGCCATGATTTTATGAAGCCCGGTTTTTTGCCGGGCTTTTTTTTATGTCACCTTGGGTCTTTGTCTGTTGAAATTTTTGTTGAATAAAGGATTTTATGGTCTGTAAAAACTAATTTAGAGCCACTGGGAGAAATGGCGAATTCTGTAAATGGAAAGTCAAACCGGAATGTTGACTCTCTGCCTTCCGAAGAAAAAATCCACAACTCACGATCTAATTTTATGTAAATATCACCTGTTTGGGAGAAATTAAAAAATGCCGTTGAAGTCTCAGAATGATTTTCTTCCAACAAAATTGTGGCCATTCCTGTCTTTAAATCGAAGGCCTTAATTCGTGTTAAATAAGAAGATGTCGAGCTGGGGTCCGATAGTGTGGTGAGGGTAATTATTTGATTGCTATGCCGGTTGAAAAGATACGTTGGGCTCGTTGGAATGTCATAGGCTGAAACCTGACTTTCTGACTCTGTTTCCAGGTCATATATCCGGAGCGTGAAGGAGTTGTTTCGGTGAAATGAATTCCCGGAAGCAGACTCTTTTAAGAAAAGTAATTCTGTGCTTGATTTCCAACCGACTGTACGCGTCGATAACCCAAAAGATGACAAATCGATTGACCTCGGGTCTTCTCCTGGTACCAGCACGAGAATGATACTATTTGTGAACCTGTCCGGATCATCCGAGTCTGTGTTGTAATTGGCGGTAAAGGCGATTGCTTTGCCTTCCAGTGCCCAGCGGATATCTGAAATCGAAAAGGGGATGCGATTTTGGGAAAGGATTTGCTGTACTTGCTGCCCGTTTTTTTGCACTAAATACAGATTTTCCACCTGTTCAAAAGAGCGGCTGACTTCTCTGGCCACAAAAGCCACCTTTTCCCCGTCTGGTGACCATTTGAAACGGGGAGTCACATGTCGATTCGCCTTTCCGATGGCAACTTGAGAAATCGTGCCGCCGCCTGTCCCGATTGTGAATATCCCCTCATCTCCGTCCGGGGTTTCCGCATAAAAAGCAATCTCCTTTCCGCTCGGTGACCATTGCGGATTTTGACACCGGAGGCCGTTTGTCAATTGTTTGCGATCTGTGACGAGGTTTTTCTCACTGTTATCATGTATCTTTTGTTCGTAAGGTTCATATTTCTGGTTTACGATGTAGCTGTCTTCGTAACCGGAATGCTTAAGTTTAGCCAGGGTGCGAAGTGCTTCGAGATTGTCGGAAAAAGGACCAACCCGAATACGGTAAATCATAGCCCCGGAAATACTCCGATATTTTACGATGTAACCTGAAAAGTGTTTTTTGTTTAAAAGTGCTATCAGTTTTTCTGCATTTTCTAATTTTTTCATTGCCGCAATTTGAATGCTGTATGGAAATTTATCATTGATAACCTTATGTGACAGAACCGAATCTGCGGTAATTGGGGGATTGGTTGTCTTTTCACTCGAGGTGTTGTTTTTTGAGCCACAGGAAAAATTTGATGAGAATATGACGGTGATAAAAAAGAATGATAAAAGTTTATTCTGATGGCGGTATTTTTTCATAAAAATAAATTAGATAGTGATAGGTTAAAATACAAAAAATCTTCAGGAAAAAAACACTTATTTTCCATTGTTTAATTCATTTCATAAACTTAGATTTGAATATGAATTTGGATTCAATTATTAAAGCACAAAATAGTTTGTCAGCATTTGTACGACAAACGCCATTGCAGCGTTCCGAATATTTCAGTCATCTTTTTGGTGAAAAGGTTTATTTGAAATTGGAGAATTGGCAAAAGACCGGTTCGTTCAAAATCCGGGGTGCGCTGCATAAAATATCTCAGCTCAGTCCCGATGAAAAAAGCAGAGGCATCATTACAGCTTCTGCAGGAAACCATGCGCTTGGTGTAGCAAATGCGGCAAAATTATACGGTATTAAGACCAAAATTATCGTGCCGGCAGACGCCTCGGCTGCTAAGATTCATGCCTTAAATCAATATAATTTGGATCTCATTGTTGATGGTAACGATTATGATGAAGCGGAAGAGATCGCTCTGGAAATTCAGCGACAGGAAAAGTTAACGTTCGTGCATGCCTTTAGTGACGAAACGATCATTTCCGGACAGGGCACTATCGCTTTGGAGATTTTGGAACAATTACCCGATGTGAAAAACATGATTGTTCCGGTTGGTGGAGGCGGCCTGATTTCAGGAATGGCGGTTGCAGCAAAAGCTAAAAAAACTGACGTGAAAATTGTCGGTGTGCAGTCGGAAGCGTCTCCGGCGATGTTCAATTCTCTGCAAGTGGGAATGAATGTTGAAACGCCCATAAAAGAGACCATCGCCGACGGACTTGCCGGCCGCTTTGTTACCGATCTGACGCTTCATTTAGTACAAGAATATGTCGATGATATGACTTTGGTTTCAGAAAATGCCATAAAGGAAGCAGTGAAATGTGCATTTATGCAGGAACATCTCCTGTTGGAAGGATCCGCAGCCGTCGGTCTTGCAGCAATACTGGAAAATAAGCTGAAACTTAAAGGGGAAACGGCAGTCATTCTAACCGGTAGAAATATTTCTCTTGAAGTGTTCAAAAATATTATTTTGTAATATTTCTTGACATTTTGTACCCTAAATGATAGTTTGTAAAGAATTTAATTCTGCAAGTTGCTCTAACCGCTTGTAACATTTCATATTTGTAAATCAATTTGCGTAAGTGAATTATTATCCAAAAGGAGTTGAAAGATGGGGCAAAAATTAGTGACCATCGAGCGCCATATCATGGATAAGCAGCGTAGTTTTCCTGAAGCCACGGGGGATTTCTCGTCTTTGCTTTATGATATCGCTTTTGCTGCAAAGATTATTGCCCGGGAAGTAAATAAGGCCGGTTTGGTAGATGTGCTTGGTTACACCGGTACAACGAATGTTCACGGGGAAAAGGTGCAGAAACTGGATGAGTATGCAGATTCGATTATTTATCGTGCGTTAGATCATACGGAACGACTTTGTGTTATGGCTTCTGAAGAGAGGGAAGACATTATTCCTATTCCGAAAAAATATAAGTGTGGTAAGTATGTGCTCTTGTACGATCCCCTGGACGGATCATCAAATATTGATGCGAATGTGAGCATCGGGACAATTTTTTCTATCTACAGAAAGATCAGTGACGGCGAATGTGGTCGGTTAGAAGACTGTTTGCAACATGGCACGGAACAAATCGCTGCCGGTTATGTTATTTACGGAGCCTCCACGATGCTTGTTTTTACTACGGGTCGTGGTGTGCATGGTTTCACCTATGATCCCAGTGTGGGTGAGTTCCTTCTCTCACACAGTGATATTAAGATACCGAAGCGAGGAAAAATATATAGCACCAACGAGGGCAATTATGCCCGCTGGGACGAAGGGACTAAAAAATATATCGATTATTTAAAACAGACCGACAGGGAAACGAATCGTCCGTATTCAGCTCGATATATCGGATCGTTAGTGTCTGACTTTCATAGAAATTTGTTATACGGCGGCATCTTTCTTTACCCCGCTGACAAGAAAAATCCCAATGGTAAATTGCGTCTCATGTATGAGGCGAATCCGCTGGCGTTCATTGTGGAGCATGCGGGGGGTGCGGCCAGTGACGCTACACAGCGTATTCTGGATGTGAAGCCTACGTCAATCCATCAGAGGATTCCCTTGATTATCGGTAGTGACGAGGATGTAAAGCAGGCGGTGAATTTCATTCAGGGTAAAGAATGACCGTGATTGGCAATTGGCTAAGCCTCTTCAGTGTAACTTGGAGAGGCTTTTTTCGTTTAGGGAATCAAACGCTCATCTTAAGATGTTCTAACTAAATAGTGATTGACTGAAAATTCACATTTCTGTCATTTCGACCCGGCAGTCGTCCTTGCTCGTCAACTTAAGGAGGATTCACTTTTTTCTTGTCGCCTTGAGCGAAGCAGCGCGGAGTCGAAAGGTCTGACACAAGCATGGACCAGATTTCTTCTCAGGCATTCGCCTGACTCAAAAAGACAATTCTGGGCATACGTTGACGTCTATGGGCAGTCATCGGATAAATTTTGTGTTTTCGGTCAAACACCAAATAAAAAGATTTTTACGATACAATTATGGCCAGGCAAAAACAAAATACAATTTTCAAAATAGCTTTTTTCTCGTCTCTGATCTTAGTTTTTGGATTTACGATTTTTACGACAAAATCTGCCTCTGATAATCGTTCGGTTGCTTCGGAATCCATTTGGCCGGGTAAACGGGAGTTGCGATGGAAATTGTGGCAAATACGGCAAATGGTGCTTGTTTACGGAACGAAAAAGCCGAAACTCATTTCGCAATACCGGAAGATGGCTGAACAGATCGCCGGCCAAAATTCATGGTTGAAAATAAATGTCAAATCCGATTCCGAAGTGAGTGCAGAGGAGTTGTCGAACAAACCACTCTATCTTATTGGTACACCGGAATCCAACCGTTTATTTAAACCTGTCTTAAAAGAACTACCCGTTCATTTTTTCGCAGAAAAGTTTTCTGTGGACGGATTGTTTACGTCTGAGAACCGGGATGTGATCACTGTAACGTCTTTCCCGAGCCCTTTCAATCATGAGTTGCCGATGTCATTCATCAGCGGGGTGAACGACCGGGCGGTGCTGCAATTTCTGGCTCATGCTAAAACGCAAAATAGTCGCATCGGGGATTTCCGGGTGTTTAGAAGTGGATCCGGCATCGTGCTGGGCTTTTTTAAACAGAGCAACGGAAAGCCCTGGACAATCGACAAACAGCAGTCACGTAATTTTCTTACCCGGAAACACCGGACGCTTAAAACCGAACATTATGTTTTCGATATCCTCGGGCAATCCATTTCTCATGATTCTCTCGAAGTGATCGCTCAAAAGCAGGAACAGCGTTTAAAAAGATTTCTGTCGGCGGCGAATATTGACATTCAGAAATTACCTCCGATGCATTATTATCTTTATGCGTCTGCCGAAGATAAAGGGTTGATCACCGGAAACACGAATTTGAGCCATTATAATTCTGCGCGCTGGGAAGTTCACTCAATCTACAGCCCGGTGTTAAATGGCGTCGATCTGACGTCAGATATTAAACTTATTACAGAAAGAGTTGTGGGTAAAACGGCATCCTTTGCCCTGCGTGACGGACTGGCTCTGGCGTTTTCTGATGACTGGGGGCGCTTCGGTTATCGGCATTGGGTTAAAATATTTCAAAACGGCAGACAGTTAAATTCTTTAAAAGAAATTTTAGATAATTCTATTTACCGTAACGAGTCTTATCTGTTTATGCAGCCGCAGGCAGGGAGTTTTGTCTCCTACCTGTTCAATAAAGTGGGCGCACGGAAATTCATGGAATTTTACCGAAACTGGCCGGCAAAAGGGTTGCCGGAGGACATGCGACTATCCATGAATGACATGGAGAAAGAATGGCGGACGTTTATTTCGGATTTTAAATTGGCGAAAGCAGCAGAAAATCAATCCCATCGAACCTCCGGATTTGAATTCCAGAAGGGATTTTGTTTCGCTCATGAAGGCTATCAGATTTACAATGGTTATCTGTCTGAAAAGGCCAGAGAATCATTGCAAAAGGTACGGTCTTTAGGCACAAACTGGATTTCCCTGACGCCTTTTGGATACTTAAATGATCGTCACAAACCCAGCTATTTGCGTTATTCATTTGGCGCCGGTTCTGAAAATGACGAAAGTATTGTGACAGCTTCGGCTACGGCAAAAGAATTGGGAATGGAGGTAATGCTCAAACCGCATATACTCATGAATAGCAGCCATTGGGGCTGGCCGGGCGATATCGAGATGACCTCCGATGCCGACTGGCGGCTTTTCTTTAAATTCTATGTGAGTTGGATTCGTCATTATGCGTTGCTGGCTGAAATGTACAACATGGACAGTTTTTGTGTCGGCATCGAATTGATGCACACGACCACAAAAGAGCATGAAAAAGAGTGGCGTGAGGTCATTCGAAATGTCAGAAGCATCTACCACGGATCACTGGTTTACGCAGCGAATTGGTGGCAGGAATTTGAACAAATCACCTTTTGGGACGATCTGGATTATATCGGTCTGAATTGTTATTTCCCATTGTCCAAAAAAGACAGAGTGACGCTTGATGATCTGAAACAAGGCATTAAAAAAGTCATACCTGTCATTGCGGGTGTCGCAGACACGTACAAAAAAAGAGTTATTATTACGGAAATTGGTTTTACCAGTTCGGTGAAAAACTGGCAGAATCCCCATGAACGTAAACGGGGTGCACCGGTGGATTTGGAAGACCAGGTCATTTCTTACAAAGCTGCCTTTGAGACCTTGTGGAGTCAGAAATGGTTGGCCGGCATTTTCTGGTGGAAATGGCCCACCTATCTCGAAAACGGCGGCCCGCGGCATAATGGTTTTACACCAAACGCTAAGCCCGCTGAGCAGGTTGTTAAACAGTGGTACTCTAAAAACCGTAAAGCCTTCCTTAATTAGTACGTGACCGAGAATTCTTTTCAGTGACCTGTCATTTCGACTGCACGAAGTAAAGGAGAAATCTGGTCATCTGAGCCCGACCTTGCGACGCCTTACCCTTGTCTGACCAAACGCGGTCTATTTATTTCATTTTGACTTTTTCATTATATCTTAGTAAACTATAATTGACGTAGTCGTCAATTGATTTCTTGAGGAGGAAATTCAGTCATGCGTATTGATTTAAGTAGCAGTGATTGTACTTACTGGCATTTAAAAAAATTCAATATTTTTGAAAGCTTTGATGTAGATGAACTTGAATCCGTAACAAAAATATTGAGATTAAATGAATTCTGTAAGAAGGACCCAATTGTTTTACCGATTAAGGAAGAACGACGAATATATTTTCTAATGAAGGGAAAAGCGAAACTTTCCCGTATTGATGAAACCGGGAAGGAATTCATTCTGGAAATCTTACAAGCGGGCGAAATATTCGGCCCGATTGCCTACCCGGAAAAACACTATTATAATGCGCAGGTTATCGCTTTACAAAAATGCATTGTCGGTCATATTCCTGAACGGGATTTTAATAAATTACTTTCTGAAAAACCTGAATTGTGTCTTGCCATAAACAAAATTATTGGGACGAGATTACTTAAAATAGAAAATCGTTTAGAGGAATTATTGTTTAAAAATGTACCCACCCGCCTGGCAAATTTGCTTTTGCGTCTCAGTGTCAAATACCCCCATCAAAATCCATGCGGTGTGCAAGTCGATGTTCGGCTTACACAGCGTGAATTAGCCAATTTGATTGGCGCCAGCAGAGAAGTGACGAGTACAACACTAAACCGCTTTAAAAGCAGCGGTTGGATTGAAGTGCATAAACATCATATTTGCCTTCACAATGTAAATGCTCTAAAAAGTATCTCCAGGTAACGAATTTTACAAAAATGCAAACTTTGTGAAGTGCTTCACAGTTTATCGGCTAAAATAGCCTTATTTTCTCTTGATTCGAACAAGGAGAGAATTATTATGCAAACTGAAAGCAGGCGAAGCAGAAAGCAAGACGTCAAAAAACAATTTGAAAATTTATCTTATCCTTTGCTGGATAAGCTTTACACCACAGCTTTTCGATTGACGCAGAATAAAACGGATGCCGAAGACTTAGTCCAATCGACCTACTTACGGGCATTCCGGTATTTTGACCGCTTTAAAGCGGATACCAATTTCAATGCCTGGATGTATCGT
The DNA here is from genome assembly GCA_964455375.1 of uncultured Calditrichaceae bacterium. Lineage (GTDB taxonomy): Bacteria > Zhuqueibacterota > Zhuqueibacteria > Oceanimicrobiales > Oceanimicrobiaceae > CAYVXE01. The sequence continues at coordinate 36,308 of CAYVXE010000030.1, forward strand.
ATTCTTACAAACTTGTTTATTAATCAATATAATCGCAAGAAAAGAATCGGGAAGCTGCAAGATTTTGAACTGACCAGCTTAACGCACCCCAGTGAAGAGCCGTCCGAATCGGTGAGCAGTAAGAAGGAAGATACGGAATTACATATTGATCAGATTTTTGATGATAGTATTTTTGCCGCCTTGAATAAACTGCCCGATGCCTACCGTACCGTTTTGTTGCTATCGGCTGTAAATGAACTAACCTACAAGGAAATTGCTGAAATTCTCGTTTGCCCCATTGGCACCGTCATGTCGAGAATTAACCGTGGTCGAAAAGCGTTAGCCCGATTATTGCGGAGTTATGCCGTTAAAAATCGTTATATTAATTAATAGTCGGGTGTGGAAGGTGAAAGCGCAAAATGCAAATTGCAAATCAGTCTGCATACACAAATTCCACACGCGGTTACCTGCAAATTTGGTCTTTTATGTTTGGAAATGATGTATCTCTTGGAATTTTGGTTTTGAAACTTGCATCTTCGTTGCGTTGGGTTTTGATGCTTATGATTCTGTCGTTTCCCCCTTTCCTTACGGCAAGCAATCAGCCGGAACCGCGTGACCATCAACATATTCGTCATGTTTATCAGCAATTACAGGCGCTGCCTTTGGATCAAAGGTATGTGGCGTCTGTAAACAATTTTAGCTTCAAAAAAGAACGTGCAAGAATTGCACTGGAAAGCGGCTCCCTTTATTTAGCAAAGCCAATTGACGGAAAAATCACCGCTGCGATCTTTTTAGGGAGTGGGCGTTTTCAGCTTAACCCGCCGGACGAAACGGATCGATATCAGGTGAGACGGTTCACAGGAAAGGACTCCATCGATGCAGCATTTACGGCTGCTTACTTTCTCTTTACGGATTCAACGGCAAATCAGTTGAAACGGGAATTGCCTTTTAGGCCCGGAAAAATTTCTTCGGAAGCCGAAAACCTGCATAAAACCATCTCTAAATTGCTGGAGCAACGCGGACAAAATTTGGCAAATGCTGTTTTAAGCGACCTCGTGAATAAATCCGCCAATGGGTTGTTTCTGGCACTGTTTCAACAGGGTCGTGAACATTTTAACTTTCCCTCCTATCTGATATTTCATTATGATAAGCGTGCGCGGGAGTCGGTATCTGCCTATCACTATTTCCCAAACCGTATCAATAAACCTTTTTACACCCTTTGTTCTTTTAATCCGAAAAAAATCAGGCGAATATCGGTGTCTGAAAGTTCTGAACCGTTAAGCGAGGATGGTTTAAAAATCAGACACTATAAAATGTCTTTGAATTTGACTAAAAACGGTCGGATGCAAGCGCAAGCGGAACTTAGCTTTACCCCAACGATTAATAAAATTGCCTATTTGACTTTGGATTTATTTCAAAAACTGAAAATTGATTCGGTCAAAACCGTTGAAGGGGATACCCTGTTTTTTATCAAAGAAAAGAAACAGGCTTCGTTTTCAATTTTGCGGGATCTTTCGTTGAGCGAAAATAAAATAGTCGTTTATTACTCAGGCAAAATTCTCGAACCTTCGGATAGTGGCATCTGGTTTTTGAAAAACAACCAGTACTGGTTACCCCGTCTGGGTTATCTTGAACCCGCGACCTATGACCTGACATTTAAAGTTCCGGACAAGCTTTGGGTTGTTTCGACCGGGCGCCTTGTAAAAACATGGAATGAAAACAACCACACCTGGTTTAATTGGGTCAATACAACACCGATGTTCGGCTCTGCTTTTGAGTCAGGCACATTCGATTCCACCCGGTTCCGGCAGGACGATATTTCTTTGACCGTTTATTCCAGGAAGGGCAGCAGTCGGTATATCCGTAAAGAGATTGCCGGTGATGTGGGAAATGGGCTCTATTTATTTCAGCAATATTTCAAGGGTAAAATTGACACACAATTGACTATTGTGGAATCTCCTTTAAGAACAAGTTTTGGTTATCCGGGCACGTTGTTTTTATCTGCGACCTCGTTTGCAACTGCGGCCAAAGGCGTAATGGAGGCGCACCGCGGTCATGAAACCTCTCACCAGTGGTGGGGAAATTTAATCGGCTGGAGAACCTATCACGATCAGTGGCTTAGCGAAGGATTGGCGGAATATTCCGGGGCGCTGCTCAATGAATTTTTGTTTGATGGCGCCGACGTATTTTTTGAAACGATAAATGGCTGGCGCAATGATTTATTGGAGAAAGGGCATATCGGTGTGAGTGTGGGGTTACGTAATTTTGGTTTTTCCAAAACAGATCTGGCTCAGAGTGACGGGCTGCAGGCCGGTCCGATATGGCTCGGCCGGCGTTTAGGTGAGAAGCATTCCGTGGACTATTTTTTACTGGTTTATGAAAAGGGCGCCTTTGTTATTCACATGCTGCGCACCATGCTCCGGGATTTTACGACCGGCAGTGACGAAACGTTTTTCCGGATGCTTGCCGACTATGCGCAAACATTTCAGTATGAGAAAGCCGGTACCGCAGATTTTCAACGCATTGCCGAAAAATATGCGGGTGAAAGCCTCGACTGGTTTTTTCAGCAGTGGGTCTTTGGTGTGGATGTCCCGACGTATGATTATTTTGACAAAGTGGAAAAAGATGAATCCGGTTTTTGGGTCACATTAACGGTTAGACAAAAAGATGTTCCCCCGGAATTTAAAGCGGTTATCCCGGTTAAGATTCAACTAAGTAAAAAGAATGCCGTAACGAGAAAAATTATGATGACTGACGCCGAGAAAACCTTCCGTTTAGGCCCGTTTGATACCGCACCTGAAAAAGTGCTTTTCAATGATTTCCAGGGTGTGCTTGCCCGGGTCAAAAAGCAGTGAAAGGGAAACGCCGGATTTTTTCGCTGCTGCGATTTTTACTTGCTAAAATTACAATGATTGACAATATTAAAACGATGTCTTCCTCAAACCACGCTCTATTCATGAGTCGTTTATCTTTGCTCAAAAGGTAAAGAAAAAGCTTGATATGGAACTATATAAACAAGCGCGCGATTTCAATGAGCTTTGTGCTTTGCCCGGCTTGCGTTGCCATCCATTAAAAGGAGACAGACAGGGACAGTGGGCAGTAAAGCTAACTGGATTCTATAGGTTGATATTCACTTTGGAAGGTGAAAAGCCCATCAAGGACCCGTCAATGGCCGGGCCGCCGACTGGCCGGGTCACTGATTGGTTAGAAATCGCACGCATAGAGGAGGTGAGCAAACATTATGATGATTAGAGAACACACACACTCTGATTTGGCAATACCACCTGGCGAGTACTTGGAAGAAGTTATTTGCGGGTTGGGCATGACTAAGAATGAACTGGCTCGGCGAATGAACCGTCCTGCGCCTAAGCTGAGCGCTATTTTTGCCGGAGACAAAGCCATAACTCCGGATACTGCTTTACAGTTAGAGAAGGTTATTGGTGTACCTGCCCATATCTGGACGGGATTGGAAGCCGAATATCGATTAACTTTAGCTCGCAATCAGGAAGTTCTTGAAATGCAAAGACTGCGTGATGAAAGCAATTTAGTCACTAAGTTTTGCTATTCGGAACTTGTTAAATTGGGATTCGTCGCCAGAAAAACCAAGGCGGCTGAAAAAGTCCGGGAGTTGCAACATTTTTTTGGGGTAACATCACTAAGAAATATTTCAACCTTAAAGCGTTATCAAGCGGCTTTTCGACGAGGAACCGGGAAACGATCCCCTGAAGCCACCTCAGCATGGTTAAGAATCGGAGAATTACAAGGTCAAAAGACAGAGTCTGCACCCTTTAGAAGGGATATCTTAGAAAGTGCACTTCCGTCCATTTGCGGCATGACACGACTATTGCCGGGGGAATTTGAAACGCAACTGCGCCAAACTCTTTTGGATGCCGGCGTCGTACTTGTTCTCTGCCCGCACTTACCAAAAACCTATTTACATGGCGCTACTTTCTGGTTGGGACAGAACAAAGCCGTTCTGATGCTCACAATTCGGGGCAGTTGGGCAGATATTTTTTGGTTCAGCCTTTTTCATGAAATCGGTCACCTTCTGTTACATGGCAAGCAGATGGTTTTTTTAGAAGGAGATAATCGGCAACACGAGTTAGATAAACCTGAGAAGGAAGCCGATAGATTTGCCGCAGACATATTAATTTCGCCGGATGCATACAGATCTTTTCTCGAAGCAGAGGCTTTTTATCCAAAAGATATCGAAATCTTTGCACGCCGCCTGGGGATCGATCCGGGTATCGTCGTAGGACGTTTACAGCATGATGGCTATTTTGAAAACTCATGGCACAACCATCTCCGTTCCAGATACGAATGGAAAAGCAGATAAGCTCCGGGCAATTAATAAATAAGCACATAGCGACCGTTTGCACGGTGCCGGCGATCCGGGGTGGTTTTGTGCATTTTCCCAGTTGCCGGCAATTATTCTTCTGCGCATTTTATCCTCTTGCTTTATTAATTTAAAGCAAAAGTAAAAAGGTACAGTTACCATATTAGCTATTACAAATTATTTATTTTACTATAAATTTGTTTCGAAAAACTATCTGACTAAATTTAGATTATGACGGAAAAAAAAATACCAAGGCAAGTAAAAGTACTATCCTATGTGAGTCTGTTTACTGATATTGCCAGTGAAATGCTCTATCCTGTTACACCTATCTTTTTAACTGCAATTTTGGGCGCTTCAATGTCTGTAGTCGGTGCAATTGAAGGAGCCGCTTCAATTATTGCCGGTGTGTTAAAAGGATTTATAGGAAATTTATCCGATAAAATCGGTAAACGCGCTTTGTTTGTTAGAATTGGGTACACGCTTTCAGCTATTGCCAAACCGCTTCCAGGATTGTTTCCTCATATATCCGCTGTTGTGATATTTCGTACAAGTGACAGAGTCGGAAAGGGAATAAGAACCGCACCGCGTGATGCGCTTTTAGGCAGTTATTCAGATGAGAACACAACCGGTACCATTTTTGGTTTTCATCGTGCTATGGATACTGTCGGTGCGGCGTTGGGTCCACTGCTTGCGTTAGGACTTCTTTATTACTTTAACAACGATTACAAACTTATATTTTTAATAGCATTTGTTCCGTCTTTAATTGCCGTTTCACTGGCTTTACTTGTTAAAGATAATTTTATAAACACAACCGTAAAATCAGATAAAAGATATTCTGCTTTTTGGAAGACGGCATCATCAAAATATAAGATGCTTCTTTTACTTGTAACTATATTTTCATTGGTAAACAGCAGTGATGTTTTTTTAATATTAAAAACAAAAGTAATTTCGAATTCGGCTACAATGGCTATTTTGGGTTATGTCTTTTATAATATTGTTTATGCCGGTTTTTCATACCCGTTAGGTAAATTGTCGGATAAATACGGCAAGAAAAAAATATACTCCGGCGGACTTTTAATGTTTTCATTGGTATATCTCGGTTTTGCGACTTTGGGAAGTGTTTATATTATTTGGATTTTATTTGCATTATACGGTATTTATGCCGCAGCAACAGAAGGAATTGTTAAAGCCTGGGTATCGGATTTAATTCCAGATGAGTTTAGAGGTTCCGCAATAGGACTTTTAACTATGTGCTCAAGTTTGGCAATTATGCTCGGCTCTTTTTTAGCCGGTGTTTTATGGGATCAGTTCGGCGCCGAAGCACCTTTTCT